>JBGTSH010000128.1:0-26214 GCA_041940405.1 Polyangiaceae bacterium
GGTGCCTGGTCGAAGCTGCGCACCGACCCCGTGCTCAAGTTCTTCGCGGCCGGCCTCACGTTCTACGGAATGGCGACGTTCGAGGGGCCGCTCCTCTCGATCCGCTCGGTGTCGAGCCTCGCCCATTACACCGACTGGATTGTCGGGCACGTCCACGCCGGCGCGCTCGGCTGGAACGGGTTCATGGCCGCCGGCATGTTCTATTGGATGGTCCCGCGCCTCTTCGGGACGAAGCTCTACTCGACCCGCCTCGCCGACATGCACTTCTGGATCGGCACCGTCGGGATCCTCCTCTACGTGATCTCGATGTGGGTGAGCGGCGTCACCCAGGGCCTCATGTGGCGCGCGCAAGCCGCCGACGGGAGCCTCCTCTACCCGAGCTTCGTCGAGACCGTCATCGCGATCAAACCGCTGTATTGGACGCGGCTCGTAGGCGCCCACCACAACCAGGCCGGCAAGAACATGATGGCCGACAACCTCGCCAAGACGGCGCGCGCCGGCGCGGCCGTAGACGGCTCCGCAGAGGTGGTCGTCCCCGTCGTCGCTCCGAGCCTCCCCTGGCAAAAGCTGGTCTTCGGCAGGCCCGTCGTCGTCTCGGCGGTCCTCATCGTCCTGGCGATCGGCGTCGGAACCGGTGACGTCCTGACGGGCATCGCATGGATGACCGTCATGGCGGTCGTCGGTGGCGTGACGCTCGTGGTGACGGCGCTCTCTGCCCGGGGCGCGCCGGCGGACCAGCCGACGTGGCACCGCATCCTCGAGGGCCGCGCGCTCGTCTTCACCGTCCTCACCATCCTCGCGGTTCTCGTCGGCGGCGTGGTTCAGATCGTTCCGATGGTCCTGGTCAAGCCGACGCCCAAAGAGGTGTCGGAGACCCGGCTCTCGACGGCGCTCGAAATCGAAGGCCGCGACATCTACCTCCGCGAGGGGTGCTACACCTGCCATTCGCAGATGATCCGGCCGATGGCGTTCGAGAAGCAGCGCTACGGCGATCCGTCGACGCTGAACGAGTCGATGTACGACCACCCCTTCCAATGGGGATCCAAGCGAACGGGACCGGACCTCGCGCGCCAGGGCAACAAGAACCCGAACGCCTGGCACGTTTCGCACTTTATGGACCCGCCGGCCATCTCGGAAGGATCGAACATGCCGGCCTACCCGCACTTCCTCGACAATCGCGTCGACTTCGAGGAGACGGAGGCGAAGCTCCGTGGCCTGCGTCTGGTCGGCGTTCCCTACAGCGTCGATGACGTGCACGGCGCCGCAGCGAGCGCGCGCAGCCAGGCGGCGGCGATCGCAAAGGACCTCGAAGAGCAGGGTGTGACCGTCGCGCCCGACAGCGAAATGGTCGCCATCCTGGCCTATCTGCAAAGCCTCGGCGTGGCCCCGAAACCACCGGAGCCTCGCTCCAGCTCACCGACGCTCGCCAGCGGTCAATGAGGAGATCGTCATGGGACGAATGATTGCTCCGATGTTCGAGAACAGCCCGCTGCTCTTCCTGCCGCTGGCCGGGCTCTTGGTGTTTCTCGGCGTGTTCGTGATGACGGTCATCCGTACCTATTCCGTACGCGCCGGTGCCTACGACGACCGCGCCGCCTTGGCGCTCGACGAAGAGGAGAAGGAGTCGTGAATCCAGAACCGAAGCAGGATGAGGTCGTTCACGAATACGACGGCATCCAGGAGTGCGACAACCAGCTGCCGCGGTGGTGGCTCGCGACGTTCGTCGGAGCGATCATCTTCGCCGCGGGCTACTGGGCCTACTACCACAACATGAAGCTCGGCGAGCTCGCCTCGGCGCGGCACGCACGTGAGGCGCGCGAGGCGCTGGCCGCCGAGGCGGAGAGGATTCAGGCCGCGGGCGAGATCACGCCCGAGATGCTCATCACCCTGTCCAAGGATGCGGGGACCGTCGAACAAGGACGAGAGACCTTCGCCCAAACTTGCGTGACGTGCCACGCCGACGGCGCGCGCGGGAGCATCGGTCCGAACCTCACCGACGAGTACTGGATTCACGGCGGTGAGCCGATGGCGATCTACGCCACGGTGCGCGACGGGTTCTTGCCGAAGCAGATGCCCGCCTGGGGCAAGCAGCTGGGCGAGAACCGGGTGCGCGCGGTCGTGGCGTACGTCCTCTCGATCCGAAACACGAACGCGCCCGGCGGCAAGCCACCCCAAGGCGACAAGCGTTCCTGAGAAGCGCCGATGCGACACCTCCCTGTTTTGCCTTCCGGTGCCGGCTCGCTGGCGGCGGACGGACGGCGCACGTTCGTCCATCCCGCCGACGTGCGCGGACGGTTGCGCCGAATCCGGCTGGTGGTGTTTGCGGTGCTCGTCGCGGTCTGGATTGCGCTCCCGATCGTCGAGATCGGGGGCCGTCCGGCGCTCTTTCTCGACGTGGCACGTCGCGAGTTCTACGTCCTCGGCGCGGCTTTCAACGCGCAGGACGCTTGGCTCCTCGTCTTCGCGGTCACCGGAGCAGGCTTCTTGCTCGCCTTCGTCACGAGCCTGTGGGGGCGTGTCTTCTGCGGCTATGCATGTCCGCAGACGGTGTTCTTGGAGGGCCTGTTTCGTCCCATCGAGCGTCTCATCGAAGGGCCGCGTGAGGCTCGATTGCGCCTTGCGCGCGCCCCTTGGACCGCTCGGAAGATCGCCAAGAAGGTCGCCAAGCACGCGGCTTTCCTGGTGGCGTCGCTGGCCGTCGCGCACGTCACGTTGGGTCTCTTCGTTTCGCTCCCCTCGCTCTGGCGCATGTTGGGGGCCGGCCCGGCCGCACACCCCGAGGCGTTCGGATGGGCGATGGCGATTACCGCGTTCTGCTACGTCGACTTCGCCTGGTTCCGCGAGCAGCTCTGCCTGATCGTCTGTCCCTACGGACGACTTCAATCTGCGCTGACCGACGAGGACACCGTGGTCATCGGCTACGACGCCGCCCGTGGTGAGCCTCGCGGAAAGGCAGCGGACCCTTCGGCCGGAGATTGCGTCGACTGCCGGCGGTGCGTCGTGGTGTGCCCGACGGCGATCGACATCAGAAACGGTATGCAGCTCGATTGCATCGGCTGCTCGGCCTGCGTCGACGCGTGCGACGAGGTGATGGTCAAGCTCGAGCGGCCCACCGGGCTCGTTCGCTATGACTCCCAGCGCGGTCTCGAAGGCAAGCCACGCCGGTTCTGGCGACCGCGCCTCCTCGCGTATGCGTTGCTCGGCCTCGCCGGGCTCGCCGCCACGATCTTCGCCTCGAGTCGCCGCACGGGCTTCGAGGCGTCGCTCCTTCGCGAGAAGGGCGCGCCGTACGTCGTCGAAGAGGGCGCCCAAAGGAACAGCTTCACGATGCACCTCGTCAACAAGAGCACCCGAGAGGAGATCTTCGACGTGTCGCCCGCCGACGGCGAGAGCCTCGAGCTCGCCATCTCGGAGACCGAGGTCGTGCTCGCACCGATGCGTGACACCCGCGTGCGGGTGGTCGCGGTCCGCCGCTTGGCGGCCGGCGCGCCGTCGTCGCCGTCGGATAAGGTCAAGCTCCGCGTGGTTCGTCGTTCCGACGGCGAGACGCACGTCGTCGAGGCGAAGTTCGTCGGCCCGTTGGGGAGGCTTCGATGAGCGGCCTCGCTGCGACCGGCGCGTTCGTGATGGGGCTCTTCGGCGGGTTGCATTGCGTGACGATGTGTGGACCCATCGCGGCCGTCCTGTGTACGCGGAACGAGCGCGTCGATCGCCAGGTTGCGGTCGCCACGAACGCCGGCCGGATCACCACCTACTCGCTGCTCGGAGCAGCCCTCGGCGCGCTCGGAGGCGAGATCACGAGGCGCGTGCACCTTGCTGACGCGCAGCTCGTGATGCGTCTCGTCGCTGCGGCGGCGTTGATCTTCGTGGGGCTCCGGCTCGCAGGCATCATCCGAGCTCGCGGTTCCTCGCGCGCCGCTGCCGCTCCACGAGCCGGGCGACTCGGCTGGCTCCTTCGCCACGCACCCGGGCGGGCGCCGGCGTTCTTGCGCGGCGCGGCCTGGGGCCTCTTGCCCTGTGGTCTCGTCTACGGGGCTCTCGCGCTCGCCCTCGCGTCGGGCACCGCACAAGGCGGTGCTGTCGTCATGCTCTCCTTCGGCGCCGGGACCCTGCCGGCGATCGGCGCGGCCGTCCTCCTGGCGGGACGGATCACGCCGTGGCTCAAGCACGTTACCCTCCGAGCCGTCGCCGGCCTGCTCCTGATCGTCAGCGGATCGGTCCACGCAGCGATGGCCGTCGTATCGTCGGGCGCCATCCCTGTCCCCGAGGAGACGAAGCCTTGCTGCGCTTCGCGCGGCGTCGATTAATCGGGACCCATCGAGCATCGTAAGGTAGAGGCTTGCCGAAATGCCACGCTGTGCCTCTGGTGCGTCGCTTTCGAGCGCCCCAGCGGAGCTGCCAGCGTGAACACGATGTGGCGCGGCCTTTGCTGCGCTGCGTCCGATCATGGCGGTGTTCGATGCGCCGGATTTCGACGACCACGAGCAGGTTTCGTTCTTTCGCGACCCGGCGAGTGGGCTGCGCGCGATCGTCGCGATTCACAGCACGGCGCCGTACGGGATTTCAGGCGGCGGCTGTCGGATGTGGCCGTATGAAGATGACGCCGCCGCACTGAAGGACGCACTGCGCCTGTCGCGTGCGATGTCCTACAAGCTGGCCCTTTGTGGAATGCCCGCAGGCGGCGCCAAGAGCGTGATCATCGGTGACGCCCGCAAGGACAAGACCGAAGCGCTGCTGCGCGCGATGGGACGCTTCGTCGAGCGACTCGGCGGAAAGTACATCATCGCCGAGGATGTTGGCACCACCGAAGATGACATGAATGTCATTGGTAAAGAGACGCGTTATGTCGTCGGCAAGAAGACGGACACCGGGCCGCCCACCGCCTACGGTGCCTTTGTCGGCATTCGCGCCGGTGTCGAACGCACGCTGGGTAGAAAGAGCCTCTCGGGGCTCAGGTTCGCGATTCAGGGGGTGGGGGGAGTGGGACGACGCCTCGCCGCGCTGCTCAAGCGCGAGGGCGCGCAGATCGTCGTCGCCGATGTGAGCTCGGAGGCGGTAGCGCGGGTGGTTGCCGAGACCGAAGCGCACGCCGTCGAGCCGGACCGCATCCTCGAGCAGCGCGTGGACGTGCTCGTCCCCTGCGCCCTCGGTGGGGTGCTCAACGATGCGTCGATTCCGAAGCTGGCCTGCAGACTCATCGCCGGCGCAGCCAACAACCAGCTCGCCGAAGAGCGACACGCCGACGCCATCGCCGCGCGCGGCATCGTGTACCTGCCGGACTTCATCCTCAACGCAGGCGGCGTCATCGGTGCCTCGCAAGAAGGCACCGAGCTGGGAGGAGGCGCGGTGGCGGCAGACTATGACGAAGGTCGCGCATTCAAGGAGACCGGCAAGATTGCCGACTTGGTCGTCGCGGCAATCGAGCGCGCCGAGCGCGAGTCGACGACGCCCTACGCTGCCGCGGTCCGGATGGCGAAGGAGACGATTCAGCAGCTTCGCCAGTCGGCCTAGCTACTGGCTCGCTTTGAGCCGGCCGAACGCGAACGCCAGGACGTCGAGGTAGGACACGATGCCCAGCATTCGGTCGTCGTCGTCCACGACGACGACGGCCCCGATGCGTTCGTCGATCAGCTCGTCGGCTAGATCGAGCACCGATGCGTCGGCGCCGATCGTCGTCGGCGTATGGCTCATGACGTCTTCCACGCGGGTCGTCTCGAGGGCAGTGCGGTCGCGCCGGTACAAGGCTTCGCGGATGTCGCCGACGGCTTCGCGAGCGTCACGGTCGCTGAGCATGCCGACGACGCGCAGCTCCTCATCCAGGACCGGAAGATGCCGCACGTCCGCGAGAAGGAGCTTCTCGATCGCCCCGAGCAGCGTGGTGTCGCGCGTGACGAACGCGACGTTCTTTCGCATGATGCTGCCGACATGAGGGACCGTGCCGCCGGGCGCGCGGTCCTTCTGAAGCAGACGACCTCTCTCCGCGAGGATGTCGGTGCTCGTCAGGATGCCGACGAGTGCGCCTCCTTGTACCACCGGGAGGCAATCGATCCGCCGCGCTGCCATCCGCGCCGCGGCCTCGTCGAGCGTAGCGTCGAGCTCGATCACGAGGGGATCGCCGGTCATGATCTCACGAACGGTCATGCGCTCGGTGGAGGCGGCCTTCACGCCCATCACATCGCGATCCGAGACGATCCCGACGAGCTTCGTGCCTTCGACGACCAGCAGATGCCGGACCGAAGCCCAGAGCATGTATTGGGAGGCGAGCGCCACAGGGTCCGTCGGACGTACCGTCTGGAGCTTCCGCGTCATCACCTCTTCGACCCGTGTCGGGGAGAGGCTGCTGCGTGCCGGACGATCGTGGATGGCGTACGAGGTTGGGCTTCGGTCCATGCCTTTACGTAAGGCATCTTCCGAGCCAGTCCGATCAGGTCGGGAGATCCGGACCGGCCAACGCGGAAATCGCCTCGAGGATCCGCTCGCGATCGCGAACGAAGAGATCGCCGTGGCGCCCGCCGTTCACACGCAAGAGGCGCGCGCCCCGAATCGCCTCCGACAGCCGCTCGCCCATCCAGAAGGGAACGATCTCGTCGTCGTCGCCGTGAACGACCAGCGTAGGAAGGTCGATCGAGGGCGCCTTCTCGAGCGTTTCGAATTGGTCGGCCAGGAGCGCCGACGCAGGAACGAACGGCGCGACGTCGGTCACCAAGTCCGGAATCGACGTGTAGGGGGCGACCAGCACCAGCCGGCTCCCGCGCTTGCGGCCGGCCATTTCGGCGGCGACGCCGGTACCGAGCGACATCCCCGAGAGGACGATCCGGTCGGGCCCGATGCCACGAGCGGCGAGCATCTCCAGACCCGCTTCGGCGTCGAGATAGAGGCCCTCTTCCGAAGGGGAAAGACCGGCCGAGACCCCGTAGCCGCGGTACTCGATCAAAAGGACGCCGAGCCCGCGCGCGCGGAGCGCCCGCGCGAAGTCGAGGCAGGCTTCCACGGTCTCGCGGTTGTTGTGGAAGTGGACGACGGTGCGAGCCCTATGCGGCGCCGGTAGCTCGAGCGCATGAACGGAGGCACCGTCCGCGGCCGAGAGGGCGTGCCGAACCACGCCCTCGCCCGCCTCGTGGCGGCGCAAATCATGCGTTGGAAACAGGATCCTGCGCGAAGCGGCCCGCGTTCCGAAGACCAGCGCGAGGACGACCGCGATCGATCCGGCGAGGCGAAACGCATGACGGCGCACGGCGCCGATGATGACAGCTTGGCACCCTCGTTGCCAGGTTGAACGAAAGGAGCTTGTTGCATGTGGCACGCGCTGGGAGCGATGGTCGACTTCATTCACGCCGCGGCGATGGTCGCCTGGGTCGTCGGGCTACCCCTGCTCTTCCTGGGCCGCCGCTGGCCGCGCGCGAGCCATGCGTACCTCGTGTTCGCCATCGCCTTCGTCGTCCTCAACCAGATCTCTCACTACGCGCTCGGAGAGTGCTTCCTCACGACGATCGCCCGGTGGGCCTATCTGCACGATCGATCGGGGACGCCCTCCTACGAGTGGTTCACGGTGCGGCTCGCCGAATCGGTCTTTCGAATGACCCCGTCGCACCGGTCCATCGTCCTCCTGTCTCAGGCGCTCGTGATCGCCACCGGTCTCGGCGCGCTGTTTTGGGCTCACCGCCGGCGCGGCGCGCACGCCTGATTCACAGAACCTCGCGTTTCGTTACGTCGCGACAAGTTGGCAATCGCTCTTCGCGGTCTGGCGCCGCTTCTACGGCCGGCCAACCTCGACGCCATGAAGTCAAGCAGTGCGGTAGCGTTCGCTCTCGTCACGTTCGCCTTGCTCGGCGGATGCGGCGGCGGCAGCGACGGTGAGAGCGAGCCTTCACCCGAGAACTGTTCGACGGCGCCCGCGGCCGATCCCGGAGACGAAGGCGAGTACATGCGACCTGGCGGCAACTGCATCAGCTGCCACCAAGAGGAGGGGGAAGGCCCCCGCTACACCGTCGCCGGCACCGTCATGGGTGACTACCTCGATGACGACGACTGCGAAGGCATCGACGGCGTCGTGGTCGAGCTGACTGGAGCTGACGGAAATGTCATCTCGCTCGACACGAATGAGGTCGGCAACTTCTTCTACGAAGGCGAGCTCGCGAAGCCGTACACCGCGCGCGTGCTCGACGGGGACACCGAGCTGGTGATGGAAGCCGCGCAGAACGACGGAAACTGCATGAACTGCCACAGCTCGCTCGGCGCGGCGGGCTCACCGGGTCGGATCGTCTCACCCTGAACGAGGTTCGCGCTTGGCCCGTCGGGTGCACCCCCTGGTGCATGCACCGTTACGGGCCGCGTGCCGCCGATACCACCCGCAGAGGCTTTCTGGGAACGCTCGGGGCCTGTGTGCTGGCAGGATGCTCGGCCCCAGCGCCGTTCCCGGTGCCGGGGCATGCCACCGCTTGGCCCGAGGCAAGCCTCCCCAATTCGCGCAGGCCGCGCACGCCCGTCGCCGCGGGAGAGCAGCTCATGCGCGAGCACGGCATGATCGGCCGGCTGTGTCTCGTCTACGAGGCAGCTGCCATGAGGTTCGAGAGCGAGGAAGGCACGCTCGACATCCCGTTCCGGGCCGAGTCCGGCTTCGTGACCGTGGCCGGGGTGACGGCTGCGGCGGCGCGAATGATCCGGAGGCTGGTCGAGGAGCAGCACGAGCTGCTCGAAGAAGAACTCGTCTTCTCGCGACTGAAGGCGGCCGGCGCCCGCGAGAGCCTCGTGGCTTCGCTCAGCGCCCATCACAGCCGCGGCCGCGTGATGACCGACACGATCCTCCAGCGGGTGGAGAAGGGCCGCTCGGAGCGCGACGCGGGCCTTGCCAATACGCTGCGCAGCTACGCTCGCTTGAGCCGCGTTCACGTGGCGCACGAGGACATGGTCCTCATGCCGGCGTTTCGCCAGACCGTCGACCGCGCGGAGTACCACGAGGTCAGCACCGAGCTGTCGGAGCGGCACGAGGAGATCGCGCGGTGGGAAGACGTCGACGCCGAGCTCCACGCAATGGAGCTGGCGCTCGGCATTTCGGGGCGCGCTGAGTCGAGCACGCCCGCCTGACATGACCCGATAGCGACGCTTCGCACGCCGATTGCAGGAGAAACCGGCATGGGGGTCACCGCTCCGGCAGAGGGGGCCGAGGCCATTTCAGCAAGGCCTCCCCGGCGCGAGACCCGACGTCCGACGCGTGCGCGCGGGTTGCTCATCGTGCGCGACGTGCTGTCGATCCTGCCGCCGCTCGTCGTTTTTGCCATTCAATGGCGATTCTGGACCTTTTTCAGGCCGAACGTCTGGTTCATGTACTATCCGGCCGTCCTGATCAGCGCATGGCTGGGCGGCTTCCGTGCTGCGCTCGCCGCGACCGCGCTCTCGACCGCGCTCGTCTTGTCGTTCTTCGTGCCCCTCCAAGAAATGGTGAACGCGAGGCCGGCGAGCTACGTAGCAGCCGGGGTGTTCGTCGCGGCAGGCGTGGGCGTCGGTCTGGTCGTCGAGCAGCTGAAATACACCAATCGGACCGTCGAGCGGAGCTACGCAAAGCTGCAAGCCGCGGCCGCGCAGATCGACAGGCTGTACCAAGAGGCGGCGTCGTCGAGGCGCCGCCTCGAGCAAGACGTCCTCGATCGAAAGCGGCGCGAGGCCGACACCAGGCTCTTGTCCGACGCGGGCGCTGCGCTCGCATCGAGCCTGGACTATCGCGAGACCCTCGCGACGGTTGCCCGGCTTGCGGTCGCGAACCTGGCAGACTTTTGCGTCGTCGACATCGTCGAAGAGGACGGCCGGGTGAGGCGCGTGCAGGTGGCGGCGCGCAATCCCGCGAATGCGTGGATCTGCGACGTGCTCATGCGCGCTCCGTTCGACCGAGGTCGGCCGTCCCTGGCGCGGCCGGTGCTCAGGTCACAGTGCCCGATCCTCATGCAAGAGTGCCCGCCCGATCTCGCCGACTGGCTCGCCCAGAACGAAGAGCACCTCTTGGCGCTGCGCGCGATGTCGATCAGGTCTCTCATCGCCGTTCCGCTGCTCGGGCGCGAACGACTCCTCGGGGCATTGGTGTTCGTCTCCATGGGACGAGAGCGAGCCTATGACGCGCGGGACCTCGAGCTCGCCCAGAGCATCGCGGCGCGCGCCGCGATCTCGATCGAGAACGCTCAGCTCTATCGGGCTGCGCGCGAAGCCGTTCGCGCACGCGATCGGGTCCTCGCCGTCGTCGCCCACGATCTGCGCAACCCTCTAGGCAACATTCTGACCCAGACGGCGTTGCTCCGTGAGCAGTCGAATGCAGCGGACGCGTGGGATCGCACGCCGGCTGCCCGCATCGAGCGAGCGGCCACCCGAATGAGCCGGCTCATTGAGGACTTGTTGGATGCTGCCCGCATCGACGAAGGACGAATGCAGATTCAGAAGGCGTGCGTCGCACCCGAACCGCTGCTCTCGGAGGCCGTCGAAGGACAGCGGCCGCTCGCCGGGGCCCACCACGTCGAGATTCAGGTCGACGCGCCACCCAATTTGCCCGAGGTGGTCGCCGACCGCGATCGAATCCTGCAGGTGTTCGAGAACTTGTTGGGCAACGCCCTCAAGTTCGTGGACAAGGGTGGCCGGATCGTCGTGGGCGCCGAACCCTGCGGCGGCGCGGTCCGATTCCGCGTCTCGGATAACGGGCCTGGGATCGCGCCCGAGATGATCCCACACCTGTTCGATCGCTTCTCCTCGGCTCGGCGCCATCCCACCGGAGGGGTGGGCCTCGGTCTGTCGATCGCCAGAGGAATCGTCGAAGGCCATGGCGGCCGCATCTGGGTGGAGAGCGCTCCGGGTCGGGGCTCGACGTTCTTCTTCTCGATCCCGATCGCGAAGGCGCCGCCTCAGCCCGGCCCGAACATCTCCCAGAAGCGGTGACGTCGCTTCGCTGGCGCTTGGCCATGACGACGCTCCCATCCCGCGCGGATCTCGGCGGCCGGCCTTCGCGCATTGCGGGGTCCCGGACGATGAAAATCGATCCCGCTCGACTCGGCGAACGCGCGCATTTCGGCCTCGTGCGCCTCGAAGATTCGCTCGGGAACGTCGTTCGCGACGATCCTTCCGTGGGAAAGAAGGGCGATGCGGTCGGAGACGTCGTGTGCGGTGATCATGTCGTGCGTGATGACCACACTTGTCACGAAATGCTCCGATCGCATCCGCTCGATCAAGGCGTCTACGACGCGCGACGTGACCGGATCCAGGCCCGACGTAGGCTCGTCATAGACCAGGATCTCGGGCTCGACGACGAGGGCGCGTGCGATCCCGACGCGCTTGGCCATGCCGCCCGAGAGCTCGCCGGGAAGCTTCGCGGCGGCGTGCTCGAGCCCGAGCTCGGCGAGGATGGCGCGGACCTTGTCACGGACGAGGTGTTCGGAGAGGTGCTCGGTTTCACGGAGCGGGAACGCTACGTTGTCGAACACCGTCATCGAGTCGAGCAGGGCATGACGCTGGAACACCATCGCGAAGCGATGACGCGCCTCGGCGAGCTCGTCGTCTGCCAACGTGGTCAGGTCGACGCCTTCGAGCAGAATCGACCCGGCGGTCGGGCGCTCGAGCCCGACCAGGAGCTTGGCCAGCGTGCTCTTCCCCGAGCCGGAGCCGCCGATGACGACCACCGTCTCGCCGCGTTCGATGGTCAGATCGACGCCGTCGAGGACGGTCTTGTCGCCGTAGCGTTTGACGAGACCGCGTATCCTGATGAGCGGCGGTGCCTCGACGGGTAGAGAAGCGGTCATGGTCTTCGCTCGGCACGCTCCTTTACTCCGAGAAGCATCCGCCGGTCCATGGCGAAGCCGATCGGCTCCATCGTCATCTTTCCGAGGGAGAGCCGCGTCTTGATGTCGTCGGACATCGCGCACCGGTAGCGGCTGATGAAACGGCAGCAACGCATCGTCAACGGCTCGACGAAGAAGAGCCAACTCGCGTCGACCCATGGTCGAGATCCGTCTCCGCGCGGAGCCTTGGCGTGCGCGATGAAGTAGCGACCTCTCGAGACCGCGGTGACCGGCAAGGGAGGCATGTCCGGATGGAGCTTGAGGCCGTCTCCGATCTCGACCTCCCACTCCGGGTGGATTGTCTCGGCGTTGCGAAGGTTGCAGCCGGCGACGTTCTCGAGCCATTGGTAGCTGTAGAAGCCGGCGCGGTCCGCACCGATCTGGGCGACCCATGGCCATACCTCGTCGGCGCCCTTCGCGATCTCGATGCCGTGGGTCCAACCCCACGTCGGCGCCGGAACGAGCCCGTCCCCGGGATACGCGCGGGCGGCGGCCTCTTCGGAGAGGCCCCAATGCGATCGAGCGTGCTCCATGAAGGGAGTCAGGAACGCGGCCGCGGCGATGAACGCACCCGAGACTCCTTCGGCGACGTCGCGCCAATCGTCGCGGGGGAGTCGACCTTCGACCCGGGCTGCGAGGTGCTCGAGCTGCTGGTGCTCCATGAAGGCGTGCACCGGCCGAATCCACGCCGCATGCAAGCGCTCGCCCCGCGAGAACGCGGCTCGTGCTCGGACGTGGATTTGCGTCGAGCGGTCCCCGATGGGCTCGAGGAAAAAGGCCCAAGTCGTCCTCCAAAATCGGTCGGGCAGAGGCGCGGAGAACGGAGCTTGGCGTTCGGCGTTCCCGTCGAAACAGGCCCCGAGGACGAGAATCCTGTCGAGCTCGAAGCGGAGAACTTCGAAGTGTGCGTCACCGTCGGGCGTCGCAGGAATCTTGTCTCCGACGCGCAGCGCTTGGAGCTCCGGATGGATCTCGCGGGCGCTTCGCTTTCCTTGGTTGTCGAGGGCGTCCACGGAATAGAAGCCGGCGCGCCCGCAGCCCATCTGAACGAGCCAAGGCCAGATTGTCGCCGGTGTCGCTTGGACGGTGATCGCATGCGTCATCTGCGCGTTCGCCTCGGGCATCATGGCGTCACCCGGGAGGTCCCGCTCCTCGAGGCGCGGCCACGCCGCTCCCAGCTCGACCTCGAGCTCGTGCATCACCACGCGGCGAATCAAGCGTGAGCCCGGCCCGATGAGCCTGAAGTAGTCGACGAACTTGATCCAAGCTTCCTCATCGGTTGCGTCGACCCGAAGCTCGAGAACGACCCTCGTCTGGCCGTGTTCGAACGGCGTGAGTCGCACCGCCCATGCGACCTTGATGAAGCCCGGTTCGTCGAAGCTCGTGAAAGTCGCTCGATCGCGGACGTAGACGAACGGTATCTCGGGGAGCCACACCTTGCCGATCGCCCCGACGACAAGCTCTTGCTGCGGCTCGTCGACGAGAAGCCGGAAGCCTGGGCCATCGTGCTCGGCGAACGTGTCGATCGAGAACCGTTCCGGCTCCTCGGCCTCGTGCCTGAGTCGGCGCGGAAGCTCGCGCAGGGCGAACAACGCTCGCACCAGGCGACTCTTTCCGAGCTCGCCATGTCGCACGCGGTCCCAAACCCGGTCGACAGGTGCGCGGACATAGATCGTGTCGATCTCGAGTCGCCGAGGTGTGGGGATGAGCTCGTCGATGGCCGTCATCAGGTGTGAGGCGCGGGTGCAAGGACGTGGCCAGCGCGCGAGGCGGAAGCACCCCTCCGGGCGGTGCCGTCGGGGCGCAAAGCCTGCATCTGACGCGCAGAATGGTGCGCGCCATACGGTCTACGCCGAACGTGCGCGGCTTGACGTCTCTCGAGCCAGTCAGGAGTATCATCGGTGCTCCGACGGCTCATGAGCGACGAACGTCCGGCACCGGACGCGCTGCTGAAGCGCACGATCGCTCGAGCCGAGCGTGAGGGCCGCGCGAAGCTTCGTGTGTTCTTCGGCTTCGCGGCGGGCGTGGGAAAGACGTTCGCGATGCTCGAGTCCGCGCGGCGGCTGGTCGCTCAGGGCGTCGACCTGGTGGTCGGTACGGTCGATACCCACGGTCGCGAAGAGACGGCCGATCTCCTCGATGGGCTCGAGAGGCTGCCGCTCCGCAAGATCGAGTACCGAGGAAGAACGCTGGAGGAGCTCGACCTCGACGGCGCGCTGGCCCGGCGTCCGGAGGTGATCCTGGTCGACGAGCTCGCCCACTCCAATGTCCCCGGCTCGAGGCACAAGAAGCGCTGGCAGGACGTGCTCGAGCTCTTAGAGAGCGGGATCGAGGTCCACACGACGCTCAACGTTCAGCACCTCGAGAGCCTGAACGACGTCGTTGCGCAGATCACCCACGTGCAAGTTCGTGAGACGGTCCCCGACTCGCTGCTCGAGCGCGCCGATTCGATAGAGCTCGTCGACCTTCCCCCCGAGGAGCTCCTGCTGCGGCTGAAAGAGGGCAAGGTGTACCTCGGCGAGCAGGCGAATCTGGCCGCTCGGAGCTTCTTCAGGCGAGGCAATCTCCTCGCTCTGCGCGAGCTGGCTTTGCGTCGCACCGCGGAGCGCGTCGACGTCGACGTTCAGGCGTACCGCGAGGAGCACGGCGTCGCGGAGACGTGGGCGACGACGGAACGGATCCTGGTCTGCGTCGGACCCGCGCCGGGATCGGGGCGGCTGGTCCGTGCGGCACGCAGGATGGCAGCCGGTCTCCGCGCACCATGGGTAGCAGCGTACGTCGAGGTCGCGGCGATGCCCGCGCTCGCCGGCGACGCACAGGAGCGTCTCGACGAACACTTGCGCCTCGCCGAGACGCTCGGCGCGAAGATCGTTCGTCTCAGCGGGACGAAGATCAGTGCGGCGCTCTTGGAGTACGCGCGCCGTCACAACGTGACCCGCATCGTCATCGGCAAGCCGACGCACCCGAGGGTCCGCGACCTCGTTCGGGGCTCGCTTCTCGACGAGGTCGTCCGCGGCAGCGCGGAGATCGACGTCCACGTGATCTCCGGCGACGAACCGCGTCCCGCTGCGAGGGGTGGGGAGCCGCGAGCGGCGCCCGGGGCGCCGCCGCCGCACCCGGAACGCTACGTCTTCTCCGCCGGCATCGTATTGGTGACGAGCGCAGTGGCGTTCGGGCTGTTCGAGGTTCTGTCGCTGCCCGATCCCGAGATGCTGTACCTGCTCGCGGTCATGGCTTCGGCTGCTGCTTTCGGTCGAGGACCGTCGATGTTCGCTGCCGTGCTCTCGGTCGCTTCCTACGACTTTCTCTTCGTGCCGCCGCGGTTCACCTTCGCGATCGCCGAAGGCCGATATGTGCTGACGTTCGCGACGATCTTCGCCGTCGGTCTGGTGATGAGCACGCTGACGACGCGCCTCCGCCGAGAAGAGCGCAGGGCCCTGGCACGCGAGGAGCGAACGCGCGCCCTCTACGACCTCAGCCGGGATCTCGCCTCGGCGTTCGATGCGAAGCGAATTGCCGAGATAACCGCGCGCCACGTCGCGGACTCGTTCGGCGCGAGCTCCATCGTCTTTCTTCCCGGCGCGGGGGAGACCGTGCGCTCCGTCGCGGCCTGGCCCGTCGGCGCGAGCCTCGACCCAAAGGACCTCGGCGTCGTGAAGTGGGCGCTCGAGCACAGGATGCCGGCGGGGCGCGGGACCGATACCGTGCCCGGAGCCGCGGCGTTGTGCGTTCCGATCAAGACAGGAGCCGAGGCACAAGGCGTGATCGCGCTGCAAGAGGGCGACGGTGCCAACATCGGCGCAGAGGAGCGTGGGCTCCTCGAGACGCTGGCGCGACAAGCGGGCTTCGCGCTCGAGCGAACCAACCTCGCGGAGCGCGCCAGGCAGGCGGCGCTCGCCGCAAAGACGGAAGAGCTTCGCAGCTCGCTGCTGGCCGCGGTATCGCACGACCTCCGAACGCCCCTGGCCGCCATTACGGGTGCGGCGACCACGCTTCGCGACGAGGTCGAGCTGCCGCAAGACACTCGCTCCGAGCTGCTCGGCACGATCTGCGACGAGGCCGAGAGGCTCGAGCGTCTGGTGTCCAATCTGCTCGACATGACGCGGCTCGAGTCCGATACGGTCAGCCTCAGGCGCGAATGGGTGCCTCTCGAAGAGGTCGTCGGGACTGCGCTGGCACGCATGGAAAAGCAGCTGAAGGATCGTACGATCGAGACCGCGCTCCCGCCCGATTTGCCTCTCGTCTCCCTGGATCCGATCCTGTTCGAGCAGCTCCTCGTCAATTTGCTCGAGAACGCGGCAAAGTACACGCCGGCCGGGAGCCCGATCACCGTCGAGGCACGCGTGGGAAAAAACGCGATCGAAGTCGATGTATTGGATCGCGGTCCGGGCATCCCTCCCGGCCAGGAGGAGAAGGTGTTCGAGCGGTTCTATCGAGGAAAGCACCCGACAGCGGCGGGCGTCGGTCTCGGCCTTCCGATCTGTCGAGCGATCGCCCGTGCGCATGGGGGTACCCTCCATGCCGAGGCCCGAGACGGCGGCGGCGCTCGCTTTCGTGTTCGGCTTCCTCAGCCCGAGGGGCGCCCCTCGCGCCCTCCGGACGCGCCGGAGGTCGACGCATGAGCACCGAAGGCCCCCTCGTTCTGCTGGTCGAGGACGAAGCGCCGCTTCGCAAATTCCTGCGTGCTTCGCTCGTGTCGCACGGTTATCGGCTCGTCGAGGCGCAGACCTCGACCGAGGCCATGCAGCTGCTCACGTCGCACAGCCCGGATCTCGTCGTCCTCGACCTCGGCCTCCCGGACGGCGACGGCATCGATCTCACACGTGAGGTCCGCGGGTTCACCGATACGCCGATCATCGTCGTGTCGGCTCGCGGGCGCGAGGCCGACAAGGTCGCGGCGCTCGACGCCGGCGCGGACGACTACCTGACGAAGCCGTTCGGCGTGAACGAGCTTCTGGCCCGTATACGGGTCGCGCTTCGTCACGCCGAGAGGGCGCGTGGCGCGTCGCCCAGCCCGGCCTTCGATGCCGGTCCGATTCACATCGACTTTGCGCGGCGTGAGGTCACCGTCGGCGGCAAAGAGGTGCACCTGACACCGACCGAGTACAAGATCCTCGCCCTCCTCGCGCAGAACGCCGGCAAGGTCCTCACGCACCGGCAAATCCTCAAAGAGGTATGGGGCCCCGCGTACGTGTCCCATCCGCACTACGTACGGGTCCACATGGCCGAGCTCCGCAAGAAGGTCGAAGAGGATCCGGCGCGCCCCCAATGGGTCGTTACCGAGCCGGGGGTAGGCTATCGGCTCCGCGACCGCTCGCCGGCGTGAGCGCTCAGCCCGTTCGGCGCTCGGCGGGTTTTGCGCGGCGCCCGACGGCATCCGTGACGCCCCAGCGTCCGGGAATTCCGCGAACCTCGAGCCATTCCATGTCTGGCGGGAGGCACGCGTCGACCGTCAGCCGATTGCCGCGCGGCTCGAGGCCGAGCAGCGTCCTGAGAAACAGGAGCGGCGCGCCCGTTGCCCACGCCTGCGGGCTGCAGGCTGTCGGATACTCGACCGGGAACGCCGTGTTGTCGCGCGGGTAGCCTGCGAACGCCTCCGGCAGCCGATGCCGGAAGTACCGCGCCGCGTGGAGATTGCCCGAAGCGATGCGTGCGGACTCGTCCCGGTAGCCGTATCGATTCAGGCCGAGTGCGATGATCGAGTTGTCGTGAGGCCAGATCGTCCCGAGGTGGTAACCGATCGGGTTGTAACCGGCTTCGCCTTCGGCCATCGTACGCACGCCCCAGCCGGAGAAGAGCGCGTCCGACATCAAATGGCGGACCAAATGAGGCGCCTTGTCGTCGTCGACGATCCCGCTCCAGAGGAGGTGGCCGATGTTGGAGGTGATCGAATCCACCCGGCGGCCGTCCCCGTCGATCGCCAGCGCGAAGCAGCTTCGGTCGGCCAACCAGAAGTCGCGGTTGAACCTCTCTTTGAGGTCGGCCGCCTCGTCTTCGAGCCGTGTCGCGAGCGCGCGGTCGTTCCAAATGGTCCGCGCGAGGCGGGCGGCCCTCACTTTGGCGTCGTAGGCGTAGCCCTGAATCTCGCAGCACGCTCTGGGCAGCTTCGACGGCGATCCGTCTCGAAACACTATCGAATTCGACGAATCCTTCCAGCACTGGTTCTCGAGCCCCGTCTCGACGTTGCGCCGTTGGTAGGAGACGTATCCGTTCTTCATTCGATCGCCATGACCATCGATCCAAGCGAGCGCGGCCCGGGCGGGGTGCTCGAGACGGCGAACCAATTCATCGTCGCCGCTCCAGAGCTCGTACTCGTCGAGTAACACCAGAAAGAGCGGCGTCGAATCTGCGCTGCCAAAGTACGGCGAATGCGGGCGCTCGGCGAACGCCGTCATTTCACCGAGCCTCAGCTCGTGAGGGATCTTTCCCGGCTCCTCGTCCCGAAACGCGTCGACGCGCGTACCCTGCAGACCGGCGAGCACCCTGAGCGTAGTCGCGGCGAGCTCTGGCGCAAAAGGAAGCGCCTGCAAGCTGGTCAGGATGCTGTCGCGGCCGAACACCGCCATGAACCACGGCAGCCCTGCCGCGGGCATGTAGCCGGGGACGGCGCGCGGAAAGAAGCGAAGCGCCGCGATGTCGATGATGCTCCTCTCGTAGGTGCGACCGATGTCGAGCCAATCGCTCTCGACCTTCGGTGCCTCTTCCAGCGCACGGGCGATCCGGAGCTGTCGCTCCTCGCGGCTCGCTTGCCGATCGCTCTCCGGCTCCTTCACGCCGCGAGACGTGCCCGCGACGTTCACTTCGATGCGAGTCGTCCACTCGCCGTGAGGCTCGATGTGGGCTTCGAACGTCATCCCGCGCTCGTCGATCTTCGCGCCCGAAGCGACGATCCTGGTCTCGCGCACGAAGCCCTCGCGCCGATAGCCCAGCACCAGCTGACCCGGATCGGCCCGCCGGTAGAGCGTTCCCTTCTTCTTCAGCGCGTCCTTCACCTCGAACAGATCCGCGAAATCGGCGTCCGCCTCGACGCGGAGCTCGATGTCGACCGGCGCCGCGGCGTGGTTCGCGATCGTGATCATTTCGACGAAGCCGCGAGCCACCGTGCGCTTGCGCATGACCGACAGCTCGGAGTCGACGTAGATGGTGCCGCTCGACGGTGCCAGGAAGAACTGAACCTCGAAGTATTCGACGTCGTCGGTCGAGAGGATCGACGGCCTTTGCCCGTCGAGCGTCAGCACCCAACGCGAGAGAAAGCGCGTGTCGTCCACGAACAGCCCGTGTGTGTCGGTCGGCGACCCCTCGATGTCGCCTCGCCTGTCGCTGACGACGAACGTGTTCCCTTCGAGGATTGCCACTTCGGATGCGCTCATGACGGCTCCTCCTCCAGCGGGAGCAACGCGTGGAGCTTCAGCGCGAAGCCCAGGGCCCCCTCGACCATCACCCCGCCCCGAAGAATCTCCGTGATCAGGTTGGCGTGACCCTCTCCCCGGACGATCCGAAGGAGCTCGGCCTCGCCGAGGTGGATGCGCGCCGTCGGCTCCGAGCTGGGCTCCGAAGGACCGGGGCCTTCGGTCATCGAGAGCGACCCATGATCGACTGCGATCCTCCAGATCCCCACGCCTTCGACGTCGAGCTCCCAGGTGCCGACGAGGTGCGACAGCTGCGGCTCGTTCCCGCGCGCCACGACCCCCTCGAAGAAATCGCGCACGCTCGCGACCTGCTTCATGCCCTCGATGGGTGCAGCGACCGTGCCCCGACGATGTGGGGCACAACGGAGTCTGTGGGGCGGATTGGTACATCCTTTGGCCTGCAACGATATTGTCGCGGCGTGGTCGTTGGCGCCGTGGTCCGGCTGAGCTAGAGATGAATTGCAAGTCGAGACGCATCGTTTCCATGCCCTCCTCGAAGCCAATCCGGCTCGCCAGCGTGCCGTCACTGTCTTGGGACGACTGCCGCCTGCTGGTCGAGAGCGTGGTCGACTACGCGATCTTCATGCTCGACGTCGAGGGCCACGTTGCCACGTGGAACATCGGTGCAGAGAAGATCAAGGGCTACACGGCCGGTGAAATCCTCGGCCAGCACTTCTCGAGGTTCTATACGGAAGAGGACAACCTCGCCGGCAAGCCGCAGCGCGAGCTCGAGGTCGCGGCCGACGTCGGGAGGATCGAAGACGAAGGGTGGCGGGTCCGCAAAGACGGTACCCGATTCTGGGCGAACGTCATCATCACGGCGCTTCGTGACGAGCGGGGCAACCTCCGAGGCTTCGGAAAGGTGACGCGCGATCTCACCGCCAGGCACGCGGCCGAGGAGCAGATGCGTGCCGCCCGGCAGGCTGCAGAGGAGACCGAGCGGCGCCTCTTGCGTGAACAGGTGGCGCGCGAGATGGCCGAGGGGGCCGAGCGCCGTCTTCGTGAGAGCGAAGAGCGGTACCGGGTGCTCAGCGAACGGCTGCAGGGAGTGCTCGACCAAGTAGCTCGTCAGGAACGGCAAGCGAGGTACGTAGCCGACGCGACCGGCGCTCTGGCCAGCTCGCTGGACCAGGACGAGATGCTCTCGACGCTGGCGGACGTCGTCGTTCCGGACCTCGCCGATTGGTGCTCGGTGTTGCTGCTCCAGGGTGACAAGGTGCGGAGCGTCGCGGTTGCGCACCGTGACCCGGCGCGGCTGGCTTTGGCGCGCGAATACCAAGAGAAGTATCCCGCGACCCGGGAGCGGTCGCGGCCGCTCCGTCAATTGCTCGAAACCGGCGAGTCGGTCTTGATTCCGGTGATCACCGATCAGGTCCTCGTCGAGTCCGCACCGGAGGCGGACCGTTTGGAGATGCTGCGCTCGATGGGCCTGAGGTCGGCGATCCTCACGCCGATCCGAATCAGAAATGCCATCGTCGGCGCCATTTCATTGGTGTACGCCGATTCCAATCGGCGATACGACGCGAATGACGTGGGGCTGGCCGAGGAGCTGGGCCGGCGAGCAGGGGCCGCTCTCGAGAACGCGCAGCTCTACGCTCAGGCCCAAGATGCGGCGAAGGCAGCAGAAGAGGCGAGCCGCGCCAAGGACGAATTCTTGGCGATGGTATCGCACGAGCTCCGAACACCGCTGAGCGCGATCATGGGGTGGGCGGATCTCTTGCGCGATCAGGTCACCGACCCGGCGCTCGCGAAGCCGCTCGAGGTCATTCATCGCAACGCGCACGCACAGGTGCGCATCATCGACGACGTGCTCGACGTGTCCCGCGTCATCACCGGAAAGTTCCACATCGAGCCGCGACCCGTCGATCTCGTCGCGATTACGCGTCAGGCCATCGAGGTGGTGCGACCGTCTGCGCTCGCCAGACGGATCGAGATCGTGCCGCCACCGACCACGTCGAGTCACGTCCTCGTCGTCGACCCGGAACGCATTCAGCAGGTCGTGTGGAACCTGCTGTCCAACGCGGTGAAGTTCACGGATCCCGGCGGGAAGGTCGAGGTCGGCATCCGCCAAGAGGGCACCAGCCTCGTGCTGACGGTCTCCGATACGGGTCGAGGCATCGCCCCGGAGTTTCTGCCGCACGTCTTCGAGCGTTTTCGGCAGGCCGACTCGAGCATCACACGCCGCGTCGGCGGTCTCGGCCTCGGTCTCGCGCTCGTTCGTCACATCGTCGAGTTGCACGGCGGTCAGGTGAGCGTCAAGAGCGCGGGCCTCGGGAAGGGAGCGACCTTCGAGATCTCGCTTCCGATCCGTGCGGTCACCCCTTCAGAAGAGGCGAGCGACGCGCTGCCGAGCGCGCCGCGTGCACGTGCGGCGGGCCTTCTTCGCGGCGTGCGCGTGCTCGTCGTCGACGACGAGGCGGACGCTCGCGAGCTCGTCGCCGCAGTCCTGACCGACGCAGGAGCAACCGTCGAGACCGCCGGCTCGGCGACCGAAGGCTTCGAGCGTTTCCGGATCTTCCGCCCCAATGTACTCGTGAGCGACATCGGCATGCCGGATGAAGACGGCTACTCGCTGATGCGCCGGATCCGGAGGCTGCCGCGCACCGAAGGAGGTTGGGTTCCGTCGATGGCGCTCACCGCCTTTACGCGCGAAGAAGATCGCTCCCAGGCGATCGGCGCCGGCTTCACGACCCACATAGGCAAGCCGGTCAATCCCGAGGCGCTCGCCTCGGCCGTCGCGAACCTCTCCGAGATCGCCCGACCGGGCTGAGCGAGGTCACCGACCTAAGCGCTTGTGCTCGGGAATTCCGAAGATCGGATCGACGGCGGTCCCGGTTGGTTTGGCGGAAGCCGTGACGCTGGTCACTGCGTCGCCGCGACGTCCTTCTGGATGTAGAGCTGATCGAACTCCTGTCCGCTGCCGTCGATGGCGTGGGCCAATAGCTCGCCGCCCTGCACGGTGACGTACACGAAGTGGATGACCTCTTCGGCGAACGCGCTGTGATCGCCCGGACTCACCGGGTAGGTCGCAGCGCCGCCGCCGCCGGTCACGATGTAGCGGACCCCGCCGATCGGCTCGAAGCGCTCGTAATGGTGATCGTGGCCCGCGATCACGAGATCGACGTCGTACTTTTTGAAGATCGGCTCGAACGCTCGCCGCGCGTCGAGCTCCGAGCCGTGCGAGCCGGACGAATACGGCGGCTTGTGAAGGTATGCGACCGTCCAAGGCTTCGTGCGGCGCGCGAGGTCGTCCTCGAGCCAGGTACGCTGCTTCCGGTTGTCGATCTGCTCGGTGTCGATCCCGACGAAGTGGACGTCGCCCCAGTCGAAGGAGTACCAGCGCTCGTTGTTCGGCAGGTCGAAGACCGCGCGGAATGGACCAGCGTCCTTCGTGTCGTACTCGTGATTGCCGGGGATCGGGAAGACCGAAAAGCTCGGCAAGAGCTCTTCGTACATGTCGAAATAGTGGGCATTGAACTCGGCGAACGTCCCCGAGTCGTACGCCATGTCGCCGACGTGCAGCATCAGGTCGAACGGCACGGTCCGGATCTGTTCGACCAAGGCCGCCTGATCCTCGCTCCCCTCGCCCGAGTCGCCGAGCACGACGAATCGCGTGGCCAAGTCGGCGCGGCCCGCTTCCGGCGCGGTCTTGAAGCCGTATCGACCCATCACGCTTGCGCCATCCGCGTTGAGCAGGGAGTAGCAGTAGATCGTCTCCGGGCTGAGGTCGGCGCCCCGCGCGATCCACTGCGCCGTGCCGTCGCCATCGCCGGCTCGGTCACGCTCCGGCGTGAGCGTCCCGACGACGTCGCCTTCGGGCGTCGTGATCTGTGCGGAGAGCTGCTCGCCGGACGACGTCCAGAGGATCGATACCGACGTCGCGCCGAGCGACTGCAGGTAGGGGCGGCGCGTCACCACATCCGTCCTCGCGGCCACCTCGGCTGGGCCGCACGCGGCGACCAGCTCTTCATCAGGGGCGCGTCGCTCCGCTCGCGGATGCGAGAGATCCCCGGTGGTCTCGGCCCGAAGCTTTCCGGTGCTCTCGTTGCGGCAGGCATACGGGGCGACGACGAGACCCAGGAACAGAGGAACGAAAACGAGGTGCCGGCGCTGCATGTGGCATCTGAGTTAAGCAGAGGCTTTGTGCCGCGCCAGCGCAGATGAGGGTGCACACCTGTGGCAATTTGCCAGGTCGGCAAAGGCTCACCGCCGTGCCCAAACCCACGGCGATCTCGGCTAAGCGCCCTGCGGGATCAACCCCGCACACTCATCCCCGCAGCTGGTGAAGACACACCCGATCGCTTGGATCCCGTCGAGCGCCGCGCCGAAGTCTCCGCCGAAGCAGTCGATTGCACACTGAAGGTCGGGGTTGGAGGTACCGCAGTCCGTGAAGATACAGGCCAGGCCTTGGCTGCATACGGGATCGAGAATGCATGCCTGGACCTCGGGGCACTCGCTGTTGACGCAGAGCAGACAGTCTACAGGGCCGCCTGAGGTCGACGACGCGCTGCTCACGCTGGTGGCAGCGCTCGCGCTCGTCACGCCGGATGATGTCTGCGCGCTCGACGACGCCGAGCCCGTGCTAGCGCTCGACGAACCGCTCGCAGGGCCGGCGCTCGACGATGCGACCGCCGGTCCGGTGGCCGCGAAGGTCGATCCGCCCGCACCCTCGCCGGTGTCGTCCGGGAGCTGATCAACGGTTCGACTGCACGCGACCGCGACCGATAGGCCGACCAACAGCGCTGAGAGCGAACGATCCATGACGCCTCCGAAGCAGGAACAGGGGCGTCGTACTACAGCGCCGGCCGCGCGTCGCCGGCTCTGCTCACGCAGCGGCGTGCCGCTCGCGAACGCGCCTGTCGACGATCAACAGCAGCGGCACAGCCGCAACCTGCGTAATAGCGGAGAACGCCACAAGCCCGCTCAGCGACCGCTCATACATCCAACCCATCAGCGTGCTGCCGATCCACCACGCGAGCCCGAAGAGCCCGAAGAACCCTCCGTAGGCACGCGCGCGCTGAGCTTTGGGGACGAACTGCGCAATTGCCGCCTTGAAGATCGACTCTTGCGCGCCCAGGCCGACGGCCCAGCACAGGGCGCCTGCGATGAGCACACCGAGCGATGGCTGCAAGAACACCAGCGGCGCACACGCGGCGGATACGACCGAGCTCACCGCGAGCACCCGTACGCCGAAGCGATCGAACAGCGTACCGAACCCGAGCGCGGCGACGGCATCGACGGCCATCACGCCGGCGTACAAGAGCGGCAGCGTTGCTGCGCCGATCAGCCCGGCACGGTTCGCGTGATAGGCGACGAGCGCCCAATCGGCGAAGCCGAGGCCGAGCAGCATGACTGCGGCGATGTACCAGCCGTAGGTACTACCGAGAGGCGCAGAGGGGGTCTCTTCTATGGGCGCGAACGACTCGGGTTTAGGGAACTTTCGCTTCGCGAAGAGGACCAGGCCGAGGTTGAGCAGGACGGGCAGCATGAGGAATGCGAAGGCGAGCCGATAGCGCTGGTCGATGGGCTGAGCCTGCGCTCCCCAAATCACCAGCGCGGTCAGGAGAGGGCCGGAGACGGCGCCGATCTGGTCGAGCGCCTCTTCGATGCCGAAGGTCTTCCCGTAGCCGACGTGGGTTGCCGCAAAGGAGAGAAGCGTGCTCTTCGCAGGGCTTCGAAGCGCCTTTCCTGCCCTCTCCAGGATGACGAGCGCGGCTGCGACTTCCCAGCTGCCAGCCAGTGCGAGGCCCGGCACCGCGATGAAGTTGACCGCGTAGCCTGCGATGACGATGGGCCAGTAGGCGCGCGTGCGATCGCTGAGCCAACCGGTGGCGATGCGCAGTGCGTACCCGAGGAACTCACCGAGCCCCGCGACGAAGCCGACGGCCGTGGCGCTGGCGCCGAGCATCGCCAGGTAGGGGCCGACGAGACCGCGCGCTCCTTCGTAGGTCATGTCGCCGAAGAGGGCGACGACCCCCATCAGGACGACGAAGACGTAGGCGCTGCGACCTTGGTCTCGTGCCGGCTGGGCGAGCACTCAGCGATGATAGGTGAGCCGGTAGGAGACTGGGCGCGAGAGCTGATGCGCGCGAACCGTCACGTCGACGACGATGCCGCTGTCGATCGGGGTCAACCGGTTCGTGCGCGTGCCTGAGTCGGTCGCGAAGATCTGGTCGATGCTCGCGGCTCCCCGCACGAGGCGGAGCCACATGGCTTGTCCTGTGCTCGACTTGACCTTGACCTTCTTGCCATCGAGCGGCGCCGTGAAGCGCTCGCGTTTGTACGCGAGGCTGAAGCGCTCGTCGTCAGCGGCGAGGACGAGCTTCTCCGGAATCGGGTTCGCGTAGCGCAACCGATCGCGCGCGGTGCCGCGAAACAGAAAGCTCACGTCTGCCACGGCACGCTCGATCGCGCGGTTGAGGGCACGCTTCTCCGCCACGCCACCCACGAAGCGGAACGTTCCGAGCAGCGGAGCGATGGCGGGCTCGGCGTCCGCTTCGCGACAGACGAACGTTGCGAAGGTGCACGCCACTGCACCAAGAACGAAACCCCTGCGCGAGATCGGCCGACCGACGCCTGCTTCAGCCATGCCGGCAACCTAGCGAAGTAAACCCCTAGCGCCAGCGGGAAGCGGTGTCCGGCGTGCGCTTTGACGAAGTGTCTGTAAGGCTGTCGTCTCCGCTGCGCGCCAACTGACAGACTGACAAGAGTCCCCGTGCCTCGGCTCAGGTCTCGGCGGACCGCAGCCGAAGCGCGTTGGCGATCACCGAGACCGAGCTGACGCTCATCGCGGCGGCCGCGAGCATCGGCGAGAGCAGCAGGCCCCACAGAGGAAAGAGGACGCCAGCGGCGATCGGAACCCCGGCCGCGTTGTAGGCGAATGCGAAGAACAGGTTCTGGCGGATGTTCTTCATCGTCGCGCGCGAGAGGCGCCTGGCGCGGACGATGGAGCGGAGATCCCCCTTGACGAGGGTGACCCTCGCGCTCTCCATCGC
>JBGTSH010000129.1:0-26189 GCA_041940405.1 Polyangiaceae bacterium
GCGCATGAAGATGGTCGGCAGCGTCGAGATCCCGCAGGAAGCGTTCCTCGCCATCCTCAAGGTCGACTGACGTTGACTCGGGCTGGTGACGCCGTGTTGCCTTGCGAAGTGACCCCCGTGGTTTCACCCCCCCGGCCCCCCTCACCGCGTGAGGGGGGAGCTTGGTTGGTCGGAGTTGCGGCCTTTCTGTTCGCCGCGAACGGCCGGGCGGACGAGGTGCTGACGTTCGACGGGATCGTGACTGCGGGCCCGCCGAACCACTTCACCGTCGAGTTCGAGGTCCCTGCGACGACCAAGGAGATCCAGATCGAGCACGACGACCTGGATCCGGACGACATCCTCGACTGGGGTCTGACGTCGCCGTCGGGGTTCCGGGGTTGGGGCGGCGGAAACAGCGAGCCCGCGGTGGTGACCGAGCTCGCGGCGAGCCGCAGCTACCTCGCCGGTCCGATCGAGCCCGGCACGTGGAAGGTCGACGTCGGCAAGGCCAAGATTGTCGGTGACCTGGGGAGCTACCACATCGTCGTCACCCTCCGGGACGTGCCGACGCTCGCGCCGCAGCCCGAGCGAAGCCCGTACGTGGCGCCGGCCCCGGTGGCGACCGGTGCGCGCTGGTACGCCGGCGACTTTCACGTCCACTCGAAAGAGAGCGGCGATGCTCGACCGCCGATCGATGAGATCGTCACGTTCGCGAAGTCGCAGGGTTTGGATTTCGTCGAGCTGTCGGATCACAACACGACCGCGCAGCTCGACTTCATGAACGATGCGCAGTCGCGGGCTGGGGCGTTCCTGCTCATCCCCGGCGTCGAGTTTACGACCTACGCAGGGCACGCGAACGGGATCGGCGCGACGCAGTTCGTCGACCACAAGTTCGACCCGGGGGAGACCGCGATCGCCGCGGCGGTCGACAAGTTCCACACGCAGGGCGCGCTCTTCGCGCTCAACCATCCAGCGCTCGACCTCGGGGATGCATGCATCGGCTGCGCTTGGAAACACGATCTCGCGTCGTACAAGATCGACGCGGTCGAGGTCGTGACCGCCGGCTCGGCGTCGCTCTTTTACGCAAACGCCTCGGCCACCTGGGAGAAGATCGTCGGTGATCGCGGCGTGCCCGTGGCCGCCATCGGCGGCAGCGACGATCACCAGGCGGGCCAGGACATCGGGGCGTTCGGCGCTCCGATCGGCGTTCCGTGCACGATGGTGTACGCGAACGAGCTCAGCGTCGCCGCGATCCTCGAAGGCGTCCGCTCGGCGCGCACCGTCGTCAAAGTGAACGGCTGCAAGGATCCGATGGTCGAGCTCGCGGCCGAGCCCGAGGTCGGAGAAGGGTTCGCTCGCGTCAACGCCGTCGTTACCGGCGGCGCAGGCAAAGAGGCGCAGTTCGTCGTCGACGGCGTCGCGCTCGACCGAATCCCGATCGACGCCGATCCCTTCACCGTCAGCACCCCGGTGACCGGCGCGGTTGGCGAGGCTCACCGGTATCGGGTCGAGGTGTACGACCAGCTCAACCTCCTGACCGTGACGAGCCATGTCTTCGTCACGACGCCCGAGGTCGTGCCCCCGGTCGCCATCGATCCGGACGTCCATCCCGCCGGCGGGATCGGGTGCGCCCACCAGCCCGGGCTCCGTGCGATCGGGCTCCCAGCTCTCGGCGCGGCGGCGGCGCTCCTCGCGCTCGTCGGCGCCGTCCGGCTCTCGAAGAAGAGGAGGCGTCGATGACCGAGGTCGAGCGCGTCGAGCAAGTGACCCAGGCCGTGAACAAGGCGCGGGCCAAAGCAGCTGCCAAGCCCGTGCTCCGCTACATCGGTCAGGAGCCGTTCGGCCCGGCCATCCGCCTGCATCGCTTCGAGCTCGACAACGGGCTCACGGTGCTCGTCGAGGTCGACGCCGCGGCTCCCGTCGTGTCGCTCCAGACCTGGATGAAGGTCGGCTCCCGCTTCGAGAAGGCCGGCAAGACGGGCATCTCGCACCTCTTCGAGCACCTCATGTTCGGCGAGACGGAGACGACCGCCCACGGCGCGTTCGACCGCCAGATCGAAGAGGCGGGCGGCGAGACGAACGCCGGCACCTTCCTCGATTGGACCTACTACCACCAGAACCTCCCCAAAGAGGCGCTGACCTTGGGCCTCCGCCTCGAGGCCGAGCGCCTCGGACGGTTGGTGCTCCGCGAGCCTCAGGTCGCGAGCGAGAAAGAGGTCGTCGCCAACGAGCGGCGCCAGCGCGTCGACGACGACGTCGACGGCTTCGCGAGCGAGGCGCTCTACCGCGAAGCGTTCAAGGTCCACACCTACGGCATCCCCACGATCGGCTCGATGGAGGACATCCTGTCCTTTACGCCTGACGACTGCACCGCGTTCTACAAGACGTACTACGCGCCCAACAACGCGACCCTGGTCCTCGTCGGCGACGTGGACCTGCAAGGCGCCCTCGACGCGATCACCGAGCATTTCGGCAAGCTCGCGCCGAGCGAGATCCCGGTCGAAGATCCCAAGCCCGAGCCCCCGCAGACCGAAGAGCGGCGCCTCTCGTTCGACAAGCCCACCCCGACCGAGAAGCTCAGCATCGGCTACAAGGCTCCCGCCCTCGGCGACTTCGACCACGCGCCGCTCGTCGTGCTGTCCGAGATCCTCTTCGGCGGCCGCTCGAGCCGCATGCATCGCAAGCTCGTGCACACCCTCGAGATCGCAAGCGACGTCCGCGGTTGGGTCGGCACCTTTCGCGACCCGGGGCTCTTCGACATCGGTCTCGTCGCGCGCGAAGAGATCGAGGCCGACGCCCTCCTCGCGGCGTTCGATGCCGAGCTCGAGAAGGTCGTGGCCGAGCCGGTCACCGAGGCCGAGCTCGAGAAGGCCAAAGCAAAGCTCGAGCTCGGTGCCCTCCAAGGCCTCGAGACGGTGAGCGGCCGCGCCGAGAATATCGGCTTCTACGAGACCGTCCTCGGCGCCCCGAACGCGTACTTCGACAAGGTCGCCGCGTACCGCAGGGTCACCCGATCCGACGTCCTTCGCGTCGCCCGCCGCTACCTCGTCCGCGAAGCGCGCACCATCGTGTTCGTTCATCCGAGCGGCGAAGAGCCGGATGAAGAAGGCGACGACGAAGAGGAGGCCGCGTGAGCGCCCGCATCTTCGTCGAGCCGTCCGCGGCGCTCCCCCTCGTCACCATGACGGTGACCTTCTGCGCTGGCAGTGTCGCCGATCCCGCCGGGAAAGAAGGCCTGGCGCGTGTCTCGGCGCGCATGCTCCGCCGCGGCGCCGAAGGGCTGACCAACGAACAGATCGAGGAGCGCATCGATCGTCTCGGGGGCGAGCTCGGCGTCGACGCGGGACAGAGCGCGATCTCGCTCTCGGCCGAAGTCATCTCGCGCAACCTCGATCCCTTCGTCGATTTGGTGGCCACGCTGCTGCAGAAGCCCACGTTCCCCGAAGAAGAAATCGGGCGGGTCGTGCGTGAGATGCAGGCAGAGATCGTCGATTCACGCGACAGCGATCGCTCGCTGGCGAGCCGGGCGCTCCGTCGCACGCTCTTCGCGGATCATCCCTACGGCCGGCGGGTCTCGGGCTCGATCGCCTCGCTCGAGCAGATCGGCCGAGCCGACGTCACCGCTTGGTACGCCAAGAACCTCACGCGAAAGAACGCCGTCGTCGCCTTCTCCGGCGATCTCGACCGGGATCGCGCGCACGAGATCGCCGAGAGGCTCCTCGCGGGCCTCCCCGAAGGCCAAGGCCCCGACGCCGACATCGCCGAGCCGGCGGGTGTCCGCGGCCGGCACGTCGTCCTCGTCGACAAGCCGGACCGCACCCAGGTGCAGCTCGGCGTCGCTTCGCTCGGGACGACGCCGCACGACGCGGATCACCTCCCGTGGTCGGTCGGGAATACGGCGTTCGGGGGAACCTTCACGTCTCGCCTCATGCAAGAGGTGCGCGCCAAGCGAGGTTGGTCGTACGGCGTCTCGAGTCGGATCGGGTACGACCGCAAGCGCGACGCCTTCAGCATCTGGAGCGCGCCAGGCGCCGCCGACGCCGGCCCTTGCCTCGACCTCGAGCTCTCGCTCGTCGCCGACGCGAAGAAGAACGGTCTCACCGAGGAAGAGGTCGACTTCGTGAAGAAGTACCTCGTTCGCTCGCACGCCTTCGACGTCGACACCGCCCGTAAGCGCGTCGCTTATCCGCTCGAAGAAGCGGTCTTCGGCCTGCCGCCCGGATGGCATGCCGCGTGGTTGGATCTCGTCCGCGCCGTGCGCCGAGACGTGGTCAACGCAGCCATGTCGCGCCGCTTGCCCGACGCCGATCTCGTGGTCGCGGCGGTGGTCACCAAGTCGCTCACCGGCGACGCCATCGTGAAAGCTGCGGGCAACGTTGCCAGCGTCACGGTCCTCGAGCCAGACTTCGAGTAGGTCTAGCCACGAAGCCGCACTCGAGGTAACTGCGGCACTCGTGAGCGACGTGCTCCTCGACCCTTCTGCCGTGGCGCTGTCGTTGACGCGCATGGCGGCAGAGATCGTCGAGCGCGGCCGGCGCCTCGGCGGGGGCGGCGGCGCGCCGGCATTGGTCCTCGTCGGGATCCGTCGCGGCGGCGACCCGCTCGCCAAGCGCATCGCCGACAAGATCGCCGGGCTCGGCTCGGGGGCGCCGGCGATCGGCGCCGTCGACATCACGCTCTACCGGGATGACGCCGCCACGGCGCTGCCGAACCCGAAGATCGGCCCCAGCAAGATCCCGGTCCCGATCGAAGGCAAACGCGTCGTCCTCGTCGACGACGTTCTCCACACCGGCCGGACGATCCGCGCTGCGCTCGACGCGGTTCTCGATTTCGGCCGGCCGAAGATCATCGAGCTCGCGTGTCTCGTGGATCGTGGCGGTCGCGAGCTGCCGATCCAACCCGACTACGTGGGCCTCGTCACGCAAGTCGGCCCCGGCGAGCGGGTCGAGCTCGTCTGGAAGCGCACCGGTCCCGGCGCCGACGACGAAGAGCCGTGGGCCATTCGTGTCCCGAGCCCCCGGCCGTCTTCCCCCAGAAGAGAGGGCACATGAGCGCGCCGCAAGATCACGAGTTCGGTCCGCCGTCCGAGCCTGCGCCGTGGCTCCACGCGACGCTGCTCCGCGCCGGCGATCTCACCGCCAAGGACGCCTACCGGATCCTCGACGCTGCCGAGACGTTCTTCGAGGTCTCGCGGCGCAGCATCCGCAAGGTGCCCACGCTGCGAGGCAAGACGCTCCTCAACGTCTTCTTCGAGAACTCCACCCGCACCCGGACCTCGTTCGAGCTCGCGGGCAAGCGCCTCAGCATGGATACGGTCAACCTCAGCGGCTCGTCGTCGAGCACGACCAAGGGCGAGACCCTGCTCGACACGATCAAGACGCTCGAGGCGATGCGGCCCGATGTCGTCGTGATGCGTCACGCGTCCTCCGGCGCGGCCGAGTACGTCTCCAAGCGAAGCGGGGTCAATGTCGTCAACGCAGGCGACGGCACCCACGAGCACCCGAGCCAGGCCCTCCTCGATGCCTTCACCATCCGACGGCACAAAGAGCGCTTCGCGGGTCTCAAGGTCGCCATCTGCGGAGACGTCCTTCACAGCCGCGTTGCCCGCTCCAACGTCGCGCTCCTCCAGATCCTCGGGGCGGAGGTCCACGTCGCTGGTCCCCGCACGCTCATCCCTCCCGGCTTCGACAGCCTCGGAGCGAAGGTGCACTACCGCTTCGAGAGCGCGCTCGAGGGCGCGGACGTCGTCATGATGCTGCGCGTCCAGCGCGAGCGCCTCCAAGGGGTCTTCTTGCCGACGACGCGAGAGTACTCACGCACCTTCGGCCTCAATGCACGGAGACTGGCGCTCGCCAAGCCTGACGCGATCGTCATGCATCCAGGACCCATGAACCGGGGCGTCGAGATCGATCCCGAGGTTGCGGATGGATCGCGGAGCGTGATCCTCGATCAGGTTGAGGCGGGGGTTGCGGTTCGGATGGCGATTCTTTGGCTTGCGTGTCAGGCGGGGGAGAGCGCAGAGGCGTGAACGTGGACGGCGCACGTGAACGTGGACGGCGCACGTGAACGTGGACGGCGCACGTGAACGTGGACGACGCACGACGGCGCACGTGAACGTGGACGGCGCACGTGAACGTGGACGACGCACGTGAACGTGGACGACGCACGTGAACGTGGACGAGAGGAGCGATCACGCACCCACGTCAAAGGCTTACGTGGACGAGCCCGAGCCCGAGGACGAGCCCGTCAACGTGCCGGTTCACGAACACCGTGCACGAGCGGGCTGGCAGCTTTCGGTGCCGACGACTCGGCATCGCCTCCGAGTGCAACGTTTTGCTTCGTTCAGCAGCGATGACCCCACGCGCTGGAGGGCTCCGTCTCAAAATCCGGGCTCCCGGTGTTCCGGGAATGCGGGACCCTCACTCCCGGGAATGCGGGACCCTCGCTTGCGGGAATGCGGGACCCTCGCTTGCGGGAATGCGGGACCCTCGCTCGCGGGAATGCGGGACCCTCACTTGCGGGAATGCGGGACCCTCACTTGCGGGAATGCGGGACCCTCACTTGCGGGAATGCGGGACCCTCACTTCCGGGAGACCGAGAGGGGCGAAAGAAATCCGAGAGCCCCTCATCAGGTCGTGGAGCCTCATCGAAGCTCCACGACCCGGTCATCGGCTTCCAATGCAACGCCGGGTTTCGTTCACGCTCGTTGACCCGGTCATCGGCTCCCAATGCAACGCCGGGTTTCGTTCACGCTCGTTGACCCCGTCATCGCGTCCCAGTGCGACGCTTCGTTTCGCTCGGCGGCGGTGACCGCACGCGCTCGGTGCCGTGCTCGGCCCTCGTGAACCGGCACGTTCACGGGCTCGTCCTCGGGCTCGGGCTCGTCCACGTGAAGCGTCGAACGTTCACGTGCACGCTCTTCTCGTTCACGAGGACGTGCACGTCCTCGTCCTCGTCCTCGTGGTCGCTCTCAGGCGAACACGTACCGACAAACGATCTCCGTAATCTCGTCGATCACGGTCTCGGCATCATCTCCCGGCCGCTTGATGACCGACTGCATCGTGAGCCCTTCTCCGAGCTCGACGGCGTAAAACGCTGCCCTCTTCGGGTCTTTCACGCGGAGCAGCTGCTTGTGCTGCTCGAGGTAGGTGGTGACGACCTCGGTGATCTGCTCGAGGCTCTCTTCCAAGCGGCGGAGGCGTCCCATGCGCGGGAGCTGCTCGCGGAGGACGCGGGAGAGGGCGGGGTTCTCGCGCTTGGCGCGGTAGATGGCTCCGACGATGGCGCGCGTGAGCTCGGCCGGGGCGAGGCGCTGCGACTTCAAGAACACTTCACCGAAGAGCGCGTTCATCCGGTCGCAGTGGCGATCCATGAGCTCGCCGACGAGCGCCTCTTTGCTGGGGAAGTACTGGTAGAGCGAGCCGATCGAGACCCCCGCCTTGTGGGCGACGTGGTTCGTCGTGAGGGCGTCGTACCCGGACTCCGTAAGAATGTGAGCAGTTGCTTCCAAAATGGCGGAGACCGTCACCTGGGCTCGGACCTGGCGCGGGATCTTCCGGGGTTTGGCGAGCGTGGCTTCGGTGGTCGTCATTTGCGAGTTGATAATGTGAGCTATCGCTCGCATATTGTCAACCCATGAAGAACCCGCTTTCGAAGGTGCTTCTCGGGGCACGCGCGACGATCGGCTTCCTCAAGCTCGTGAAGGACCCCTCCAAGCTGGATGAGGTCTTCGCGATCCTCGACAGCCTGGAACAGAGCGAGGACGGCAAGGCCATCGTCGAAGAGTTCCACTCGAACCCGGCCCATGCGGAAGCGTTCCGCAAGCGGCCGCGCGTCGGCATCCCGGATCTGGATCAGCTCGCCCGCCTGCCCGAGGGAACCCTGGGACGCGTCTTCGCGGACGAGATGCGAGCCCGCGGCCTCGATCCGAAGAACATCCAGCAGAAGGTCGATGACGGGACCCCGGCAGGCTACGTCTTCGCGCACCTTCGCGACACCCACGACATCTGGCACACCGCGACGGGGTTCGAGGTCGACGTCGCCGGCGAGCTGGGTCTGCAGGCGTTCTACCTGACGCAGTTTCGCGCCAAGCTCGCGCTCCTGATCCTCGCGATGGGCCTTTTGAACACCTTCTTCTACGCGACCGAAGATCGGACGCGCCGGATGGATGAGATCGCTCGCGGCTGGCAGATGGGTCGCAAGTCACGCGCGCTCTTCGGCTTCGATTGGGCCGCCCACTGGGCAACGCCGCTCGACGAGGTACGGCGCAAGCTCGGCATCGACATCGACGGCGGTTCTGCTCCCGTGGCTCGGCCCGTTCCGCCCGCTCGCGCGGTCGCCTGACCGTCAGTCGGCTTCGAAGATCACGTTCGCCTTCCGTTCGAACACGTAGAACCTCTCCCAACCGGGGCGCTGAAAGCTCAGCGCCCCGAAGAGGTTCACCGCGACGGCGATCGCCGCGAGAGCGATGAATGCCGGACCGATCCGCCTCCGACCGACAGCGATCATCGCGATGAGGAAGATCGAGAAGTCGTTCGAGAAGCGGTAGCCGAACTGGATCCAGCCGGTGTTCTGGTAGAGGAGGCTCGGGATCGCGACCACTGCCGCGGTCACGGCGAGCGCGCAGAAGAAAGCGCGCGAGGAGCGCGGCAGGCTCTTCGGCCAGAGGGCGTAGACGTAGAACGGCGACGTGATCCAGAGCGCGAGGCCGTGCGCGCTGACGGCGAACGGTGCGCCCTTGATCCCGAGGTACGGCGTGCTCGCGAGCATCACGCCGAGGTTTCGCCCCAAGTAGTGGAGCGAGAAGAGCCCCCACTTCTCGATGCGCGGCTTCCAGACGACGTCGAGGTGCCGGTGACCGAACTCGAAGGCGTCGTCGAAGCGCGCGGCGTTGTGCCAGGCCAGCACGAGGAGCACGACGGCGATCAGCGCGGCGAAGCGTGCGAGCGGGCGGATCATCGCGCGCACATCGGTCCGATGCAGGCGGAAGAGCTCGAGCGCGAAGAGCGGGGCCGCGAAGAGGAGCGGCGTGCGGGTCGCGACGCCGAGCCCGAGGCACAAGCCTGCGAGGGCGGGGTTCGAAGCGCCGGCGCTCGCCCAGAGATACCCGGCGGCGATGACGGCGCCGACGACGTGCGCTGCGAACCAGACCGTGCCCTGCACGGCGGAGAACCAGTAGACGGTGCCGAGCGCGAAGAGCCCCGCGAGGGCGAGGTTCTCGAGCCAGCTGCGACGCGAAAGGCCGAGGCGGACGAGCCGATCGAGCGCCAGGTACAGCACCGCGGGCGCGAGGCCGGCGAGGCCCAAGAAGAACAGTCCATCGCGCACGTGATCGGCGCCGCCCGAAAGGGCGACGAGCGGCAGGACGAGGAGCGCCGGCAGCGGCGGGAAGCTGATGAAGTACTTGCCGTCGTAGACGGCGAAGTCGTTGTACCCGGTGTACTCGGGGGGCGCGCCGCCGAGATCGAGGCGGCCGTCGAGCCAAGCGTCCGCCAGGAGCGCGAAGTGGTTGAACGGGGTGTGCGCCTTGAAGAGGTCGGCGCTCGCGGTGATCGCGAAGGCAACCGTCGCGAAGACGTAGATCGCGAGCGCGACGGTCCGAGCGGCCGGCACCGGCTGAGGCCCCGATGAGGGGTCGCCCCCTGGGTCGCGCTCGGTTGCCACGCGGCCGGACCCTACCAGGGAGCCGCCTTGCAAGGCGAGCCTCGGAGCGCTAATGACGCCGTCCCCGCACGTGCAACCTCTCATCGTCGTTCCCGCGAACGACGTCGATGCAGCCGGAATCGGCCTCGACGTCGAGCTCCCTGCGGCTTGGGTGACCGCCGTCGGGGAAGAGGCCGACGCTCGCGGTGCGGGCCCCGGCAAGCTCGAGGTGCGGCTTTCGCGGAGCGGGCGAGCGGATATCGTCGTTCGAGGGCGCGTGAAGGCCGAGGTCGAGGTGCCCTGCGCGCGATGCCTCACGCCCGTCCCGCTCGCGATCGACACCGAGATCGCCTTGCTCCTCAAGCCGCGACCGCAGGCCCACGACGCTCAGAAGGGCGCGGCCGCGAAGCCGAACGGCAGCAAACCGGCGGCGTCCCCCAAGACGGGCGGGGCCTCGGCCGCCAGCAAGGCCAAGCGCAAGGAGAGCGAGTACGAGTTCACGGCGGAGGAGGCCGACGAGGACACATACGACGGCGAGCGTGTGGTCCTCGACCCGTTCGTACGAGAAGCCATCCTCCTCGAGCTTCCGAGCTTCCCCTTGTGCTCCGAAGCCTGCCCGGGTATCGGAGACGCCGCTTCGGAGGGCCCGCCGGGCTTGCGGTCGGGCTCTTCGGCTGCCGCCCCTCAAGAAGGGCGGGGCGGACCGGCCCGGCCGAATCCGTTCGAGGCGCTCCGTCATCTCCTCGATGACGGGGCCTCCGGTGAGCCGGCTCGGCGCCCCTCGGCGGCCGAAGTTCGGCGGGCCGCTCGAGCCCGCAGCCGATCGAAGCCGAAGATGAAGTCGTCGCTCGCGAGCCGAACGAAGAAATAGAACAGGAGATCGCCGTGGCCGTCCCGAAGAGAAAAAAGACCCCCCCGAAGCGCGACATGCGCCGCGCCAACCACGACAAGGTCACCCCGGTCGAGGTCGTGGCGTGCCCCAACTGCGGTGAGGCCGTCCGGCCGCATCGCGCGTGCGGCGCCTGCGGGCACTACAAGGGTCGCAAGGCCGTCGCGGTCAAGACGCCGGCCTGATTGGGTCGGGTGCTGTAATTCATCCATGAAGGCGGTCCTCGCCGGCACGGGCAGCTACCTGCCGGCGCGGGTCGTCGAAAATCGCGATCTCGAGACGTTCCTCGACACCACCGACGCGTGGATTCGCGAACGTACGGGGATCGGCGCGCGGCGCATCGCCGCTGACGACGAGGTGACCAGCGATCTGGCAGCCCACGCGGCCAGACGCGCCCTCGAAGCAGCAGGCCGCGATCCCTCCGAGGTCGATCTGCTCATCGTCGCGACGGTGACGCCGGACAGCCCGATGCCTGCTTGCGCCGTGCGCGTGCAGCAGAAGCTCGGGATCTCGACCCGCGCACCCGCCTTCGATCTCTCGGCCGCGTGCGCCGGCTTCTTGTTCGGCCTCACGATCGCCGATCAGTTCATTCGCGCCGGCACGGCGAAGACCGTGGTCGTCGTAGGCGTCGAGCTCCTCTCGCGGATCATCGATTGGACCGATCGCACGACGGCAGTTCTCTTCGGCGACGGCGCCGGAGCGGTCGTGCTCGAGCGTGCCGAAGACGACGAGCCCCGCGGCCTCGAGGTCGCCCGCATTCACACAGATGGATCGCTCGCGGACGCGCTCGCGATCCCGGCGGGCGGAAGCGCCGAGCCGGTGACCGCCGAAGGGCTCAGGCTCGGCCGCAACAAGGTCCAGATGATCGGCCAGGACGTGTTCCGCGCCGCGGTCCGGGGCCTCGGAGACGTGGCCGAAGAGGTGCTAGGGGAGAGAGGCCTCACGGCCGCCGACATCGACGCGTTCGTCTTCCACCAGGCGAACATCCGCATCCTCGACGCCGTCATCGAGCGCTTGGGGGTGCCGAGGGACAAGCTCGTCCTGGTCCTCGAGCGCACGGGTAACACTTCGAGTGCATCGATTCCCATCGCGCTCGATCTCGCGCTCAGGGAAGGGCGGATCAAGCGCGGCCAGCGCGTGCTGCTCGCTGCGCTCGGAGCTGGCGTTTCGTGGGGCGGCGCGCTGGTTCGATTGTGACCCGCTGGTCATGATCGCTGACGCGGGGCGACAAACGTCGAAGCGATCGTCGCGGGAACGCGCGTTGCCTCTATGCCCAGACTCGCTGCTCGTGTAATCGCTCACTCGCCAGTTCTCGTCGCCGGAGGGTTTTATGCGCAACAAGCACCTTGCTTCGATCTCGTTGGTCCTTCTCCTGGCGTGCGCCGAGGCCGACAACACCGACGGTTTCGGTACGGGCGGCGCGGGTGGCGCTCCGGGCGTCACGAGCGCAACCGGATCGACGGCGACGAAGGGCGGCAACACCGTCGCGTCAACGACCGGATCGACGAGCAACACGAGCGTGACGTCGACGACGGGCGCGGTCACTGCGACCACCGGCTCGGTGACCGTCGCCACGAGCAACACGTCGACCGGAAGCGGCATGCCGTGCACCGGTCAGGATCCATTCGAGTGCATCCTCGCGTGCTTCCCGAACGGCATCGGCCAGTGCGTCGGGGGCTTCTGCGACTGCAGCGGCATGGGCATCGGCGGCGGCTTCGGTATCGGTGGCGGCTTCGGCATCGGCGGCGGCTTCCCGATCCATGGCGAGGTGCCTGACGATCTCCCGACCCCGAACCCGGACTACTGAGAAGCGTGTCCAAGATCGCGTTCGTCTTCCCTGGTCAGGGCTCACAAGAAGTCGGTATGGGGCGCTCGGTCTTCGAGCGCTACGCGAGCGCGCGTGCGGTGTTCGAACGCGCCGATTCCGCGCTCGCCCCTGCAGGCGTGACGATCTCGAAGCTGTGCTTCGAAGGCCCGCTCGAGGCGCTCACGCTCACGGCGAACACGCAGCCGGCGCTTGTCACGACGAGCGCTGCGATCGTCGCCGCGATCCGTGAAGCGCACCCGAGCCTCGCAGCACCCGACGTCGCGCTCGGTCACTCGCTCGGCGAGTACAGCGCGCTCGTTGCAGCGGGCGCGCTCGAGCTCGAGGACGCGGTCCGGATCTGCAGGCTGCGCGGTGAGGCGATGCAGGCCGCGGTCCCCGCAGGCGAGGGCTCGATGGCCGCGGTGCTCGGCGCGGATGACGACGCGATCGCGCGCGCCTGCGAAGAAGCGAGCGCCGTCGGCCTGGTCTCGACCGCGAACTTCAACGCTCCGGGACAAACGGTGATCGCCGGTGCGGCGGCTGCCGTCGCCAAGGCGAGCGAGCTCCTCGCCTCACGAGGAGGCAAGGCGATCCCGCTCAAGGTGAGCGCGCCTTTTCACTGCGCCTTGATGAAGCCGGCGGCCGCCGAGGTCGAGCGCGCGCTCGGGCCGGTGAAGATCGCGCCGCTCGCATTTCCGGTCATCGCCAACGTGGACGCTGCGGCAAACTCCGATCCCGCGCGCGTCAAGCCGCTCCTCGTCGAGCAGGTCGACTCGCCGGTGCAGTGGGTGCGTTCGATCCGAGCCGCCGCCGATCGAGGGGTAGAGATCGCGCTCGAGATCGGGCCCGGCAAGGTGCTCGCCGGGCTCATCAAGCGGATCGACAAGCGCATCCGTGTGATCAACGTAAGCGACGCCGACGCCGTCGCGGGGCTTGCGTCGCAGCTCGGATAGGTCGAAACAGGGTCCCCACATTCAGGAGAACGCCATGTTTCGTCTCGACGGAAAGGTTGCGATTGTCACCGGCGGCTCGCGCGGCATCGGCCGCTCCGTGGCCGAAGCGCTCGCGGGGCAGGGGGCGGTCGTCGTCGTCAACTACGTGAAGGGCGAGGCCGAGGCGAAGAAGACCGTCCAGGCGATCGAAGAAAAGGGCGGCAAGGCCGAGGCCGTGCCGTTCGACGTCTCGGACATGGCGGCGACCGAAGCCGCGGTCGCCGAGATCGCCAAGCGCCACGGGCGGCTCGATATCCTCGTCGCCAACGCGGGCATCGCGATCGATGCTCTCGCGCTGCGGATCAAGGAAGAAGAGCTCGACAAGCTCTTCAGCGTGAACGTCAAAGGCTCGGTCGCGGCCGCCAAGGCCGCCATCAAGGTCATGATGCGCGCCAAGGTCGGCCGCATCATCTTCCTCTCGAGCATCGTGGGCGAGGCAGGAAACGCCGGCCAGGCAGGCTATGCGGCGACGAAGGCCGCGCTGCTCGGCCTGACCAAGGCGCTTGCCAAGGAGTACGCCTCGCGCAACATCACGGTCAACGCCGTGGCACCCGGCTTCATCGACACCGACATGACCACCCAGATCAGCGGCGAGATGAAGACCGAGATGCTCAAGGCGATCCCGCTCGGCCGAACCGGTCGAGCGGATGAGGTCGCCGCCGCCATCGCGTTCCTCGCTTCTGACGAGGCTTCTTACGTCACGGGCGAGGTGCTGCGCGTCAACGGCGGGATGCTGATGTGATGCGCATCTCGAGGCTCGCCTTGGGGCGCGAAGTAGGCTAGTAGGGGCGCTGTCGATTTGGCCGCGGCGGGCAGGATTCGCTCACCGCGTCGGAGGAGAAAATGGCGGAAGGTCGCGACATCACGGCCGAGGTGAAGCGGATCATCAAAGAGCAGCTCGACGTCGACGAGAAGGACATCAAGCCCGAGTCGACCTTCATCGACGACCTCGGCGCGGATTCGCTCGGGCTCGTGGAGCTCGTGCTGGCCTTCGAAGAGGCGTTCGAGATCGACATCCCGGATGAGGACACCGAGAAGATCCGCACGGTTCAGGACGCCATCAACTACATCGAGCAGCACGCGAAGAAGTAGCTGGCGCCGCGTCGCGCCAGCTGGGCCTCGAAGATCATGGAACGTGTGGTGATCACAGGGGTCGGCCTGGTCACGCCGTGTGGCGTCGGCACGGCGAAGACCTGGGGCAACGTCGTCGAAGGGAAGAGCGGGATCCGCACGATCACGCTCTTCGACCCGACGGGCTATCCCACCACCATCGCGGGTGAGGTGCCCGACTTCGTCCCCGAAGACTTTCAGCCTCGAAAGAAGCTGAAGGAGATGGGGCGCTTCGCGCACCTCGCCGTCGCAGCGTCCAAGCTCGCGTGGGCCGACGCAGGCTTCTCTGAAGAGAGCGGCCCGCGCGACGAGCTGAAAGAGAAGTGTGGCACCTTCCTCGGCGTCGGCCTCGGCGGGCTCGAGGGCCTCTATCAGCAGTCGATCACGCTGAAGGAGAAGGGGCCGAGCAAGATCAGCCCGTACTTCATCCCGGCGGTCATCGGCAACATGGCCGGCGGCCAGGTGGCGATGGCGCTCGGCCTCAAAGGGCCGAGCTACGCGAACACCAGCGCGTGCTCGTCGAGCGCTCACGCCGTGGGCGAAGCCTTCGAGTGGATCCGACGCGGGCGGGCTCCGATGATGCTGGCCGGCGGGTCCGAGGCGACGATCACCGGCCTGGGCATCGGTGGCTTCTCGGCGATGTTCGCGCTCTCGCGGCGCAACGCCGAGCCCCACCGCGCCAGCCGTCCTTGGGACGTCGGCCGCGACGGCTTCGTGTGCGGCGAGGGCTCGGGCGTGATGGTGCTCGAGGCGCTCTCGGTCGCCAAGGCGCGCGGCGCCAAGATCTACGCAGAGGTGACCGGCTACGGTGCGTCCTGCGACGCGTACCACCTGACCAAGCCGGCCCCCGAGGGCGAAGGCGCCCAGCGGGCGATGGCGTGGGCCTTGGAAGACGCCAAGCTCGCCCCTACCGACATCGACTATCTGAACGCCCACGGAACCTCCACCCCCGCAGGCGACGTCGAAGAGGCGCGCGCGATCGCGAAAGTCTTCGGCGCCCACGCGACGTCGACCTCGGCCCCGGACCACCTCTACGTCAGCTCGACCAAGAGCGTGATGGGGCACCTCCTGGGCGGCGCCGGCGGCGTCGAGGCCGCGCTGACGGCCCTCGCCATCCACGAGGGGATCGTCCCGCCCACCGCGAACCTCGAGCAGCAAGACCCCGAAGCGCCGCTCGATTTCGTGCCGATAACCGCGCGAAAGCGGGCGGTCCGCCACGCGATGAGCAACTCGTTCGGCTTCGGCGGCACCAACGCGACGCTCGTCCTGTCGCGCTTCGCCTGATGACGGTTCGGTCATGAAGTGTCCCTTCTGCGGCCACCTCGAAGATCGCGTGATCGACTCGCGCGCGTCGAACGTGGGCGACGTCACCCGTCGCCGGCGCGAGTGCGAGGGCTGCGAGCGGCGCTTCACGACGTACGAGCGGGTCGAATACACCGTCCCGACGGTCGTAAAGAAGGACGGCCGCCGCGAAGCGTTCGATCGCACCAAGATCGTCGCCAGCCTGAAGATCGCGCTCACCAAGCGCCCGGTCAGCGCCGAGAAGATCGAAGCGCTCGCCGACGGGATCGAGCGCGAGCTCGTCGACACCGACGCGCGCGAAATCTCGAGCTCGTCGCTGGGAGAGAAGGTGATGGCGCGTCTGCTCGAGATCGACCAGGTCGCCTACGTCCGCTTCGCGAGCGTGTACCGCTCGTTCCGGGATATCGGGGAGTTTGCGGCGGAGCTCGGTCGCATGACCCGCGAGGGCGAAGAGCCCAACCAAGAGCCGACCGAGGAGCGCCCCAGGTGAGTGAAGCCGACGAAACGCACATGCGTGCGGCGCTCACGGCAGCGACGCGCGCGTTACCCTCGCCGAACCCGCCGGTGGGCGCTGTCATCATCGACGCCGCCGGAAACGTCGTGGGGACCGGGCATCACGAGCGCGCCGGCGAGCCGCACGCCGAGCAGGTCGCGCTCGCCGAAGCGGGGGCGGCCGCCAAGGGCGGCACGCTCTACGTCTCGCTCGAGCCCTGCAACCACGAGGGGCGAACGCCTCCGTGCGTCGATCAGATCCTCAAGGCAGGCATCGCGCGCGTCGTCATCGGCTGCCCCGATCCCAACCCGCACGTCAAAGGCGGTGGCGCCGATCGGCTGCGCGCCTCGGGCGTGAAGGTCGACATGGACGTCCTCGGTGCCGAAGCGCGGCTGTTTTTGGAGCCGTGGTCGACGTACATCATGACCGGGCTGCCGCACGTGTCGCTCAAGCTCGCGCTCTCGCTGGACGGGCGCATCGCGACGCGGACCGGTGCGTCGCGATGGGTCACCGGGCCCGAGGCGCGGGCCAAGGTGCAGGAGCTGAGGGCGGCGAGCGACGCGATCGCGGTCGGCATCGGGACGGCGCTCGCGGACGATCCGCGACTCACGGTGCGCGATCCGGACTACGCCGGGCGGAAGCCGCGGCGCATCGTCTTCGATTCGGCGCTGCGGCTCCCGGCGGACTGCCGCCTCGCGCGCACGACCGAAGAGGCGCCGGTGATCGTCATCACGACGCCCGAAGCTGCGGAGGAGCGCGCCGAAGAGCTCGCCGAGGCCGGGTGCGAGATCGCGCGCGTCGCTGCGACGGCTGAGGGGCGGGTCGACGTCGAGGCGGCGCTTCGGTACCTCGCGCAAGCGGGTATCGTGTCGCTGCTCGTCGAGGGCGGCGCCGAGCTGGCGGGCAGCGTCTTGGCTGCGCGCCTCGTGCATCGGCTTCACGCGTTCGTTGCGCCGATTCTGCTGGGCCCGCGCGGGCGCCCGGGCGCGGTCGACTGGGCCGGGCCGGATACGCCGGAAGAGGCGCCGCGGATCGTGGAGCCCGTCTGGGAGCTCGTGGGTAACGACGCGTACGTCCACGGCCGGGTCGACTTCGCCGAGAAGGAATAGCGGGCGCTGATCGTCGCGGCGCGCGGGCTGAGCCAGGCACCGCGTTTGATCCCCGTCGGCGTGCAAAGCGAGGAGGCGAGGAGGCGGGGAGGCGCGCGGACGCTGCGCGTCCGCCAGAGGGCGCGCGATCGCTCCGCTCCCGCCTACGCGCGGTCGCTTCGCTCCCGCCACGCGCGGACGCTGCGCGTCCGCCGTGTTTCGGCCGGGCGCAAAGCCGCCCGGCCGGGGGCCACCACTTGTCGGCGATCTGGAGGCTTGTGGTAGATCGGAGTTGGAAGGCAGGAGCGGGGACAACGCGACCTAAATCCTCCCCGCCTCCCCGCCTCCTGCCTCCCCGCTTAGCCAGTTTCCGCGATCAAACGCAGTGCGGCGGCCCTATGAGCCGCCGCGACGATCTGCGCCCGCTACTGCCGCCCCGCGACGCTAGCCCGCGCGGCCGCGGGCTTCTTTCTGCATCTTGCGATTGACGATCCGCTTCTTGAGCAACCCGAGGTGGTCGATCATCAGGACGCCGTCGAGGTGATCGTGCTCGTGCTGGATCGCTACGGCGAGGAGGCCGTCGGCTTCGACTTCGAAGGGTTTGCCCTCTTTGTCGAGCGCGCGGACCTTGAGCTTGGCGGCGCGCTTGACCTCTTCGGTGACGCCGGGAAAAGAGAGGCAGCCCTCTTCCCAGGTTTGGTCGCCTTCTTTTTGGACGATCTCCGGGTTGACGAAGACGCGCAGATCGCTGGGCTCGTCTTCGCCGGCGATGTCGACGAGGAACACGCGGTGCGGCTCGCCGATCTGCGTGGCGGCGAGACCGACGCCGGGCGCCGCGTACATGGTCTCGGCCATGTCGTCGATCAGCTTCACGATCTCGGGCGTGATCGTCTCGACGGGCTTGGCCTTCTCGCGAAGCCGCGGGTCGGGGTAGTGGAGGATCGTCCGAATCGCCATGATTTCAATTACCAGGCTGATGCGAGGGTGCTCTAGCGTCAAGCCTACGACGTGTCCGGCTCCGAGCTGAACCCCTACGCGCCCCCGGCGCCGTCAGAGCGCGCGCCTCTGGCTGTCGAGACGCTCGGGCCGAGCGGGCTAAGCCCGAGCAATCTGCGGCTCGCGCGGCTTTATCTCGGCGGAGCTCTCTTCTTCTTGACCGTCGGAGGTGCGGCTGGGGGCTTGATGCGGGCCCATCTGTGGAGCCCCCAGTCGTCCTCGGGGGCCGAGGCATACAACAAGATCTTCCTGACCCACGGCTGCACGCTCGCCTTCGGCGTCTCGATCCCGGCCCTCGCGTGTGGGATCGGCGCGCTCTTGGTCCCGTCGGCGATGGGCGGGTCGAGCGCAACGACCGCGAAGCTCGCGCTCGGCGGATGGGTGATCTGGACCCTCGGCGTGGTGTCGCTGGTCGCCTCCGCGCAGCGCGAGGGTGCAGGCTTCGGGATCTTCGGCGTAGCGTTGGGCGTCGCCCTCATGGGCGTGCATCTGGGGCTGGTGTGCGTTCGCGGGATGACGAACAAGACGGCGCGAAGCACGGTGGCGCCCCTCGCGTTCGTCGTGGGCCTCGGCTGGATCGCATACGAGTGCTTGGCCGGCGGCGTCGCCTCGCTCGAGCGCTTCCCGATCCACCCGAGCTTCGTCGTGCTCTACGAGTGGACCAGCGCGGCTCGCGTCGGCGCGGCGAACGCGCTCATGGCGTTCGTGCTGGGCCTCCACCTCTTGCTGCGGCGACGCGACGCCGAATCGACCTCACGGCCGAGCGTCGTGCCGGTCCTCTTCGTGGTCCTCGGCGTCGCGCCAGCCCTTCTCCTCCTCGCTGCCGTCAGCGCCGTGATCGCCGTCGCTCCCGTCGAGCTCTATCTGCACGACACGTATTTCGACGTCGCACGGCGGCACGCGGAGGGCAGCGTCGTCTTGCTCGCGGGTTTGGCGGGAGCGCACGCTTGGTTCGAGCAGCTCACCGGCAGGCGGTACGCGCAGGTCCCGGCGATCCTCGCAGCGATCGTGATCCCGTTTGGGCTCTTCGCTACGACGTTCCACATGGTCCGCTTGGGGCGCGAGGGCATGCCCCGGCGGTATGCGAGCTACCTCGAAGTGTTCGAACCGCTGCACCGCGCGGTCGGCATGGCTTCGGCAGTGACCGCGTTCGGTTTCGCGCTGCTCGCCGTTTCGGTCCTCTTGGGAAAGCGGATCGAGACGCGGGGGGCGCGAGCCGACGCGATCAGCGGTTCGCGCGCTTGAAGATCGACAGGTCGATCGGCACGCCGCGAGCCACGAGGTCCTCGGCGAGGCGAGGGACGACGCCGCTCGGATGGAACGTGCCTTCGACGGCGCCGCCGGCGGCGGTGCGCTCGACGGTGAAGGTGAAGATGTCCCGGAGGCCGAGCGGGTTGTTCGGCTCGAGGGTGAACTCGGCGATTCGCATCACGCGGTGACGCCCGTCGCGAAGGCGCGCGACCTCGAGGACGAGATCGAACGAGGACGCGAGCCACTCGCGCGCCGTCTCGAGCGAGAGCATCGCTCGCGTCGCCGAAAGATCGGCAGGAAGACGGGCGACGAGATGACGCAGCGTCGGCGCGCGCGCAGCGGCGAGCACGCCGTCGATGCCGTCGCCGATCGCGTCGACGACCTCACCCACGACGTGGCCCGCGAAGGCGCCGACGACCAGGCGATCCGGCCGAACGCGGATGGCAGCGCGCACCGCGCGGGCGCCCTCGTCGCTCGTGTCGCCGATGAGCATCGAGATGGTGTGCGGCTGATTGAAGATCAGCTCGTCGTCTTCTTGCAAGACGACCACGCGGTCTTCGATGTTTCCGGCTCCGGCGAGCGCGCCCAAGAGGGCGGAGGCGCCGTTGCCCATGCCGCCGGTCACGAGGACGTTGGCGCGACCCTGCACCGCTTGACCGAGGAGCGAGGCCATCGCTCGCGAGAGCGCTCCGGAGCGGACGAGATCGTCCACCGTCGAGAGGGCGCGCTGGGGCTTGCGGATGACCAGCATGTGCGAGTCGCCCGACGCGGGCGGCACGACGCCGAAGAGGCGCGCGCCGTGATCGAGACGGCGGTCGACGAACTGCTCGCGATCGCCGAGAGGCGTTCCGGATCGCCGACAGAGCCGCCTGAGGACGCGAGCGACAGCTGCCTCCGACGTGAAGGCGATCTCGGTCGCCACCTGCTTCTTGCCGTGCATCGCGACGACATGATCGGCCCGGATGACCTGCACCTCTTCGACGTATTCGTCCTCGAGGAGCGGGCCGATCGGGCCGAGATCCAGGAGCTCGCGTCGCGCTTCGCCCACGAGGGTGTCGGCGTCGACGCCGGGCGGGAGATCGCCCGAAGATCGGAGCGACGCGGCGCGCTCGCCCAGCGCTCGCTCGACCGCTGCGACGACGGGCGCCGGTAGATCGCCGTTCGCGAGCGGTGTGAGATCCATCGCCGAGCCGAGGTGATCGACGAGCGCGGCCAGAGCGGCTCGGTGCGCCGCGGCTTGCGAAGCATCGACCACGCCTTCGCTCTGCGCCGCGCTGCGCACGCTCGAGCGCGGCTGGCTCGGCTGCGCCGATCCCGAAGACGCGGGCGTCGACGCTGGAGGCGGCGCAGTGATCTTGCCGATCTCCGGACGCCCGCTCGGCGCGGGGGTCACCGCGGGCGGCGCGGAGGGCGACGCAACGATAGGCGGCGGTGCGGGCGGCTGCGGCGCGGGCGCCGAAGGCATGGCCCCGACGTACGACGGCGGCTGCATCACCGGGGGCGGCGCCGGCGGCTCAGGCGCGACCATGGGGGGCGCGATGGGCGGCGCACTCGGGACGGGCGGCATCGGCGCCGCCGGCGTGACCGGGGGAGCCCCAATGGCCGGGGTGGGCGGCTGCATTCCGCCCATCGGGCTGCCGTGCATGGGGGGCTGCATCGGAGGCTGGCCCATCGGGCCCTGCGCCATGGGCGGCTGACCCATGGGTTGGACCGGCGCCGGCGGCATCGGGGCACCCGGCAGCGGGCCTGCGTGCGAGCCCTGCTGAGAAGGGGCAACGTGCGGAGGAGCCGTCGGCCCCGGACCGAGCGCAGTTTCGCGCGCGATGCCCGCGAGCGGCGAGGGGCCGGTCGGCATCTGCGACCCGTGCATCATCGGGGGAGGCTGCATGCCGCCACCCGGTACCGGGCTCGGAGGCATGGGAGCCAGCGCGGGCGCCATGGGCATCGGCGGAGGGCCGGCCGTCGGCGCGCCGGGAAGGGGCGGCGGCGCGGCGCCACGCGCCGCGAAGGAACCTGCACCAGCGGGCGCTTCGCCCTCGCTGGACTCCTCGTTGACCGACGGCGTCGGGGGAGGCGGCGCCTCTGCCGCTGCGGCCGCGGCCGCTTGCTCTTGCGACAGCTCGATCCGCAGGACGAAATCGCCGATGTAGATCTTGTCGCCTTCACGAACGATCGTCGCTTGCGCGATCTTGCGGCCGTTTACGTAGGTGCCGTTCGTGCTCTTCAGATCGGTGACGATGAACCGGCCATCACGGAAGAGGAGCCGCGCGTGGCGCTTCGACACGTTGCCTTTCGGCAGCATGAGATCGTTGCCCTGCACGCGGCCTACGTTGATCTCGGTTTTGTCGAAGCCTTCTCGACGCTCCGCGCCCCCCTTCTCGCTGATGATGATGGAGAACATGTCCTCGTAGTCCCGAGCCGACGGAGTCGGATACTAACCGTATTTTCGGCGCGAAGAACAAGAGCCGGGGAAAGACAAACCTCCGCTTGACCTTTGGGTCGGCCCCCGTCTACGTTCCGCCCGCTCGTCGAGGGCAGCACGCCGGTCCTCCGGTGTGCGGGCGGCCCTTCGAGCACGCGAGTCGTCGGCGCGTGTCAGAAGTGTCGCCTATGGCATGGGTCTTCCCCAGAAGCCGAGGGTCGGCGCACGAAGCGGGGAGGAAGGGCAGCGCTGGGCAGGGCTCGCTTAACAAGAGCTCTCCTCTCGACGAAATGGAAGTGGAGGAGCTCATGGCAGTTGGCAAGGTCAAGTGGTTCAACGACGAAAAGGGTTGGGGCTTCATCAAGCAAGAGAGCGGCCCGGACGTTTTCGTCCACTACTCCCAGATCAATGGGGAGGGTCGTCGCCGTCTCTTCGAGGATGAGGTCGTCGAGTTCGACATCAAAGAAGGCCCGAAGGGCCTCCAAGCCATCAACGTGACGCGGCAAGCGAGCCCCAACTGAGCTCCGACCTGTCTTTTACGACCACGTCCTAAAACAGGTGCTGTAAGCACGGCCGCGCGAAGCTGACACTTCGCGCGGTTTTCGTTTGCGCTGTTCTCGCGAGCCACTGCGCGTGGGGGCCCCAACCCCACTTGCTTTCAGCTGGAACGACTAGGGGCGTCTTCAAACGGGGAGTCTCCCAAAGCAATCGGGCACGGGCACGGGCACGGGCACGGGCACGAATCGGGGAGAGCAGGCACGGAGAAGAGGTCGCGGACCCGAAAGCGGGGAACGAAGCAGGCGGGACGGACATGGATAAGCCATCCAAGCCCCATCGTCCGCTCATTGAAGCAATGCTTGGATCCTGCGGACAGGCGCGCCGTGGCGCGATCTGCCGACTTCGTACGGGCCGTGACAGTCGGTCTACACATCACCGACGCCGATCACTGCCTCGGCAAAGAGCTCCTCCTTCGACTTGTCTCGATGCTCGTGAAGCTACGAGCAGCTTCGAGACGCCCCCCGTTCCCGACAAGGCCTGACGTGCCCGTCCAACGTGCTTCGTTTCCCGGTCTCGAGCCCGCGACCCCTTTCCCGTCCTTTCGTCACCCGAGTCGTGCCCGTGCCCGTGCCCGTGCCCGGTATCGTTTTTGGACCTGACTGGTTTAGAGACGCGCCCTAGACCCCGGGGATGCGCGTCTCGACGAACCCACCCGACGCGGGGTCGTACCGACGCGCATGGAGCTTGGCGATCGAGCCGTCGTCGTCGATGTCGTAGAGGTTGAAGCCGGCCATTCGATCGGTGTCCTCGTGGAGCATCGACGCGCTCGTCGCACCGATCGAGCGGATGACGCCCGAGGGCGTCGTCAGCGTTCGCGCTTGGCGGCGGTGCAGATGGCCGTGAAGGACGAGCCCGCGCGAGACGCGCGCGAGCGCACGAATCTCTTCCGAGGCGTCGACCAATCCCTCGAGCAGCGTCTTGATGCGCGACGTGGGGTTGTGGATCGGGTGGTGCTGGAGGATGACCGGGGTGCGCTTCTTGACCTCTGGATGATCGAGGAGCTTCTCGAAGCGCTCGATCTGCACCTCACCCAGGCTGCCCGAGGCGACGAACGGCAGCCGCGCAACGGCGGTCGAGACGCCGATCAGCGCGACGGATCCGCGAAGGTGCACGTACGGAAATCCTTCGCCGCCCGAGACCGCGGGGAGATCGCACTTCATGTACCGCGCGAACCAGGTGGAAAACCGCCGGCTGCGCGCGGCGCCGCGCGTGTAGACGTCGTGGTTGCCCGGGACGACGCTGATCTGCTCGGGCGCGAGCCCGATGTCGCCTTCGAGGAAGTCGCGCACCCGATCGAACTCCCGCTCGAGCGCCAAGTTCGACACGTCGCCAGTGATGACGACGTGATCGACCTCAAGATCTTTGAGCGCTCGGCCCGCGGCGAGCACCGGCTCCGCCTTGTGCTTGTGCCCGCGGCGAAGCCGCAGGTTCAAATACCCCGTGAACCGCTTGTTGAAGATGCGGGACGGTACTGCACCCGTGAGATCCAAGAGGTGCAGGTCGGAGAGGTGTGCGATTCGCAACGCACGCTCGATCTACGTCGCCTGCGCTCACGATGCCAGTCCGCGGCTCAAGGATCGTACGCACACCGAAAGCCGCGCCACGGACGGCGCTGGCTCGGAGGTGCCGCCTCTCGGCTCTGTCCGCGGAGCATCGCGGCGGGGGACGAGTAGCTCCCGCCTCGGACCACCTTGAGATCGCCGACCGAGGGGCCCTTCGGGTTTCGCTCCGTGGCTTCCGGGTATTCGGGCGCCCACCAATCGGCCACCCACTCTTCGGCGTTGCCGACGAGGTCTGCGATGCCGTCGGGCGTCTGTCCGTACACGAACGATCCGACGGGAGCGAGCTCGGCGAAACCGTCCTTCTCGGAGAACCACTCGAGGCCGAGTCGGCCGCCGTTGACGAAATACGGATCGAAGACGTTTCCCCACGGTAGGCGTCGGTTCGCCGTGCCGCGCGCCGCGCGTTCCCACTCGGCCTCGGTCGGCAAGCGGCCGCCGCGGAACCTGCAGTAGGTCGTCGCGTCGGCCCACGTCACGAGGGTGACGGGCAGCTCCGGCTCGACGAACCGTCGGCCGCCCGCGGCGAGCGGGATGGGGTTGCAGGGCCCGGTGTCGACGCACCGGGTGTAATCACCCACCGTCACCTCGGTCCGATCGATCCAATAGTCGGTGAGCTCGACAGGGTGCGGCGCGTACTCGTCGGTGAACCAATCCTCCCCGCAGAGATCGCCGGCCGGCTCGGAGCGGCAGAGGGCCATCGCGAGCGCGAGCTCGGCGTGATCCGAGCCCATCCGAAAAATGCCGCCACGGATCAGGACGCGGCCTTCGACAGGCGGACGCAGGACGACGACGCTCTCGGTCGACTTGGCGCGCGTCTTCGTGCGGAGCGGTCCGGCCTCGCTGTGCGGTTCGCTCCAGAGCGCGACGGCGGCCACAGCGAGGACAGAGGCGACGCGCCGACCCGCCATCGCTAGTCCTGCCGGCTTCGAAGGACCATGATCACCCCAGAAGAATCTGCGTCGGGTGCTCGAGGATCGCGCGAAGCGCCTTCAAGAAGGTCGCGCCGACGGCGCCGTCGATCACGCGGTGATCGCACGACATCGTCATCGCCATCCTGCGACCGGGGACGACCTCTTCTCCGCGGACCACCGGCTCGCGCCTGACCTGTCCGACGGCGAGGATCGCGCCCTCGGGCGGGTTGATGACCGCCGAGAACTCGTCGATCCCGTACATCCCGAGGTTCGAGACGCTGAAGGTGCCGCCGGTCATCTCTTCGGGCTTGAGCTTCTTGTCGCGCGCGCGGCCGGCGAGATCGCGGATCTCGCGCGCGATCTCGAGGACGCCCTTGTGGTCGGCGTCGCGGACGACGGGTGTGACGAGCCCGTCTTCGACGGCGACCGCGACCGAGATGTCGACGCGCCGGTGATAGAGCAGTGCCTCCGCCGTAAATTGCGCATTTGCTTCGGGGACGCGGACCAGACCGAGGGCCACGGCCTTTACGACCAAGTCGTTGAAGCTGATCTTGGGTGCCTGATCCTTCAAAGCCGCCGCGAGGTCGGCGTTGATGCGCTCGCGCAGCTCGTGGAGCGGATCGGCGTCGATGTCGATCGTCAGATAGAAATGCGGAACGGTCTGCTTCGACTCGGTGAGCCTCCGCGCGATCGTCTTGCGCATCATGCTGAGCGGCTTCGACTCGGGCAGGGCAGCGGCGCCGTTCGGGCGGGCAGGTGCCGAGGGAGCGCGGGCCGCGGGCTTCGCGCCGCCAGCGGGGAGCGAGTCGAGATCGCGCGCGACGATGCGACCCCCGGGACCGGAGCCCGATACGCCGGCGAGCGAGAGATCGCGCTCTCGGGCGAGCTTGCGGACGTAGGGGGAAGCTTTGACGCGGCCGTCGCTCGAGGGGGCGGGAGAGGGCGCGGGAGAGGGCGCGGGAGAGGGCGTGGGAGAGGGCGTGGGAGAGGGCGTGGGAGAGGGCGCGGGAGAGGGCGCGGGAGAGGGCGCAGCGGCGGGGGCGGCTTTCGCGCTGCCGCCTGCCGAGGCGACGATCGACGAGACGTCTTCACCCGGATTGCCGATCACGGCGACCGGTTGGCCGAGGCTCACCATGCTTCCGGCGGGGACCAGGATCTTGAGGAGCGTGCCCTTGTCGAAGGAGCGA
>JBGTSH010000130.1:0-25863 GCA_041940405.1 Polyangiaceae bacterium
CGCCGCGCGCGCCTCGACCAGATCCATGTCCGTCAGGCCGAGTTCGGCCATGCAGCCGGGCATGCGGAACTGGCCCACGGCATTGCCGGGCCGCCAGTCGCGGATGCCCCCGTCCATCGAGATCACGTTCGTGTACCCCATCTTCTGCAGCGCGTCCGCCGCCAGCGCCGAGCGATACCCCCCGCCGCAGTACAGCACCAACTCCGCGGACGGGTCCGGGAACTTCGCCTCCGCGTCCCGCTCGATCACCCCCTTGCCCAGGTGCACCGCCCCGGGCAGGTGGTCCTTCGCGTACTCGCTCTCCTCGCGCACGTCCACCAGCGCGAGCTTCTCCCCCCGGTCCATCCGCGCCTTGACCTCGTCCACCGTCGTCTCCCGGACGCGCGTCTTCGCGTCCTTCACCAGCGCCAGGAAGCGCGGCGAGTGCTGCGGCGCCATCCGTCCCTCCTTCCGTCAGTTCGTGCCTCCGCCGAGCAGCGCCCCCGCCGGCCACAGCTTGACCGTCCCGTCCTCCGAGGACGTCGCCACCCAGCGGCCGTCAGGCGAGAAGGCGACCGTCGCCACGCCGCCTACGTGCCAGGTGTACGCGCCCAGCGGCCCGCCGTCGAGCGTAAACAGCCCCAGTGAGTCCTCGATCCCCGCCACCGCCAGCGCCCGGCCGTCGGGAGAGAAGGCGAGGTCGCGGGCGCCGGCGAAGTCCAGCCGGGCCACGACCCGCCCGGCGAGGTCGAGCAGGTGCACATGCCAAATGTGGTCCGCCGTGATCACCGCGAGCCGCTGCCCGCACGGGGAGAACGCGACCGTCCCGCCGCAGTAGAGGTGACTCACCGGAGGCGGCAGGTGCCGTGCCCCCCCCGAGGCCACGTCGTACAGGACCAGCGGGCTTTGCTGCGTGGGCGTCACCGCCAGGGTGCCCCCGTCGGGGGAGAACGCCACGCCGCGGGGGGCGAACGACGTCCCCCAGGGCACCTCCAGCACCACCGCGCGGCGGGCCCCCGTGGCCACGTCCCACAGCTCGACGCGGTGGCAACACTCCACCGCCAGCAGCGACCCGTCCGGGCTGAACGCGAGCCAGCAGATGTGATAGCCGCCCGGCTCGATCCGGAACGTGCGCCGCCGCCGGCCGTCTTCATGTTCCTGACGGATCCATCATTTTCATCGAGGACGTGACCGAGCGACCCTACAGGCTCGATCGCATGCTCGCCGGCCTGCTCGTCGGCGGACACTTCCGCCGGGCGCGCGGCTTCATCGTCGGCGAGCTCACCGATTGCTCGCCGGGGCCCGACGGCGCTACCGCGTCTGGCGTCCTCCGCGAGCTGCTCGCGCCGCTCGGCATCCCCGTCGTTGCCGGCTTCCCGGCGGGTCACGGCAGGCGCAACGAGCCGCTCGTCCTCGGCGGGACTGCACGCATTCGTGCAGAGGCAACGGGCGTCGTCGAGCTCGGCTGAAGACCGCACAAGGGTGCGCGTTTCGAAGAACCCGGCGCCTCAGCGCCGGTCGATGGGTCACATTCCCCTTGTCTTCTTGAAAATGAAAATGATAATCATTTGCATTCTGGATGCGACCGATGCTGGTTGCCGCGCTCTCCCTCGTCTGCTTCACGCCGCGACCGCTACGCGCGGCCGATGAAGCCGAGGACGCCGCGCCGGAGCCGGCAGACGAGGGCGACCTCCACGTCGTCGTAACCGACGGTCGTCGTCCTCAGAACGACAACCAATCGGTGATGCGCGTCGGCGTCGTTCCCCGTGTCGAGGCAGCCCGGCGCGGGGCGCAAAACGTCGGCGACGCCGTGGCCGGTGAGCTCGGCAGCGAGGTCAATCCGTCAGCGTACGGATCGCTCGGCCGGCCGGCTGCGGCGCAGATCGGCGGTCTCGACCGGGACCGCGTATTGGTCCTCGAAGACGGCGAGCGTGTCGCCGGCGATTTTGGCGGAGCGGTCGATCTCTCCAAGCTCTCGCTGAGCGGCATCTCGAGGATCGAGATCGTGAGCGGTCCGATGAGCGCGCTCTACGGGACGAGCGCGATCGGCGGCGTGATCAACGTGATCAGCGCAGCGCCCGAGGTCGAAGGCTGGTCGGGGCGCTTCCAGCTCGAAGGCCGGCATCGCTGGGGCGGCCAGGCGCTCGGCGAGATCGCCTACCGCGAAGGGCCGGGCTGGGTAGCGGCCGAGAGCGGCTTCCACGGGTCGACGGCCGTCGTGCTCGCTCCGCCGGACACGACCATTCCCGACCTCTATCGCGTGGACACCGGTTTGCGCGCCGGCTTCGACCTCGGTAGCGGGCACGAGATCGGTGCGCGCATCAAATACGCGCATGAAGCCGCGCGCGGCGTGGACGGCCAAGACGTTCCGGGGCTCGGCACGTTCCTCGTCGACCTTCCCGACAGCACCGATCGGTTCTCGGTCCGGCTCCGCGACCGGCTCGCATTGGGGGCCGGACACGAGCTCTCGCTGAGCTTGGCGAAGCAATGGTTCTGGAACGAAACGCGTCGCGACCGGCGCGATTCGCCGCTCGACGAGTCGCGTTCACGGTTTCACACGATGCAATCCGTCGAAGCGACGGGCTCCTTCTTCGACGGTGAGGTCGCATCTTTTCTGGTCGGTGCTCGGGGCGAGATCGAGTCGTTCCACCAGGAGCTCACGCGGAGCACGCTGGAGGGGACGCAGGTCGCTACCTCCGAGAGGCCTGAGGTCGTGCCGACGCAGCTCGGCGGGGGGGCGACCTATGCACAGGTGCGCGTCGATCCCGTCGAAGAGATAGCAATCGTCCTCGGTGGAAGGGTCGAAGCGAGCCCTCGCTATGGTGTCGCGGCGGCGCCGCGGCTGGCGCTCCTGGTGCGGCCTCACCCGACGCTGTCGTTGCGACTGAGCGGCGGTCGCGGCTATCGCGCGCCGTCGGCAAAAGAGGTCGGGTTCAGCTTCGATCACAGCGTCTTCGGCTACCGCGTGATCGGCAACCCCGACCTTTCTCCGGAGACTTCGTGGGGGCTCCAAGGGGACGTCGGGTGGAAGCTGCACAGGTTCGTGGAGCTTCGAGCGAACGGCTTCGCCAATTGGGTCGACGACCTCATCGATCTCGAGCTCGCCGAGACGAGCTCGGGGCTCGCAGGCGTCGACGACTACACGTATGTGAACGTCGGTGCTGCGCGAACCTCGGGCGCAGGCGCTTCGATTCGCGCTCGTGCTCACGAATATCTCCGCGCCGAAGCGGGCTACGCCTACCTCTTCACGCGCGACGAGACCATCGACCGCCCGCTCCCGGGACGGCCGCCGCACACCTTCCTGGTCTCGGCCTTCACCCAGACCCCGATCGGTCTCTCGCTCTACGCGCGCTTCCGCGCGGTCCTCGACGCCTACCTCGAGGACACGTTGCGCGCACCGGCCTTCGCGACCCTCGACGTGCGCGTCGCACAGAAGACCTGGCCAGGGGGTGAAGCGTACGCCGGCGTCCTCGATCTGCTCGGGGCTCAAAAGGACCCCGAGCGCGCCGGCGATCAACGGCCCGCTGAGGGCCGAACTTTTTACCTCGGCATTTCGAGCGAATTCCCTGAACCGGAGTGAATGATGAACCTGAGGTCCGCCATTGCGACCCTGATTGGCTGCTCGGCCATCGGCTGCGACGAGATCCCGAACGACGACGCCCCCGGCGGCTCGAACCCGGGAGGCGGCTCGCCCTCGGGCGTCGGCGGCAGCGGCGGCAACCCGTTCGAGAAGGGCACCCTGCTCGAGGTCCCGTCCGAGCCCGGGCCGGTCTACGTAGACCTCGACGCCCCGGCGGTGGTCACGGCTTCCGACGCATGGGAGCTCGAGATTGACAACCTCGACGTCTTCACCAACGGCGGCGCGTCGGGCTCGGGATCGTCGAGGGCCTTCGGACCGCTCGACGCGGTGCAGTTCATCGCAGACGGCGTCCCGTCGGACATCCCCTTCATGATCGAGGACGAGCCCGGCGGCGCGTTCTTCGATTGGTACGAATACGAGGGAGCCACGCACGCCCTCTACACCCGCTACCACGTCATCGGCGTTCGACGCGGGGACGAGCTCTTCAAGGTCCAGGTGCTCGGGTACTACGGCGAGGTCGAGGGCGCGCCGATCAGCGCGCTCTACCAGCTTCGCACCGCGCGTGTCACCGCCCAGGGCGCCGAGGCGACGACGCTCTGGGAGAATGTCGACGGGACCGCCGGCGGGGGCGCGACCGACGCCGATCCGAGCGGGTGCATCGTTCTGTCCACGGGTGCGAGGCTCGCGCTGACGCCGGCCGAGGCCGCTGCGAGCGCCGAATGGGACATCTGCTTCCGCCGCGACTCGATCAGCGTCAACGGCGAAGAGGGCGGGCCCGGCGGCGTCGAAGCGGTCAACCTTCAGGCAGCGGCGCTCGCGACCGAGACGCTCGAAGAGGTGAAGGAGCGCACCGCCGCGTCGGAGCTGGCGGCCTTCGAGGGGATCGACCACGCGGCGCTCACGACGCCCGGCCTCGCTTGGCGCGGCGACGGCGTCGTCAGCGCCTTCTCCGGCAGATGGCTCGAGCCCGGGACGAGCCCTCTCGAGCCCGTTCGCGCGACGTGGCTCGTCGCGGGCTCGGACGGCGAGACGCCGTTCTTCGTGGCGTTCGACGGATTCACCGGGTCCACCGCCTCGTCGGTCGGAACCATTCAGCTGCGCGTGAAGAGGATTGGAGGGTCGTTGCCTTGAGGTTCAATGGATCAATCATCGCGTTGATCGGCAGCTTGCACGTCGCTTGCGGCGATGACGCAGCCGGACCGGGTGGAGGCGAGGGATCGACAGCGTCGGCCGGACCCACGACGGGTGCGTCCTCCACGAGCACGGCGTCCACGGGCAGCGCGAGCTCGAGCAGCGGAGCGCCACCGGATTGTGTCGACGCTCGCGACCTCGCGCTCGTTCCCATCGACCAGGTGAGCGAGGGCGCCGTCACGATTCTCGAAGAAGAGAACGGCGTCGCGACCCTGTTCGTCGATGCGAGCGCCGGCGGGATCTCCGAGCAGGCCACCAATCCCTGGATCTATGTCGATTTCGCGGCGCGTGCGCGCGTCGATCTCACCGACCCGTCCGCCGACACGGATGCCACCTGGGACATCGCGATCAAGCGGCCCATCCTTCGCAGCAACTCCGGCGACGGCGGCTACGCCGGAGCGGGCGGCGCGATCCGTCTCGACAAGCCATTCGAGGACGTGACCGCCGTGGACGCGAGCGCGACGTTCCAAACCGAGGTGTGGTTCGACGCCGACTGCAACCTCTTTACCGATGCCACAGGCGCGATCGCGACAGCGTTCGACGGCTGGTACGACTACGAGAACGCGGTCGTGACGCCGGGGGCGGGGACCTGGCTCGTTCGCGGCGGGGACGGGACGAGCGTCTTCAAGCTCGAGATCCTCGATTACTACGCAAACCCGGACGGAAGCCACGGCATGGCGGGCGGGCGCTACACGATGCGAATCGCCGAGGTGACCCCATGAGGCCCTATCCGCGCGACGCGGCACGTGCGCTCGGCATCAGCGAGGCGGAGCTCGTGAGCACCCAGCCCGGTGCAAGGAGGCTGCGCGGCCCGTTTCAATCGCTCGTGCGCGCTCTCGCAGGCCTCTCCGACGTCAAGACGATGACCCGCAACGAGCATGCGGTGATCGAACGCTGGGGACGCTTTCGCGATATCGAAGCGTCGGACGGATGCCCCCTCGGCCAGGTGGTGGGTGAGGACATCGACCTGCGCATCTTCTTTCACCATTGGCATTCTTGTTTCCTCGTGGAGGACGAGCTCCCGAGCGGTCCCCGTACGAGCCTCCAGGTGTTCGATCGACAGGGCGACAGCGTCTTCAAGGTCTTCCCCGAGTCCGACGACGCGAAGAATGCGCTACGCGCGCTCGCCGCGGAGCGTATCGCCGGAGACGAGGGGCCGCTTACCGACCCTGCCGGGCTGCCGAAGCCCGAGCCCCATCGATCGCTCTCCATCGAGAAGCTCGGTGAGTTTCATGCAGCGTGGGATTCGATGAAGGATACGCACGAGTTCTTCGGCCTCTTGCGCAGGTTCGAGCTCCCCCGCGTTCGCGCCCTCGAGCTCGCCGGTCGCAACCGGGCGCGTCAGGTGAAGACGAGCGGCTTCGAGACGGTGCTCGAGCGCGCATCGAAAGACGAGCGGCCGATCATGATCTTCGTGGGGAGCCGCGGCGTGCTCCAAATCCACACCGGCCCGGTTCGGACGATCAAGAGGATGGCGGGGTATTTGAACGTGCTCGATCCCGGCTTCAACCTCCACGTGAAAGACGAGGCGATCGCTCGCGCATTCGTCGTTCGCAAGCCGACCGCCGACGGCGACGTGACCTCGCTCGAGCTCTACGATGCTGCGAACGAAACGGTCGCGCTCCTCTTCTCGAAGCGGAAGCCCGGCCAAGCCGAAGGCGCGGATTGGCGCTCGCTGCTCGCGTCGTTGGGCGAGGTCGGCGCATGAGAAGGCGAGAGCTCCTCGCGGCTCTCGCTGCGCTCGGCGTCGCGTGCGGCGATCGGGCGAAGCCGTCCGCAAGCGATGGTCCTCGCGTCGTCGTCGCCGGAGGGCCGCTCACCGAGGTCGTCTTTGCATTGGGTGCGGGGGAGAGCGTCGTCGGGGCGGACACATCCAGTACGTATCCGGCTGAAACCTCTGCGCTCCCCAAGGTCGGCTACCAGCGCCAGCTGGCTTCCGAGGGGGTGCTGTCGCTCCTGCCGACGCTCCTTCTGGTCAGCGAAGAAGCTGGACCGCCCGACGTTCTGGAGCAGGTTCGTCGCGCCGGGGTGAACGTCGTCACCATCCAGAGCCCGAGGACCGCAGACGCGATCCCGGCTCGGGTGCTCGCGGTCGGCGCCGAGCTGGGCAGGACGCCACGTGCGGAAGAGATCGCGAGCGACCTTCGAGCCGCCATTGCTGCGCTTCGAGAGCGCGCTCGGGGGCGCGCAGCCCGTCCGCGCGTGCTCTTTCTGTACGCCCGCGGGCCAGGCGCCATGATGGTCGGCGGCCGCGAGACGGCCGCGGACGTCGTGCTCTCGCTCGCCGGCTGCGAGAACGCCGCCGCGGATCTCAAGGGATTCATGCAGCTCACACCCGAAGCGGTGGTCCGCGCTCGGCCCGACGTGGTCCTCGCGCCCGAGAAGGGGTTGGCGAGCCTCGGTGGCCCGGACAAGCTCTTCGCTACCCCGGGCCTCGCCGAGACGCCGGCGGCGCAGGGCCGGCGCGTCGTCGCCGTCGACGATCTCCTGCTCCTGGGGCTCGGGCCGCGTGTCGCGAAGGCGATCGACGAAGTCGCGTCGAAGGTCTTCGGCTGAAGGAACGATGCGTCTTCGCTGGCTCCTCCTCGCCGTCGTCGCAACGACGGTGCTCGCACTGTCGCTCGTGACGGGCGCAGTCGAGATGGGCTGCGGGGACGTGCTGCGAGCCCTCGCCGAAGTCTTGGGGCTCGTTCCATCGGGGACCTCCGACCCACGGCACATCGCCGTCCTGCTCGATATCCGTGCGCCCCGCGTCGCGACGGCCCTCGCCGTCGGCGCGGCGCTCGGCGCGTCGGGCGCGACGATGCAGGGCGTCTTTCGCAACCCGTTGGCGGAGCCGGCGCTCCTCGGCGTCTCGCTCGGCGCAGCGCTGGGCGCAGCGTCGGTCATCGTTCTATCTCACGGCGTCAACCCGATATGGGCGACGCCATTGGCCGCTTTTGCAGGCGGGCTCATCGCGACGCTGATCACCACGCTGGCAGCGCGCGCGGGCGGGGCGCAAGGTACCGTAACGCTGCTGCTCGCCGGCATCGCCGTGCAGGCGTTCTGCGGCGCAGCGATAGGTCTCTTGATCTACGCCGCCAGCGACGCGAAGCAGCGCGATCTGACCTTCTGGCTCCTGGGTAGCCTCGGCGGCTCCACATGGGCTCGGCTCGCCGCGAGCGCGCTCCCTCTCGGGATCGCCGTGCTCGTGCTTCCGGCGCTCGCTCGCGGGCTCGACGCGATGGCTTTGGGCGAAGCCGAGGCTCGCGATCTCGGCGTTCACGTCGAGCGAACTCGTGCCGCCGCCATCATCCTCACCGCCTTGGGGGTCGGCGCCGCCGTCGCCGTCTCGGGACCAATCGGCTTCGTCGGGCTCGTGGTTCCCCATCTCGTTCGCCTGGTCTGGGGCAACCATCACGGCATCACCATCATCGGATCAGCGATTGGCGGTGCTCTTCTCCTCATCGTCGCGGACACCCTGGCGCGCACGCTCGTCAGCCCTGCGGAGCTTCCGATCGGCGTGGTGACCGCCTTCCTCGGGGCGCCGTTCTTCTACGCGCTGCTCCTTCGCCGCACGGCGCCGGAGGCCGCGTGACGCTTCTCCGGGCCGAAGGAGTCGGCGTGGTTCGCGCCAATCGCGTGCTTCTCTCGGACGTCGAGCTCGAGCTCTCGGCCGGCGAGGTAATGGCCATCGTAGGGCCGAACGGCGCGGGCAAATCGACGCTCCTCTCCGTGCTGTCGGGCAGCCTGACGCCGACCTCGGGGCGCGTTCTGCTCGATGGTCGGCCGCTCGCCGACCTCGGCGTCGAAGGTCTCGCGCGGCGGCGCGCGCTGCTGCGCCAACGATTCTCGGTGACGAGCGATTTCACCGCGTTGGAGGTCGTCCGCTTGGGCAGGACGCCGTTCGCTTCGCGAGGGGAACCGGCAGAGAGCGCGCTTGCCGAGCGGCTCTTGGGAGAGGTGGGCCTCGCGGGATTCGCCCGCAGGACCTACGCGACGCTGTCCGGAGGCGAGCAGCAGCGCGTCCAATTGGCCCGCGTCCTCGCGCAGATCGAAGCCTCGGATGCAGCGCCTCGGCTGCTGCTCCTCGACGAGCCCAGCGCGAGCCTCGATCCGCGGCACCAACACGACGTCCTCGGTCTGGTTCGCGCACGCGTGGCCCATGATTGCGGAGCGATCGTGGTGCTGCACGATCTCAGCCTCGCGTCCCGCTACGCCGACGTCGTCATGGTCTTGCGGAAGGGAAGGGCCGCTTATGCGGGCCCCGCCAGAGACTTGCACGAAAGCGTGCTCTCCGAGGCCTTCGATGTCCCCATTCGCGCTCTCGAGGGAGGACGAGGCACGAAGTTGTGGGTCGTCGATGCACCCCTTGATGAGAGAGAATGAAAGTCACTTTCAAATTCATCTTGAAGCTGTCCCGAATGGGATGTACCCATGGGTCGTGGTCGAAGGTGAATCACGGTGAGCCGAATGGGAGAACAGCGACCCGAAGCCATTGCAGTGCCGGAGGAGCAACTCGCTGCAGATGATCGACTCCACGATCCCGTCGGACGACGATTGCTCTTCGTACGCGGCCAGTGGGAGGTAAGGTCGCCGCCGGGTCCGTGCGCGCTCGGACCTGCGTGGCTCGTGCGTGGAATGTGGCATCTGCAGTTCTTTGCTCCGATGCAGGGCCTCTCGATCCTCACGTTCCAATCGGGCTGCCATTTCGGCCCATTCATCGTTCGCGCGAGCGAACGGCCCGCGCTGAGGTTCGACGACGAGACCCTGGATCAGCACTTGGTGGTCGACTGGGGGCTCGCGCCCTGCAGCCACCAGATGAGAAACCTCGTGCATCTGATGGAGGATAAGGCGCTTGCGTGCGTGCTGCGGATGCGCGCCGGTGCCATTGCAGCCAGAGGCAGCGACGACAGAGCGCGCCGTCGAATGGCGTAGTGGCGGCGACAACGAGTCGGCGGACCGCCGGCGACCTCGGAAGAAAGAATGGCCTTTCTCCGGTCGTGACGAAGCGGGATCGTCGGCGGTCCACCGACTCGTTGCCCGCGTTGTCGCCCGCTCGAGGCGCCTTTTACGGCGCCATGATGCGCCCAGGAGCGTCTTCCGCGCCGTCTTGGGAGGGGAGCACGAAGGATCAGATCCCGCGCAACAGCTCGCGCAGGGCGGCTGCTTGCTGCTCTCCGAGCGACGCGCCGATCCGGTCCAGCAGATCGTGCTCGCCTCGCGAGTGCGCTCCGTACGCGGTGACGAACTGCTCGAAGAGATCGCGCAGCGGAAAGAAGAGCGCTTCGCGAGGACGCTCGGCCTGGACCATCGACGCGATGCGCGCCAGCACGCTGCAGATCTCGTCGTGCGACGCCCGCAGCGCCTCGACCGATCCGGCGAGCGCAGGCGCCTCCGAAACGAGGAACGGAAAGAGCGCCTCTTCTTCGCGCGCGAAGTGCGAGACGAGGCTCTCTTCGAGCTCCTCGACGCGACCGCCGAGATCGCGCCACCCTTCGGCGAGCGCCGGCCCGTCGCGCTCTATCGCGGCGAGCAGCTCTTGGACACGGAGCACGAGCGTCGAGAGCCGTGCGTGGTCGTGCTCGAAGCGTTCGATCGGGTCGAGGTCCATACGCCTCCGGTCTTGCAAATGATTATCACTTGCCGACGCGCTGCAGGAACTTTCCCGCAGCGATGGCTTCTAGCGATCGACGTCCGGGATCTCGCCGGGTGCGACGAGGCCGCGCTCGGCCAGCCTGCGCAGCGAGGAAGCGGCGCGCGCGCGAAGCTCGGCCGTTCGCTTCGCGTCCTTCGCCACCTCGAGGAGATCGCGCACAGCTCGTTTCTCGCCGTCCGGATCGAGCCGCTCGCGGTCGGCGCCCGGTGCAGCGAGCACTTGGGAGAGCGCGTTCGCTGCCCCGTCGGCGGACGGACCGCCGGCGCGCATCCTCGAAGCGAGAGGCCCGATGGCAAGGTCCCGATCGGGTGCGTGCGCGAGCGCGCGAAGCGCCACCGGCCCGCGCTTCGGGTCGTCCAGCGCCGAGAGAAGGCCGCCGGCGCCTTCCTCGAGCGCGAGCCGTGCGAGATCCGCGTCGTCCGTGCTCGCTTCGGCTCGATCCCACAGCGATCCGTACGTGCGCGCTTCGGCCACGGGCGAGGCGGAAGCGCTCGCCGAGGGCGGGGCGGCGGGCGGTTTGGCGTCCCGCTCCGAAGAGCAAGCGACGAGGCACGCCGCGAAGTAGAGTGTCCTCATGAAGATCGTCATCCGCTACTGCCTGCAGTGAAACTATAAGCCGAAGGCCGCGGGTCTCGCGGCCGCGATCAAAGCGGCGACCGGCGTCGATACGAGCCTCGTCCCTGGCAAAGTGGGTCAGTTCGATGTCGAGCTCGACGGGGCGCTCATCTTCTCCAAGGCGACGTCGGGTCGCTTCCCGGAGCATGCCGAGGTGCTCGACCGCATCCCACGCAATGCAGCTACGAGCCCTTAGAAGCCGCCGTCGCGTTTCACGAGGTCCTTGCTGACGATCCCTGCGGCGGCGAGCTGCTTGAGGTGCATGTCGAAGGTCTGCATGCCGTAGGGAACGACGCCCTTTTCCATCACGTCCTTGAGGGGCGGATTCTGCTCGGGGCGCTTGATCGCCTCGCGCGCGGTGCCGCTCGCGACGAGGATCTCGGCGGCCAGGACCAGACCCTGACCGTCGCGACGCGGAACGAGCCGCTGCGCGACGATTCCCTGGAGCGCGTCGCCGATACGCTCCCTCAGCTCGCCCGGGTTCTTGGTGAGGCTGAGCATGCGGTGCACGGTGCGCGAGACGTCGGGCGTGTGCATCGTCGTGAAGACGAGGTGCCCCGTCTCGGCTGCCTGCATCGTGATCTCGAGCGTCTCTTCGTCGCGAACCTCACCCACGAGGATGACGTCCGGGTCCTGGCGCAGCGCGGCCCTGAGAGCGCGAGGAAAGCTGTCGGTGTCGATCCCGACCTCACGCTGGCTGACCCCCGAGCGGCTGTCCTGATGCAAGAACTCGATCGGATCTTCGATCGTGACGATGTGCTTCGGCAACGTCTGGTTGATGTGGCCGATCATCGAGGCGAGCGTGGTGGACTTTCCGTTGCCCGATGCGCCGACGACGAGAACGAGGCCGCGGTCGAGCTCGGCCAGGCCGCGGACCGCGGGCGGGAGGCCGAGCTCGTCGAAGTTCGGGATCTTGAGTGGGATGCTGCGCATGACGATCGCCAGCGAGCCGCGCTGGCGATACACGTTCACACGGAAGCGCCCGATGCCCGGCGCGGCGTAGCTCGTGTCGAACTCTCGGAGGTCGGTGACGTCGTCGACGCCGCGGTGGGCGAGGAGGAGCCGAGCGAGGGCGTCGGTGTCCTCGGGCTTCACCTTGTCGACGCGAAAGTAGACCATGTCGCCGCGGACGCGCGCGCCCGGGGGCTGGCCGACCTTGACGTGGATGTCGCTCGCGTTCGCGGCGAGGGCTTTCTGCAGCAGTTGTTGCAGGAACTGCTCCGACGCGTACGGTGTCTGCACGGGGCCGAGGGTACCAAGAAGCGAACGCTTCGCGCGCTCGAAAGATCGCCCGCGAGGAACCGATGCCGACGAGTCGACTCGAGACCTCAGGATGGAGACTCGACTCGACAGCTCGGGGACGCGATGGGCAGGCGCTGCCGAAGGCTTCGCTGGCACGCTCCATGAAGTGGTGCGGTCATGCGCTCGTTGGCTCGCGATGCCGCCGCTGCACTCATCTCTGTCGCAGTGCCTCTCGCAGCGTGCACCGACAGCACCGAGGACGGCGACGGGAGCGACGGCGGCGCCGGCGGCGGTCCGGCTGCCGTGTCGGCGACGAGCGCGAACGGAGGCCCGCAGACGTCCGGAGCGACCACCTCGTCGGGGCCTTCGACGACCGGAAGCGGCGGCGGCACGAACGCCTTCAATGCGGTCATCGCGCAGGGCCACGTCGGGCGCACGATGCTCTCCTGTGACGATGGGCTCAGCTGGGTCCACGATCGAAGCGACGATCCGAGCCTTCGCTGTGAGGGCGGGGTCGACTGCGATCATCACCCCGGGAGCGGCACCGGCCTCGTCTCGAGCAGCGGCTTTGCGGTGATGTCGTCGGGCTGGGGCACGCCCGGGCGCGTTCGGCGAAGCAACGACGGCGCAAGCTGGGAGGACGTCCTCGATCTCGACTTTCCCTTCGCGTCGCTCGCCGAAGGGCAGGGAACGTTGCTCGGCGCGACGCCCCGTCCCATGGAGTCTTCGGATGGCGGCGCGACGTGGACCGACGTGAACGAGATCTATCTCGCGCCGCCGCTCCGCGGCTCGATGCACATCCCGCACGGCGGCGGTCGCTTCGTGCTGACTTCCGAGGGCGATGGGCTCAGGGTCTGGCTGACCGACGATCTCGGCGCGTCGTTCCACGAGTCGGCGCCGCTCCCCGAGGGGTGCATCGCGTTCTCGTTGCGGTTCGGAAATGGCGTCCTCGTGATGCCCGCGCAAAATGGCGGCGTCTGCCGGTCGACCGACGGCGGCGAGACCTGGACCCAGTCGACCATCGACGCCGGTGTCGGCATGTCCACGCTCGCGTTCATCGGCGGTCGCTTCGTGGCGTTCGGCGACGGTGTCCTCTACGAGAGCCCTGACGCAGCGTCGTGGTCGTCGACGCCGGCGGACCTCCCGGCGCAGGCTTGGAACACGCTCTTCGGTCCCGGCAGCGCGAGCGGGACGTTCCTCGCCGTATCCGGAGCGTACGAGGATCAGCGCTGGTTTCGCAGCGACGATGGCTCGAGCTGGACCGAGATCACGAGCGCGCCCAAGGGCCATCCGATTCGCCGGCTCGTTCCGGTGACGCTCGCCGCGCCGGCGTGCGACTAGCTTGCGATTCGCTCAGCGGCGGCCCGGGAGCGCGCTCAGCCAGGCAACGGCGCGATCCGTCTCGGTCGCCTTCGAGAACACGGGGCCGAGGCCACGCGCGCGGTCGAGCAAGCCCGCCTCTTCGGCGGCGGTGAGGAACGCGACGGGGAGCTCGGGCCGCCGCGCGCGCAGCGACTCGGCGATCGCGGTGCCGCTGTCCTCGCCGACCTCGAGATCGAGGAGCGCGCCCCGCAGGTCGCCCGGATCGACGGCGCTCGCTTCGGCGGCGGACCCGCAGACGACGACACGGAACCCTCGCGCTCCGAGGAGCCGTGCAGCCGCCGCGCGGGCCAAGGGCGAGTCGTCTACGTAAAGAACGCGAAGCTCCACGAAAGCCCGCTTACCAAGAGCGTCTCCACGCGGCGAGAGCTTTTTTGTAGTACAACCTCCCGCCATGATCCGCCACGACTGGACGCTCGCCGAGGCGCGGAGCATCCACGACGCCCCCCTTTTCGAGCTCTTGGATCGCGCGCGCGCCGCGCACCTCGCGAACCACCCGAGCTCCGAGGTTCAGCTCTGCACACTCTTGAGCGTCAAGACGGGTGGCTGCCCCGAGGACTGCGCCTACTGCCCGCAGTCGAGCCACCACGAGACGAACGTCGGCCCCGAGAAGCTGCTCGACGAGAAAGAAGTGCTCGAGGCAGCGACGCGCGCGAAGGCCGCGGGGAGCACGCGCTTCTGCATGGGCGCCGCCTGGCGCGAGGTGAAGGACGGTCCGGCGTTCGACCGCGTCATCACGATGGTCAAGGGCGTCAAGGCGCTCGGGATGGAAGCGTGCGTCACCCTCGGCATGCTGACGCCCGATCAAGCGCGCCGCCTGAAGGATGCAGGCCTCGACGCGTACAACCACAACCTGGATACGTCGCGCGACGCGTACAAGTCGATCATCTCGACGCGCACCTACGACGACCGTCTCAAGACGCTGCGCGCCGTGCGTGAAGCGGGTATCACCGTCTGCTCCGGCGGCATCATCGGGATGGGCGAGTCGATCGACGATCGCTGCCAGATGCTCGTCGAGCTCGCGCGCCTCGATCCGCATCCGGAGAGCGTGCCCGTGAACGCGCTCGTCCGCGTCGCCGGCACGCCGCTCGAAGCGATGCCGCCGATCGATCCGCTCGAGCTCGTCCGGATGTGCGCGACGGCGCGCATCATGATGCCCAAGGCGATGGTGCGCCTCTCGGCGGGCCGCACCGAGCTCTCGCGCGAGGCGCAGCTCATGGCGATGTATGCGGGCGCGAACTCGATCTTCTACGGCGATCGGCTGCTCACCACGCCGAACCCCGGCAAGGACGAGGACCGGGATCTGCTCGAGACCGCCGGGGTCGCGGCGCGACCTGCGCAACCCTCCGCCTGACTGTGTTCGAGATGTCACCCCCTGAAGGGGTGACATCTTTCAGGTCCGTTTCAGGTGGCAGGTCGAGCCCGGGATTTACAACCTGGGCATGAAGACCTCGCGCTTGCTCAAGCTCCGAACGCTTTTCTCCTTTTCTCTCGCCGCCGCGGCCCTCGCCTGCGAAGCGGGCTCTTCGAGTGGGCCCGACCCCGACGACGAGGACGAAACGACCCCGGTCGAGACCCCCGAGGATCCGACCGAGCCTGCCACCAGGCGGCCAGGGATCGACCTGCCCGATCCGGAGCTGTCGTGCACCATCGAGGCGCCGACGACCAGCGGCGCTTGGGAGGTCGACACCGGCCTCGACGAAGCCACCGTGCCGGCGATCACCGCGACCGAAACGGCGCTGTTCCTCTTCGACGGACGTGCGCTGCGAAGGTCGTCGGACGGGGGAGCGACCTGGCAGCGCCTCCACGGCCTGCCGCTCACCTTCGTCCGGGCAGCCGCAGGATCGGCCGACGATCTGTTCATCACCGGTTACCGGAACGGCGTCGGCTCGGCGACCTTCCGCAGCAAAGACGACGGCGCGACCTGGAGTGAGGTCGCCGAGCTCGCGGGCCAGTCGATCCAGCACCTCCGGTCGCAAGGTCCGGCCGTCGTCGCCGACGGCTTCTTCTGGACGCCGGAGAGCGACGTCTTCACGGCCTTCACCAACGACGACTTCCTTTTCCTTTTTTCCAGCGATGGGAAAACGCACCTCGGCGCGGCCTACGCGCAGACGTTTCGGTCGACCGATGGAGTGGGTTGGACCGAGATCACGGACCTCTCGGGCATCATCACCTCACGCCTGGCGATCGCCGGCGAGCTCGCGCTCGCGCTCGACAGCGCCGGTGCGCTCTACCGCTCGGTCGACGGCGGTGTGACCTTCACGGCGGTCGCCTTCGACGCGGAAGCGCTCGGCGCCGTCGGCGACTTCGTCATCCGCGACGGCGACATCCTCGTCGCAACGACCAAGGGCCTCGCCCGGTCGCTCGACGGCGGCGTGTCGTTCGTCCTGGAAGTGCAGTCGACGGCGACGTTCGCGGACCCGTTCTTCAACGAGAGCCCGCGCATCGCCGAGACCGGCGATCGCATCGTGCTCTCGGCGGCCGAGCTCTACCTCTCGACCGACGGAGGTGACACCTGGGGCGAGGCGCCGAAGCTCATCGACGCCACGCCGTTCGCCGTCGGCGCGACGCGCGACTACCTCTTCGCCTCGACCCTCGACGGCAAGCTGCACGCCTCGTCCGAGAGCTCGAGCTGGTTCGAGATCGACAGCCAGGGGTACATGATGCGCGACTTCGCGAGCGACAAGGACACCCACTTCTTCCTCTTGCGCGCCGCGAGCCCGGACGGCATCGCGTACTTCGCCGACGGCGCAGTCGTTTCGCTCAAGGACGGCGACAGCGAATTCGGATACGTCGAGCGCCCGGCCGACAACTACCAGACGACGTTCAGCGAGCTCCACGTCCACGACGGCGTGCTCCTCCTCGGGTCGGAGTCGATGTCGACGGGATCGAACGGCTCGCCGACCCCGTACGGGCGCGGCCTGTACCGCTCGACCGATGGCGGCGCCCACTGGGAGCCTTCGAGCGACGGCATCGCGAGCGTCGGCGTCGATCCCTACTCCTACGACGACGTCTACCCCGCGATCGTCGAGCTCCACTCGTTCGGGGATCACCTCTTCGTCGCGCTCGGTGACGGCACCGTCATGCGATCGACCGACCGCGGTCTTTCATGGTCCGATGCGTCGACCGGGCTCGATACGTTCGATCCCGAGGCGCCGAACGGAACCGACCTGTTCGGGTCCACCGGCGGGACGCTGCTCTCGGCCTCGAGCCGGACGTCGCTCCTCTTCGGCTTCGACCCCGAGTCTGGCAGCTGGATGTCGGTCCCGGGCGTCGGTCTGCCCGCGCACTTCCGGCTGTCGACCCTGATGGGTCACGGAGGGGTGTTCTTCGCGGCGGTCCGCAGCGCCCAGGACGAGGTCGGCGGGGTCTACTTCTCCCTCGACGGCGGCGTCTCCTGGCAGAACGCGGGGCTCGCCCACTCGATGCGCACGATCGGCCTGAGGAAGGACGTCCTCTTTGCGGGGACCGACGGCGATGGGCTGTGGAGCCTGGACCTCGGCCCTTGCGAGGCCAAGTGAGGGCGTGCGAGGGGCGACCCGACGACGCCGCTCCCTGGCTTTCAGGTACGTTTCAGGTCGCCGCCCCGGCGGTTTGGTGCAGGATAAGGGTCGCGTGATGACCGCTCTTCGCTTCCGATCGTGGATCCCGCTCCTTTGCGGGCCGCTCTTCTGCGGGATGGGCGTCATGGGCTGCGCCGAGGACCCCTTGTCGCATGAGCCAGGCGCCGGACCGGCCGAAGACGTGCCGGATCTGCCCGCCGAGCCGTCCGGGCGCTTCGACGGGCCGCTGCGCGAGCCGAGCACCGTGTGCTCGCGAACGCTGCCCGCGGGCGAGGTCGTGTGGAAGCTCTACGACGGTCCTCCGGAGCAGACGCGGCGGCAGGTCGCGGCGACCGATGGCGCGAGCTTCGTGGTCAGCGACCGGGTCGTGAAGCGACGGCTGCACGGCGGCTCCGGTTTCACGACGATTCAAGGGGTTCCCGGTAGGTTCCTGCTCCACACGGCCGCGACCGCCGACCGCCTCTTCGTCGTGTCGGAAGAGGGAATCTTCAGCTCTGCGGACGACGGCGAGTCGTTCACGGAGGCAGGAGAGGGGCTGGAGGGGGCGGTGACCGCGCTGCGCGCGTCGGCCAGCGCCGTGATGGCGACGAGCGCGCAAGGCCACGTGGCGCGTTGGGAGGAGCAACAACAGGCCTGGATCGCCGTCGATACCGGAGGGACGCCGGTGATGCTCGCGGCTTCGGACGGCGCGACGACGTTGGCCGACACCGGCATCGAGGTGATCCGATCCCAGGCAGCCGGCGCGTGGGAGCCCGTCATCGGGCTCGAGGCTTGGGGGTACCGCGATCTCGTGGTCGCGGGCGATCGCAGCGTCGCGGTGACCGTGTTCGGTGAGCTGCGGGCTTCGGCCGATGCGGGCGCGACGTTCGCGCTCGCCGACCCTTCGACGAGCGCGTTCGGGCCGGCGACCCGCGTGGCGACTGCAGGGAGCTCGTTCATCGCCACGACGACGTCGGGCGTGATCCGTTCGAACGATGGCGGCACAACGTGGACCTTGGTCGCGCCTGCGTCCACGACCGACAACGTCGGCAGCGTCGCCGCGTTCGGCTCGTCGGTCGTCGTCGCGACCCCCGCCGTCCGCACGAGCGACGACGGCGGCGCTACCTTCTCGATGCCCGTCGCGCTCCGCGACGCGACGGTCGTGTCGATCGCCGACGTCGGCCCGTGGCGCCTCGTTTCGACGGCAGACCGCAGGATCCACGCTACGTACGGCGAAGGCGGATCGTTCTGGCAAGACCTGGATCCGGCCGGCTTCGTCGTGTCCGACTCCGCGAGCGAGAACGAGACCTCGTGGCTCCTCCTCGGGCAGCGGCTTCCCGGCGAGCGGTATGTCGCCGGCGACGCGCTCGTGAAGACCTCGGACAACGGCGCGTCGTGGGAGACGATCGAGCTCCCGTACACGGCGGCGCATACGGCGTTTTCTGCCATCGAGATCGCCGGTGGGCGCGTGCTCCTCGCCCCGCTCGCCGACGATCGCTACGGCGACATCTGGGGCGAGCAGCCGCTCACGGCCGGCATCCAGCGGCTCGAAGCGGGCGGGAGCGTGTGGGCTGCTGCGAACGACGGCCTGCCCGAGGTCGAAACGCCGGACGGCTCCACCGGCCACCCGGGCGTGACGGCGATGGATTCTCATGACGGGACCGTCATCGTCCTGCTCGCCGGTGCGGCGCCACACCGCTCGGTCGACTTCGGAGATTCCTGGGAGCCGGTCGTCGGCGGGATCGATCCGGCGCACACGCTCGACCGCCTCTTCGCCTCGGACCGCGGGTTCTTCGCCGTCTCGAGCCAGGACGGCGCGCTCTACGTGCTCGAGCCGGGGGCTGTCGCCTGGAAGGCGCTCGAAGGAACGGGGCTCCCCGCGAGCTGGCAGGCCCTCTCGATCGCCGAGGACGGTGGGCTCCTGTTCGTCGGCGTGACGACCGGCGACGCCGCCGATCTCTACGTGTCGGCCGACGGCGGCGCTTCGTTCGTGCCGGCCGGCCTCGGGGCGGCCGCGATCGCGCTCCACGTGAACCAAGATCGGCTCTTCGTCGGAGCCCGCGGCGACGGCTACGCCTCGCTCGAGCTGCTCCCCTGCCACTGAGAGGAGCGCCGGCTATTCGGGCTCGACGGGCGTCGTGACGACGTCGACGTCGGGGTCGAGCAGGTAGCCGTCGTCACGCCGGACGATCACCGTCTTGAGGCCCATCCGGCGCAGCGTGGCGATGGCCGTGTAGACGCGCTCTTGACCAGCTTCGCCGAGGACCTTCTCCCCCGGCCATCCGCAGGCGAGGAGGCCCGCGACGGTGAGCGGCTCGTGGGACGAGGCGGCGCGGCGCTCGACGAACGCGCGCAAGAGTCGCTGCAGCGACTTCCGCTTCGAGAGGCTCGTCACCGCCGTCATGCCGGGCGCCCGGAACCAGAGCCCGTCCGGATGAACCACGAGCGTCTCGGGGCTCTTGATCTTCGCAGCGCTGCGCAAGAGCTCCGAGAAGCGCTCGAGCGCGCCCTCGAGGACCCGGCGCGCCGCGCGCGTGTCCACGGACGTCGCCGCGGAGGCGCCCTCGGCGGCAAGCGCACGCCGCGCTCGTGCCTCGTGGGCCGCGACCGCGTCCATGTCGCGCCCTGCGAAGGCTCGCTCGGCAGACGCGACATCGACCAGCGCACGGCCGAGATCGAGGGCGACGACGAAGGAGGGCCGGCTGTACGCCGCGAGCGCCTGCTCGGCCGAGCCGAACGACGCGTCCGCCGACGCGACGTCGCCCCGAAGCGCCGAGAGCGCGCCGATCGCACCCAAGATCAGACCTTCGTAGTCGGGGCTGGCCAGACGGTGCCAAGCAAGCGCGGCGCGGTAGTGCCCGAGCGCCTCGTCGTAGCTGCCGCGCAGGGTCGCGGCGTGGCCGAGGTGGCCGAGCACGATTGCCTCGGCTCGTCGCACGCCGAGCTCGCCGAGGATTCGGGCTGCTTCCTCGAGCAGCGACTTCGCGCGGTCGAGCTCTCCGCGATCGAGCGCGAGCGATCCCAGATACCCGATCGTCACGGCCTCCCAGTGGCGGTCGCCGAGCGCTCGATGCGCGGCCAAGGCTTCTTCGAGCGCGGCCGTCGCGTCGCTGTGCGCGCCGCGCGAGAGCGCGACGATTCCGGTGCTCGTCATGCTCATCGCCTCGAACGATCGGTCCTGCTCTTGGCGCTGAAGCGACAGCGCTGCCTGGAGGTGGCGAGCGGCCTCGTCGAGGCGGTCCTCGTTGAAGTAAGCGGCAGCGACCATCGTGCGAACGCGGCCTTCGAAGAACCGGTCGCCCCGGGACCCGAGGAGCGAAATGGCGCGCTCCAGCGCTTCGTGGGCCGTCCGCCAGCGGGCGAGGTTCGCAGCTCCGTTGCCGAGCCCGATCAGCGCCCGCGCGAGGAGGGCGTCGTCGCCGCATCGTTCGGCGATCGCTCGAGCGCGCTCGAGCTCCGCGAGGCTCTGCTGCGCCTGACCCAGGAAGCGCAGCAGCGATCCGCGCGCTTCGAGCGCCCAGCCCACGAGCGCGTCGGCCTCGCCGGGCTCGCCGCGCGAGAGCGCCTCGTCGATGAGCTCGCGCGACCACCCGTAGGACATCGATGACGACAGGACCGCGAGGGCGATCGCGATCCGAAGCGCGTCGCGGGGGCGGCCTTCGGCGAGGGCGTGCGTCCGTGCGGCGAGGAGGTTGGAGCGCTCGAGCGCGATGCGAGCGCGGCCGCCGCGCGCGTCGTTCTCCGGGTGCGGGCCGATGAGCGACAGGTAGTGATCGGCGTGCGCTCGCTGCGCTCGTCGCCGGGCGTCTTCTTCCAGCCGCGGTGCGACGAAGGCCTTCACGCTGGCGAGCATGACGAGGCGCCGATCGCCGCCGGGCTCCTCGACGGTCGAGAGGAGAGAGCGATCGCGAAGGGCCTGCAAGAGATCGAGGACCGAGCCGGACGACGGATCGCCGGCGGCGTCGAGATCGATCTCCAGCACGGCCTCGGCCGCTCGCACGTCGAAGCTCCCTGCGAACACCGAGCACGCGGCGAGCGCCAGCTGCTCCGCGGGAGCGAGCAGCGACCACGATCCGGCGAGCGTCTCGTCGAGCGTGCGCTGCCCGCGGGGGACGACGGCGCGCGAGGCGCGAAGGAGCGCCGTGCTGCGAGAGAGCTCCTCGAGGATCTGCGTCGGTGCGAGCACCCGGGCCCGTGCGGCGGCGAGCTCGATCGCGAGGGGCAGCCCGTCGAGCGCGCGCACGAGCTCGGCGACGGCGCGCCGCTGGGCACCCTCGAGGGCGGTCGACGGTGCTACCCCCCGCGCGCGATCGAGGAAGAGCTCGATCGCGTCGGTGCTCGTCGCGCTCTCCTCGACGCGGGGCACCTCGAGCGGAGCGAGCTCGACCAGGCGCTCTCCTTCGAGGCGGAGCCGCTCGCGGGACGTCACCAGGATATGCAGCGAAGGCGAGGTGGCGAGCCATCCGGCGATCGTCCGCGCCGCGTCGTCGATCACCGTCTCGACGTTGTCGAGGACGAGGAGCGCCCGGCCCGAGCGCGCGGGATCCCAGCGGTCGATCGAGCTCGTCACCGTCGCCGCCGTGTCGCCTTCGGCGCGAGCGGTCGACAGATCGCAGAACCACACGCCCGCCGGGAAGCGCGGCGCGAGATCTTGGGCTCGAGCCGCGGCGAGCTCCCTCGCGAGGCGCGTCTTTCCGACGCCGGGAGGACCGATGAGCGTTACGAGCCGGCTCTCGACGAGCGCGTCGTCGAGCGCGCCGAGCTCGGACGCTCTTCCGACGAAGCGGTTCTCCGGGCGTGCGACGTTCGTCGGAACCCGGTTCGACTCGTGCCGACCAGCTGCGCTGGTCGGTTTCACCGGTCGCGCGTACGGCGGGCTCGGGACAGAGCGGCGAGGGCCGTCACCATCCCGAGGGCGATCCACCCTCCGGCTCCGTCGACCGGCATGCCCGGCGCGGTGCACTCGCAGCTGCCCTCGCTGCCCTCGGGGTCTTCGTCGCACTCGTCGCCCAGGCCGTTCACCGGGTCGGGCGAGCACGTCGCTTCTCGATCGGGCGGATACACCGCGCAGATCGCGCTGACGTCGTCCGGCTCGAGGTTGCGGAGCGTCGTCGACTTGGGCGGGTAGTCGGTCTGCATCGTCGCGCCGTCGACGTCGGTGTGAGCGAGGCCGAGGAAGTGTCCCGCCTCGTGCGTCAGGATGCTGAGAAGATCGACGTTCACGTTGGTGTCGCCGCTGGTGAACGTAGCGTCGTCGCTGTTGAGCTCGATGTCGGCGTCGCGGATCTCGCCCGTGTCGAGCGCGTAGGTCACGGTCGTGAGCGCGAGCGCCCCCGGTCCGTAAGGCCAGTCTTCGTCCCGAAAGATGATCGCGTTGGCGTTTCGGGTCTCGGCGTCGAAGGTCTGCTCCTCGCAACTGACCGGTCCCAGGTTCGTGGCGGTGATGCTCGGCGGCCCGCCGTCACACTCGGCGTTGGCCCACGTCGCGAACGCTTGCTCGACTAGCTCGCTGGCGGTGTCGAGGTCGACGTCGCTCGAGGCGTCGCGCTGGATCGAAAAGCCCACGCAGCGCGTGGGCCAGAAGATCGGAGTGCCGCAGTCGTTCGACTGCGCAGGCTCGCACACCTTGCCGACCTCTTCTCCGCAGACGGCGGTGCGGCAGTACGCCCACGCCGGCGCCGCGACTCCGAGCGCCGATACGCAGGCCAGCGCCGCGCACGCGCGCCGGAGCCAGCTCGTGGGGTGAGTCACTTCTTGAGTGCCTTGGCAGCGTTTCGGATCGACTCTGTTGCTTCGGTGAGCTTCTTGCCGACTAGCCGTTCTCGTGCCGACTCGCGCGGCCCGCGCTTGTCGACGAGCTTGCCCGTATCGGGGCTCGACTTGAGCCGAACGACCCCGTCTTTCTCCTCGAGCGGGTAGTGGCCTTGGGCCATGCCCGTCACGACCGTGGCGTCACCGGACTGCGACAGAAACACCACCGCGCGCTCGCCCAAGGTGAATGTCGCCTCGCCGGCGACGTGTTGGCCGACCTTGCCGACCTTGCCGCCGAGCGTGCGCACCCAAACCTCGTCCCTCTTCTCTCCGGTGACGAGGTCGTGCACGACGAGCTTCGTGTAGGTCACGATCCGCTTGGAGTCGCCGACCTTTTCCCAGCGGCTCGAACGCTCGAGCGGCTCTACGACGGCCACCGTCTTCGAGTGCGCGACGAGCTCGTCGAGGGTGAGGTTGATGCTCGTCGTCGCTTCTGCCTCGTTTACGTAGAGCTCGGGGCACGCGACGTCGACGAAGAAGGCGCCCGACAAGGCGAGGGCGCAGGCGCCGAAGACCCAAGAACGCATGGGCGAAGAGCTTAGCACCCTTCAGACCACCCGGTCTTCGGTGTAAGGTGCGGCGCGATGGATGACACGCTCAGCATCGGGTCGTTCACCTTTCGGTCGCGCCTCTTCGTGGGCACCGGCAAATACAAGGATCACGTCGAGACCGAGCGCGCGATCGTGGCTTCCGGTGCCGAGGTCGTCACTGTGGCGCTGCGCCGCGTCGACCTCGCCGACAAGGGCAAGGGCTCCCTCTTCGAGGTCCTACAGCGGACGAAGAGCACGATCTTGCCGAACACCGCCGGTTGCTACACCGCCGAAGAGGCGCTCCGGACGGCTCGGCTCGCCCGGGAGCTCTTGGGCACGCCGCTCGTCAAGCTCGAGGTCATCGGCGATCAGAGGACGCTCTTCCCCGACAACGAGGCGACGCTCGAGGCGGCGCGCATCCTGGTCAAGGACGGCTTCGTCGTCCTTCCGTACTGCATCGACGATCCGATCGTCTGCAAGAAGCTCGAGGACGCGGGGTGCGCCGCGGTGATGCCGCTCGCCGCGCCGATCGGATCGGGGCTCGGCATCCGCAATCCTTACAACCTCGCCATCATCCGCGAGCACGCGAAGGTGCCGCTCATCGTCGACGCGGGCGTCGGAACGGCGAGCGACGCCGCGCGCGTCATGGAGCTCGGCTGCGACGGCGTCTTGATGAACACCGCCATCGCCGGAGCCAAGGACCCGATCCTCATGGCCGAGGCGATGCGCGACGCGGTGCTCGCCGGGCGCCGAGCGTTTCGTGCCGGTAGGATCGAGAAGCGCCTCTACGCTTCGGCTTCTTCGCCGATGACGGGGCTCATCGAGTGAGCGCCTCTTCGTCGCTCTTCGCCGGCCTGCTCTGCTTCGTCTTCGCGGTCGCTCCGTTCCAGTGCCCGAGCGATCCCGATCCGGACAAGCGCCGCGAGGAGACGCCGGGCGAAGCGCTCTACGATCTGGCGAGCGAGTTCAAGAAGGGCGGCGACAAGGACGCCTACATCTCGACGCTCCAGTATTTGATCAAGAAGTACCCGCGCAGCCGCCACGCAGTGCAGGCACATCAAGAGCTCGAAGCGATGGGCATCACCTCGCCCGACCCGCGCGATCTCGCCGATCCCGCGCAGGCAGCGCCGCGGCCGACGAGCCATCCGGTGCCGAGCCTCGATCTGTCTTCGAGCGCCGCGCCCGCTACGCCGTGACGGGCGGGGTTGCTTGGGCGCGGGTAGGCGCTAGAAATACGCCTCCGTGGCAGTGCGTTTCCTGCTCCGCGCTTCGTTGGCGTCGCTGCTCTCGCTCTCGTGCGCAGCGGGCGGCTCGCATGAGAACGAGGCAACGCCCATCGCGCCGCCTCCGTGGTCGGCGTTTGGGGCGCCTACCTCGGTAGCCGAGAGCGCCGCGCCCGCCGAAGCCGAGCCGACGTCACCCGGCGGCTCGCTCGTGGATCTGGCGCTGACGATTGCCGACCCTCGCACGCGGCCCGAGCGCCAGTGGGACCACATCGTTCAGGCTTCCGGCGATGACTGTCGCGCCAAGCTGACCGAGTCCGGCGCCAAGTTCCGCGCGGTGCCGGACGTCGGCAAGCCGAACAGGAACGGCTGCGGTATTCCGCGCGGCGTTCTGCTCACGCGAGGCCCCACGGGCATCCAGTACTCCCCGCCGCTCTCGATCGACTGCTCGCTTGCGTTGAGGCTCGGCGACATCGAGCGCGTCATCCAAGAAGAGGCCGAAGAGCACCTGGGCGCTCCGGTGGTGCGGATCACGACGCTCGGAAGCTACGCATGCCGCGGCGTCGTCGGCCGCCTGAAAGGGTGGAGCGGCGGCATCAGCGAGCACTCGTTCGGCAACGCCATCGACCTCGCGACGTTCCAGACCAAGAAGGGCAAGATCGCCAGCGTCCTTCGATCGTACCAGCCGGGCACGCCCGAGCCGTCTTCGGTCGAGGGGCGATTCCTTCGGTCGGTGCTCAGGCAGGTACGCAAAGGCGCGGGCCTCCGGGTTCTGGGGCCCGACTTCGACGCGAGCCACCGCGACCACTTCCACGTCGACGCGGGCAGCTCACCCTGGGACTGAGCAGCCGGTTTAGAGCGAGAGCGAGAACGTGTGCGTCACGTGGTGCTCCTCGCCGGCGAAGATCGGCAGCGTCTGCCGGTCGAGCACGCTCCGAACGCAGTCAGGTCCAAAACGATACCGGGCACGGGCACGGGCACGGGCACGGGCACGACTCGGGTGACGAGGGACGGGAAAGGGGTCGCGGGCTCGAGACCGGGAAACGAAGCACGTTGGACGGGCACGTCAGGCCTTGTCGGGAACGAGGGGCGTCTCGAAGCTCCTCGTAAGCTTCACGAGCATCGAGACAAG
>JBGTSH010000131.1:0-25829 GCA_041940405.1 Polyangiaceae bacterium
AGTCCAGGAAGGTCCGACGAAGGGGCACCAACCAGCGTCGCTGGTTGGCACGAGTCGAATGTGCGTAGGATGCGCGCTCGACATGACCAGCGTAGCGGCAGGCGAAGGGGTTCGCGACAAGGACGGGATCTACGAGCTCGATCGAGCGGTCGACTCGCCGTACATCAACCACGACCTCGCGCCGACGAAGCTCGCCGAGCGCAAATGGGCGACGAAGGACATCGCCGCGCTGTGGATCTCGATGTCGGCGTGCGTGCCGACGTACATGCTCGCGTCGTCTCTCATCGCCGAGGGGATGAGCTGGTGGCACGCGGTCGTGACCATCTTCCTCGGCAACACGATCGTCCTCATCCCGATGGTGCTCAACGCGCATGCCGGGACGAAGTACGGCATCCCGTTCCCGGTGTACTGCAGGCCTGCGTTCGGGATGCTCGGCGCCAACGTGCCCGCCATCTTGCGCGCGCTCGTCGCGTGCGGCTGGTTCGGCATCCAGGCGTGGATCGGCGGTTGGGCCATCTACAAGATCGCAGCGATCTACTTCCCGTCGTGGGAGACGCTCGCGCCGCTGCCGGTGCTCGACATCAACGTGATGCAGCTCGTGTGCTTTCTCCTGTTCTGGTCGCTGAACATGTTCGTCATCTACAAGGGGATCGAATCGATTCGCATCCTCCTGAACATCAAAGCGCCGCTTCTCATTTTTCTCGGGCTCGCGCTGCTCTTCTGGGCGTACTCGCGCGCCGGCGGCTTCGGACCGATGCTGAGCAAGCCGTCGGCCTTCGACGAGGGTCAGGCGAAGGCAGGACAGTTCTGGTCGTTCTTCTTTCCGGCGCTGACGGGCATGGTCGGTTTCTGGGCGACGCTCAGCCTCAACATCCCCGACTTCACGCGGTACGCCTACTCGCAGCGGGATCAAGTCCTCGGTCAGGCGCTCGGCCTCCCGACGACGATGGGCCTCTACTCTTTCATCGGCGTCGCGGTCACGTCGGCGACGGTCGTGATCTACGGGGACGCGATCTGGGATCCGGTCGTGCTCGTGACGAAGTTTCAGAATCCGATCGTGTTGGTCGTCGCGCTCCTCGCGCTCGGCATCGCGACCCTCGCGACGAACATCGCCGCGAACGTCGTCAGCCCGGCGAACGACTTCGCCAACATCGCGCCGACCAAGATCTCGTTCCGCACCGGCGGGTACATCACCGGGGTCATCGGCATCCTCATCATGCCGTGGAAGCTCGTCGCCGATCCGACGGGCTATATCTTCACCTGGCTCGTCGGCTACTCGGCCCTCCTCGGGTCGATCGGCGGCGTGCTCATCGCCGACTACTTCGTCCTTCGAAAGAAGCAGCTCGACCTCCCGGGGCTGTACGACCAAAAGGGCCCCTACTGGTACTCGGGCGGCTGGAACGTCCGCGCCTTCATCGCCCTGATCCTCGGGATCCTGCCCAACCTGCCGGGCTTCCTCGGCACGGTGAAGTGGGCCACGGTCTCGGACTTCTGGATGAAGCTCTACAGCTACGCCTGGTTCGTCTCGTTCGGGATCGCGTTTGCGGTCTACCTGGGGCTCACCATGTCGGCGCGACGGCCAGCCGCGAGCGCGCCTGCCGGCTGAGCCCTTTCTTCACACGAAGTGCAAAGCGCACGGCAAGCGAACGCACGCGTTGACGACATCGTCACGTTGGGTTTCGATCGAACGATGCGTCGGCTGACTTTGGGCTTGATCGGGCTTGGTTTCACGTTCGCGACCATCGCGGCCGCGTCCTCTGGATGCGAGGCGGGCAGCACGGACGAGGACGGCGGCGGTGGAAGCGACGGCGAAGGCGCCGGCAACTCGAACGGCCCCGGCGGCAACCCGAACGGATCGACGGGTGACGGCTTCTCGACCGGCACGACGGGGCCAGGCGTCGGCGGCGGCTGCGCCGGCATCTCGGTCGGCGCCGACAAGGTGCCGCTCGACATGTACATCATGCTCGATCAGTCGGGCTCGATGAGCGATCCGGCGAACGGCGGCGGTACGCGGTGGGAAGCGGTCGAGGCCGCGTTCAACGCCTTCGTCAATCAGCCCGAGGCGGCGGGCATCGGGATCGGCATTCAGTACTTCCCGCTCGACAGCGGCGTGTCGTGCACCGCCCTGATGTGCACCAGCGACGCGGAGTGCGGACCGCCGGGCTGCGGTCCGTGCGACATGCCGTTCCCGGGATTCGGCGTGTGCCCCGGCTTCGGCGCCTCGGATTCGTGCGAGCCGAACGACTACGCGACGCCGGACGTTCCCATCGCCGAGCTGCCGGGCAACGCCGCCGCGATCACCGCATCGATCGCGGCGCATGGGCCCACGAACAACACGCCGACGTTGCCCGCGCTCCAAGGCGCGATCGCCCAGGCGCAGTCCTTCGCCACGGCGAACCCGGGCCACCAGGTCATCGTCGTGCTCGCGACCGACGGGGAGCCGAACGTCTGCGGCAGCGACGTCAATACCGTGAGCAACGCGGCGGCGATGGGCGTCGCGGGGATGCCCTCCATCCTGACCTTCGTCATCGGCGTCGGCGCCTCGCCCGCGACGTGCAACGCGATCGCGGCAGCGGGCGGCACCAACCAAGCGTTCCTGGTCGATCAGGATCCGAACGTGCAGCAGGCCTTCCTCGATGCCCTCAACGAGATTCAGGGCATCGCGCTGCCTTGCTCGTATTTGATCCCCGAGCCGACGATGGGCGAGATCAACTTCGACCAGGTCAACGTTCAGTACACCCCCGACGGCGGATCCCCCGAGACGCTGCCCAAGGTCGGGTCGGCCGCCGAGTGCCCGCCCGGAGGCAACGCCTGGTACTACGACAACAACTCGAATCCGACGCAGATCATCCTGTGCCCGGATACGTGCACGGCACTTTCGGCCGGCGAGAACGGCCAGATCAACGTCGTCCTGGGCTGCGACACCGTCGTTCAGTAATCCCCTCTCGGCGACGACCTCGCGGCGGGGCGCCGAGTCCTCCCCCCTGCCTCTAGAAATAGGGCAAGATGAAGGCGGTTCGCCCCGATGGCAGCCGAGGACCCGCCGCGCCGAAATACCCTCCGCATGGGTCTGCCCGATGCTCCCGCATCGTCGGATCAGCCGCGCGCCCCGCATCCTGCCAACGTCGCCAAAGCCGCTCCCCTTCGGTACGTGCTCCTGGGGGATGCACCGACCCGGCGTCGCGAAAAGCAGGAGAAGATCGTCCCCGAGCCGGACGAGGACAGCGACGACCCGGCAGTCCTCTTCGATCAGCTCGCCGGGCACCTCGGCTGGTTGGCAGAGGAGCGGCGCCCCGAGCTCCGGCGGCTCCTGCTCCGAGGCGACCTCGAGCGCGCCATGCGGCGGTTGGATGACGAGCAGGCGCGCTTTCCGCGCAACGTCTCGATCGAGAAGTGCCGGAAGATCGTAGAACGCGCGCTCCTCCGGCGCGTCTCACGCCGCCTCGAGCCGACCGACCGTATTCCCGTGCTCACCGGCGAGGTGAGCAGCAACAAGCCGCGCGATCCGCGCGTCGTGATCGCCGACCGGATCAACGGCACCGCGACGATCGACGAAGTCCTTCGAACGAGCCCCCTGCCGCGCCTCGCTTCGCTCCTCGCATTCGAAGAGCTCGTCGACCGCGGGGTGGTGTCGTTCAAGTCGCGCAGCGTTCACCCGCCACCGGTCATCACCGACGATGCGCTGCAGGAAAGCCCGGTCTCGGCCCGGATCACGCGCGCCGATCCGATCGAGGTCGCCGCGCACGCGGAGCTCTCGCGAGCCCTCGCGACGCCGCCGCCAAGCCCGGCCGTCAAGGCGCCGGAGACTGCCCCGAGCGCCGCAGAGAAAACCAAGAGCTCCGCGGAGCCGGCAAGCGCAGAGGTCGCCACTCCCAGAGAGCCTTCGTCTCTGGCGAAGCCCAGCACCACCGCGCCGGCGGTCGTCGCAGCGACCGCGCGAACGGCCGTCCCCGATCCTGCTCCGGATACCCGGCCTTCCGCCGCCGAGGTCGTTTCCACACGCCCCGATAGGAGCCGGCGCCTCGTCACCGCGCTCGTCGGCATCACCGGAGCTGCCGTCGGCATTGCGGTCGTCGCGATCGTCTTCGCTTCGCGACCCGCCGATCCCATCAAGACCGGATCTTCACCTCTGGGAGGGGCGAGCCCGACGGCCCAACCCGGCCGACCGGGCCCAGGACCCTCGAACGCGCCGAGCGCGACCCCGGCGGTGCCTCCGTCGCAGAACATCCAGCTGACGATCGATGCCTCGCCGAAGTACGCGCGGGTCTATCTCGACAACCAGCGAATGAAGGATCCGTACGAGCTCACGCTCCCCCGCGACGGCAAAGACCACGAGGTTCGGGTCGAAGCGCCGGGCCACAAGACGCGCAAGATCCCGTTCAAGGCATCGGCCGATCTCGCGCTCGTGATCGCGCTCGAGCCGCTCCCCAAGAAGAAGACCGGCTCGTCGCCCTCGCCGTCGTCGGGCCCTCCGCCCAAGGACGAGGACATCTACTGACGCTCACAGGTCGGCCACGCCGCCGACGACGGCAAGCTCCAGAGTCTCTCTCTCGGGCTTGCTGAGGTTTTCGCGGTTCACGCGGTCGATGGTGATGCGACCGCGTGAGCCGTCGATCTCGAACGACGTTTGGTGATTGCACGTGCCCCACTCGTCCTGGCTCGACAAGACATACGGTGTGTTCCGAGCCGCGCGCCCGGTAGCCGGCGAGACGTTGCATTCGGCATACGAGACGTGGAGCGCTCGCTGGGTCCCGCACGAGATGTCGACCGAGCATGGCTTTGGTGTGCTGCGCTCGGCGGCCTGCTTGATGTCGTCCACCTCGAGCCGCGCCGTAAGCGTGCAGAACGTGCCGCGCGCGAAATGCGCGCTGGTATCGCGTGAGACGACGGCGCCGAACGTGAGCGCGGGACGCTGATCCTCGATGTAAACGGGCTCGGCGGGCACCTGCGGTTGCGTCGATTGCGCCCGAATCACCTCCCAGCGGGGAACGCCGATCGGGGCGAGCGCCACCGGGCCGAGCGACGCACTCCACGCGAAGAGGGCGCATAGCGCGAGCATCGACACGTCCGCGAGCGGCGACCGTTCAAAGAACAAGCCGGTCACCGCCTCGTTACGGAGGTGACGGGAAGTTGCGGCCGGGAGAAGACCAAATCGAAGCTCTCACTCTCGAGCTCTGGGCCGCCGTAGCCGTTCCTGTCGCGGAGCGTCATGCGTCCTTCCTTGGTATCGATCGAGATGAGGATGCCGCCGTTACAATTGCCCCAGCGGCTCTCGTACGCGAGCGCGATGCCCGACTCCTCGCGGCTGATCTTGATCGTTCCGAACTGGGCCGAGAGCCCGCAGGGGCTCCTTCCGTCCAATACCTCTCGATCCCCGCATGCGAGCCGCAGACGGCAGCTCTGGTTGGCGGTCGCGTCGTCGGTCTCGGAAGACGTCGGATCCCAAGGTGGCCAGACGGACAAAAGGCAGGGCGTCCCCGGTGATATCCGCGGCTCGTCTACGGGCACGATCGTCGGCTCGTCGCCACCGGTGTACGTGAGCCCGGTCGTGTGCCGAGTGACGTGAAGCAGGTAGTCGATCCGGAGAAGGTCCTCTTTGACGACGACTTCCTTCGTCTGCACCTCGGGCGGTGGTGCAGGAAGGCGCTGAGAGAAGACGTGCCACCGCGGCGTCGCGATCGGCGAAAGCTCCGGAATGGCGCGCCAGCCCGCGTACGCCGCGAGCACGCAGAGGACCATCGCCGTCACGTCGACCCAGACCGACCGCTCGAAGGGCATTGGCCGAGCCGTACGCTCCCCGTACGGGGCCGTATTCCCGGTGATAGTCTCGAGCTGCGTTGTACGGCCTCGAAGGGACCATCATCGGCGGCGACTACCGTGTCGAGCGGCTGCTCGGTCGAGGCGGCATGGGCGCGGTGTATGTCGCGACCCAGCTCTCGACGCATCGCCAGCGCGCGCTCAAGCTGATGAACCCGGAGCTCGCGCGCGACGAGAAGAGCCGCGCGCGCTTCGCGGAAGAGGCGCGCGTGCGCGGCCGCGTGCAGAGCCCGCACATCGTGGAGACGATCGCGGCGGGGATCGATCCGAAGCTCGGCGCGCCTTGGCTCGCGATGGAGCTGCTCGAGGGCGAGACCCTCGGAGCGCGCATCGCGCGCGCGGGTCCCCTGCAGCCCGGTGAAGCGCATCGCGTCCTCGGCGAGCTCGCCGCCGGGCTCTCCGCGGCGCACCGCGCGGGCATCGCGCACCGGGACGTGAAGCCCGAGAACGTCTTTCTCGCGACCGGCGGCGCTTCACCTTTCGTCGTAAAGATCCTCGACTTCGGGATCGCCAAAGAGCTGGGCGCGCTCGGCAGCGCGCCGACGGCGAGCGTCGGATCGCCCGCGTGGATGTCGCCGGAGCAGGCGAACGGCGAACCGGTGTCGCCGGCTACCGACGTCTGGGCGTTCGGCCTCGTGGCGTTTCACGCAATGACCGGACAGCACTACTGGCGCGCGCCGAGCGTCAAGGACGGTACTGTCGCGCAGCTCCTTCAGGAGATCCTGCTTCACGAGCTGCCGCCGGCGTCGTCGCGCGCGGGTCAAGTGCGGCTCCCGCCCGGGTTCGACGAATGGTTCCGGCGCGCCGTCGCGCGCGATCGGAGCCAGCGGTTCGCCAGCGCAGACGAGGCGTGGGCCGCGCTGGCTCGCGTGCTCGAAGCGGCGCCCGCTACGCCCTTCGATGCGACCATGCCTTCGGGAGCCGGAGCGCAGGGCGCGGCACCGCGACCGCCGCCTGCCGTCGGTAGCACCACCGCCGCGGTCCTCACCTCGGCCCGCCCACCCGCGCCGCCAGTGCGTAAGGGGGCCTCGTGGCCCATCTTCGTCGTCTTGGGGGTCCTCGTGCTGGTCGGCGGCGGCGCGCTCTTCTTCGCAGGCCGAGCGAGCAAGAACCACAGAGCCCGCTCGGGCGAAGAAGCCGCGGCGAAGAAGAGCGGGTCGGACGAGACCGCCGACGACGACCGGCCGCGCCGCCGCAAGAAGGGTGCGCGCGCGAACGACGACGACAGTGAGAATGACGAAACTGTAGCTGATGCTCCGACGGGCTCGCCGTCGCCGGCGGCACCGCTCCCGCCACAGGTTCCCACGGCGAAGCCCGAGGCGTCCGGCGGCACGCCGTCGAAGGCGAGCGGCAACAACGACACCACCGCCGAGGAGCGAGCCAAGTTCGCCCAGATCTGTCACCGATGCGCGAAGAACCTGCCGCCCGGTGAATCAAAACGGTTCACGGTCAGCGTCAAGTCTCCTGCGGTAGCCGTGACGCCCAAGGACGACCGCATCACCCCCTGCCTGGTGCAGCACACGAGCGAGAGCGTCGTCATCGAGCGCGACAAGGTGAAGAACTTCGTCTGCGACGCGGTAGGGCCGAAGGCGCCGTGAGCTGATAGCCTGAGCGGCGCGTGTCCCACCCCATTCGGTTCTTCGTCTATGGCGCGATGCTCGCGGGCGAGCCCGAGCACGCTCGCCTCGGCGGCGCCGCCCTCGAAGGAGAGGCGCGCACCGCCGCCGGCTACGCGCTGGTAGAGGTGGGAAGCCTCGGCGCGATCGTCGAAGAGGGAACGGGTGCGGTGAGCGGGGAGATCTATCTCATCGACGCGAGCGTCATCGCGAAGATCGAGGACGCTCACCCCAAGCTCTACCGCTTCGAGAGCGTGGCGCTCGAGGGCGGCGATACGGCGTGGACGCTCGTCTTGGATCGCGAGCTCGCCCGCGGAAAGCGCCGCGTCGCCGGCGGGGACTGGCGTGCGCGCTTCGGCGGGAAGAAGCCCGGCGAGCTCACGCCCGCCGGGCCGTTCGTCAGCTGGGCGCGCACCCGCAACCGCTCGTAACCGCGAGGCTCAGCGTCGCGGCTCTTTGAACGCGAAGTCGACGCGGCGGTTCTTGCGCTTGCCCTCGTCGGTCGCGCTCGACGCGATCGGAAGGTCTGCAGCCAATGACGTGGTCGTCAGGATGTTCGCCTTGATGCCCCTCTTCACCAGCCGATCGCGGACGGCGTCGGCTCTCGCTTGCGCGAGCTTCTGCGGGTTCGGCTCGGTCGGATCGGCGTGTCCCCGGATGATGATTGGCTCCTTGCCGTCGGTGGGGATCTTTCCGAGCGCTTCGTCGGCGTCTTTCTCGAGGGTGGAGCTGCCGTCGGCGAAAAGGACGTTGAGCGGGGCGCCCCAGTGACCACCCTCGAGGATGCCTGGCCGCTCGGGCGGCGCGCACTTCAGACAAGCGAGAGGAGGCGGCGGCAACACGACGAGCTTGGCCCACGACGTCGCGTCACCGTGCGCGAGTGACGCGTCGGCGAGCGCGTCTTCGAGCTCTTTGGTGAGCGCCGTGATGGCTTGCGCGTGCTCGGTCGTCCGCTGCCGAAACACGATGCCGCCCCAGATGCCGCACGGCCCCGGGCCCTCGACGGCTTTGCGCGCGTCGAGGATCGCCTTGGCAGCCGCCTGCCAGTCGGGGGGGCAGTCCTTTGGTGCGCACGTCGGGGGCGACGCCCACACCTTGCCGATCGCCGCGTAGTGCGGCGCGAGCCGCTCCTCGAGAGACTTGAGCTCCTCTTTCTCGGGTCCCTTGACTGACGCGCCAACCGATAGGGGAGGCACCGTCTTTTCGACCTCGGCCCAGGGGCGGAGCTTTTCCGGCTTGGCTTGAGCCGTGCCGGTTCCGGTTGGTGCCGTCGTCGCGGCACCGCTCGGTGCCGTCGTCGCCGGACCGCTCGGTGCCGCCGTCTCGGTCGCTGCCGAAGTCGGCGTACCCTGCCCGCCTTGCGAAGAGCAGCCCAGCGCCGCAACGGCAGTCGTCACGAAGAGCGCTCGCCTTGCGAGGATTTTCTCGCGATCCCAATCGTCGAACGGGGGAGGGGACACGCTCAGGATCCTTTCTTGTCGAGGCCGACCCACGCCTCGCTCCGCCGCCACAGCTCCTCGGCGAGCGCGGTGTCGTGAGCAAGCTTACTCGGCTCTTTGACGCGAGACTTGTCGTAGTAGAGGCCCGACTCCTTCGCGCAGTCCGGTGACGTCGCACAGTAGAGGGTCGTCTTCGAGCCTTCTTCGTTCGAGATCATCGTCAGCGTCATCAGCTTGCGGATCGGCCAGGGGATCCGCCGCCAGGCGTCCGACGCGACGACGCCCGGGTGGAGCGAGTACGTCGTGACGCCGGTTCCCTCGAGCCGCTTCGCATGTGACTTCGTGAACAGGACGTTGGCGAGCTTCGAGACCTCGTACTCGGGCAGGCCGGTGATCGTCTTGGTCGGCTTCCGCACCGCCTCCCAATCGATGCCCTTGGCCTGGTAGTGGGAGCCGCTCGAGACGTTCACGATGCGCGCCGGCGCCGACGCCTTGATCTTGTCCTCGAGCAGCAGCGTGAAGAGAAAATGGCCGAGGTGGTTGACCCCGAAGTGGAGCTCGAAGCCGTCGGCGGTCTGCCCTTGTTGGCCGGCGACGCCGGCGTTGTTGATGAGGAGCGGCAGCGGAAGGTCGCGCGCGAGGAACGTCTCAGCCGCGCGGCGCACCGAGTCGAGCGAAGCGAGGTCGAGCGCGAGGTACTCGACCTTGTCGTTCGTCGTTTCCTTCTTGATCGCGTCGATTGCTTCACGCGCTTTCTCTTCGCTGCGACAGGCGACGAAGACGTGCGCGCCGCGGCGAGCGAGCTCGAGCGCTGTCGCGCGGCCGATGCCGGTGTTGGCGCCTGTGACGATGGTGACTGTCGAGGCGAGGGAGCTCACGCCCTCGCCATAACCCGGAAGCCGCCCTCAGGGAAACGGAACCCCTTTCACGCGACGACGAATGTCACTGCGGGGCCTGCTTCTTCAGCGTCTTGCACGCAGTCATCATCGGACCGAGCTCCTCGCGCGTCTTCTGGTTGTTCACGCCCGAGCAGCCGACGCGTTTGCCGGCCCCGACGTCGACGAACATGTCGAAGTTGAAGCGGACGAACTTCTCGCCGTTCTGCTCGCCGGAGGTCTCGTACTCGAAGAGCGACTCGTTTTCCGTCAGCGCGCGCCACTTGACCCCGTAGGCGACGGCAGTGTCCAGGTTCGCGGTCTTCTTCTTCGTGTGAGTGAGCGACAGGCGGATCGCAAAGGTCTTCGATTCCAAGGTCACTTCGCCCGCGCTCTTCTTGAGCTTCGCGTCGGCGGGCGCCTTGATGCTGTAGCCCTTCCACGCGGCGCCGCCCGGGGAGAGATCGACATCGACCCAGTCCGGCGGGACCTCGGCCCCGGGCGAGGCGGCGGACGCGCTCGCAGCTGCGGAGGCGGGCGCCGCCGCGTTGCTCGACGCAGCCTTGTCGGAGGCCGGCGCAGCTGGGCTCGCGCTGGCGCTCGTGCTCGCCGCCGTGCCTCCCTGCGCGCACGCCGACGCGAGAGTCAACCAGGCGCTCGCCAACAAGAGGCGCGACAACGCCGGGGAACAGAGGTCTGAGACACCGCTCATCGTACAGTCTCCTTCGAGCGGTACTTACGGCTGAGCGCGCCTCCGATGCCCCTGATACTTTCTGCCATTCGGCTCGGGCTCTGGAGCTCGTGCGCCCTCCGGATCTCCCGAGCTCGAGACAAACGAGCCGAGGTAATCCAGAGGGCGCGTCGTGCCCAGCACCCGATCGGATGAGGGTCAGCCCGTAAGACCCCCGAGCGGGCCTTGGCTGTGCTCGGGTACGCCGAACGTCGTGGCCGGAATGTCCATGGCGTTGGCGAGCGACACGAGGAGCTTGCCGTGCGCCTCGCCACCGAAGTCGATCACGCGCCCGGTGTTGAAGTAGCCCTGGCAGCCGCCGGCGAGGAGGAACGGGATGTCGTTCCGCGTGTGGCTGTTGCCTTTGCCGAGCTCGTTGACCCAGACGACGACGCTGTTATCGAGGAGCGTCGAGTCGCCCTCGGGGATCGAGGCCATCTGCTGGAGCAGGTACGCGAACTGCTCCGTGTACCAGTGGTTGATCATCGTGATGTCCGCCTCTGCCTCGGCGGTGCCGTCGCCATAGTGCGACAGATCGTGATGACCCTCGCCCGTGACGAGCGGCAGCCAGGTCATGCGCGTATTGGAGACCGAGGTCGACCATTGCAGCGAAGCCACCCGCGTCATGTCGCACGCGAGCGCCATGGCCAGGAGATCCATCTGCGCCTTGCCGGTCGCCGGGTAGTTGTCGTTCTGCTGGTACTCGTCGCCCGGGAGCTGGGTCGTCGGGACGTCGCATGCCTCGCCGACCTGACCGGTCGCATCGAGGCTCTTTTCGACCTCACGAATGGCGTCGAGGTGCTTCTCGAGGCGCTCGCGATCGTCTTTGCCGAGCCTGGAGTTGAACGACGAGTAATCGCCGATGACGGCGTCCAGGACGCTCTTGCGCTTGCGCTTGAGGACCTCGAGCGCGAACGGGTCGGTGCCGAGATCGCTGAAGAAGTCGTTGAAGTTCTGCGTCGGGTTCTCGCGCGGCGGGAGCGGGTTGTCCGGGCCCGCGTAGCACATGCGGGACCACACCGACTCGCTCTTCACCTGCACGCCGAGCTCGAGCGACGAGTACTTGAGCGTGACGGTCTTGGCGATCTCGGTCGCGATGTACTGGTCGATGGACTGGCCGCCGCCCCAGCCGACGTACTGCTCCATGCCGGCGGCGCACTCGCCCTCGCAGAAGAGGTTGCCGGGCAGGATCGCGGCGTTCGTGAGGAGGCAGGCCATGCCGGTCTGGTGACCGTCGCCGATCGACTCGTTTGCGATCTTCTGGTCCACGCCGTCGAGGAAGAGGAGCTTGTCCCGGAACGGCTGGAGGGGGGCGTGGATCGGGTGGCCCTCGAGGTTCACGTCGGCCGGCGGCGTCCAGATCTCGGGAAGCGTGCCGTTCGCCGTGAACCAGAAGACGATGCGCTTGGGCCCGGTCGCGGCGCGCGCGGTTTTGATCGACGAGCCGCGAGGCTCCATGATCTCGAGCCAGGGCAGGCCGATCGCGATCGCGCCGCCGGCGAACACGCCGCGGAGCAGGGTTCGGCGATGCACGGGCCTGACGCGCGACACGAGCCGCTCGCTCTTTTGGTTGGGGGCGCGCTTCACTGGCCACCTCCTTCTTCGACGACGACCTGATGTCTATGGAGGAACGTCTCTGTCTGTGTCAGCGCCACGATGAGCTCGCGAATGTCATAGCCCGAAGCGGCGAACGCCTCGTTCACGACCTCGAGGTTGCAGGAGTCGTCCTGGGTGACGGTGCGGTTGTACGCGAACCGGAACCATTGCGAGGTGACGCAGCTCGCGACCTCGGAGCTTTGGGCGAGCCTGCCGGCGAGGTCGACCGGGCCGGAGAAGTCGCCGTCGAGCGACTCGGTCGCAGTGATGGTTCCCGTCGGATCGATCGGCTTGCCGTTCTGTGTGTCTCGCCACAGGCCGATGCCGTCGAAGTTCTCGAAGCCGAACCCGATCGGGTTCATCAGGGCGTGGCAGCTGGCGCAGTCGGGGTTCGCACCGATCTCTTCGAACTGCTCGCGCGTCGTCTTGGACGGATCGAGCTCGGGCGGCTCGATCACCAAGTTGGCCGGCGGCAGCGGGAGCGTCTGGCAGAGCAGCTGCTCGCGGACGAACTTGCCGCGGAAGACCGGCGACGATTGGTTGCCTTCGGCGTGCACCGCCATGAGCGCGCCTTGGGTGACGAGGCCCGCGCGGCGCGTCGGGTCGAGCGACACCTTCTCGAACGCCGTTCCGGCCGGCGCAGGGCCGACGACGTCCTCGCCGTAGAACTCGGCGAGGTCGGCGTTCACGAACGTGTACGGCGCCGAAAGGAGCGTCGAGAGCTTGCCGTCGTCTTCGAGGACGACGTACTCGATGAAGCGCTCGACCTCTTCCTTCCACATCGGGCGCAGCGCATCCGAGTAGGCGGGATAGACCGTGGTGTCCTTGCTGATCGTGTCGAGCTGCACGAGGCGCAGCCACTGGCGGTGGAAGTTCCGGATCGCGTCCTTGGCGCGATCGTCGGCGAGCATGCGCCGCGCTTGCGCGGCGATCTCTTCCTTCGTTCCGAGCTGGCTCGCTTCGGCCGCGGCGAAGAGCGTGTCGTCCGGCATCGTGTTCCAGATCATGTAGGAGAGCTTCGACGCCATCTCCCAATGGGTGAGGCGCACGACGTCGACGTCGACGGGATCGGCCTCACCGAACTCCGGCCGATAGAGGAACTGCGAGGACTGGAGCATCGCCTGGAGGACGAGCTGAATGCCGATCTCGAAGGTGCCCATGTCCGGATCTGCGATCGCCGTGTCGTAGAGGCCGCGGAAGCGGGCGGTCTCTTCTGCGGTGAGCGGCCGGCGGAAGGCGCGCTTGCCGACGTTCGCGATGAACGCGTCGGCGCACACCGAGTCGCCGTCGGTAGCCGGATTGCAGTCGGGAAGGATCGTCGAAAGGTTCTGCGCGGCGCGCTCGCTGATCGATTCAGCCGCCTTCATGTACTGCTCGGCGTGCGTCTTGGTCGCGACGAGCGCAGCGGCCTGGTTGTCGAACCCTCCGACGTCCGGCTCGGGCGGGAACGCGTCGGCCGGGTTCGTCGTGTCGCCCAGTAAGTCGCGAACGGTGTTGTTGTACTCGAAGCGCGTCATCCGCCGCGTGGGCGTATCGACGACGCACATCGAGCTCTCTACCTGTCCGTTCTCGCCACCAGGCTCGCCGTCGCCGATCGATCCGATGCAGCCCGCGAGGGGCAAGGTCATCACGATCGCTGCGACGGTTGTCGTTGCACGACGCATCGGCCACTCCTTCCGATTGGTCTGACCATGCTATCGGAACGCGAGCTCACGACGAAGCGCGAACTCGCCCTGGCCCGTTTTTCCTCCGAGGAAAAATCCTCTCAGCCGCAGCTGCCGAGCTCGGAGCCGTCGCTCGAGCAAGTGCCCGCCGAGCAGTCGGCGCCGGTGAAGCACCCGGTCTTGCAAACCCCCGCGGCGGTGCAGACTTTCTCGCGCCCGTCGTAGCCGAGGTTGCAGTCCTGGTGCTCGAAGGGCGTGCAGTCGCTGTCGTCCGGGACGAGCTGGTGCTCGGCTCCCCAGTGGGCGCACGTGGTAACGCCCCAATTGTCTATGGCCGGGGCGTATCCGCAACGGCTTTGCGGCGCGCCGAAGGGCTCGCAGTCGATGGCCGTCTTGCACGTCGGCATGCAGATCGTCTGGCCCGCGAACGGGACGCACTCGGCGATCGGGTATTCGCAGTCGGAGACCTTCGCGCACGGAAGCGTGCAGTAGCCCGACTGGCAGAAGCCGCTCTCGCACTGGTCGCCGGTCGAGCACACGCGATAGAGCGCTGCGCCGCCGCCGAAGCCGCCCTCGCCGACGGGGCTGCCGCCGCCGAGGCTCTCGTCCCGCTCTTTGCATCCCTTGCAGGATCCGAAAGCGTCGCCTGCCTCGGAGCAGGTCTTCTTTCCCGGGCCGCCGTCGGGGCAGCGGCAGAAAATCTCCGACTTCGGCTCACAGAGCGTGCCCTGCTCTTCTTCTCCGCACGATGCCGCGAGCGCGACGAATGCTGCGAAGGAGAGCCAGCGGCGCATCGAGCTACTCGCAGGTCTTCTGGCAGAGGCTGACCGCTTGCTCCACGCAGACATCGTCCCACGCCGTGTTGCAGCAGTAGCCGTCGGCTTCGCACACCGCCGTCGCGCAGTCGCTGCACGTCGGATCGAGGATCTCGCCCGTCTCGCACTCGTCGTGAGCGCAGGTCACGACAGGCTCGCAGCCGCACGTCGCGATCGTCTGCGCTTCGGCCACGCACGTCTCGTCGTAAGACGTCTCACAGCAGTACGGATCGAGCTCGCAGAGCTGGGCGATGCAGCCGTCGCAGGAAGCGCTCATCGCGTCGCCGACCTCACACGCGTCGTGCGAGCAGCTGGGCTCCGTCCCGGTGCCGCCGCCGCCTTCGCCCGTTTCTTCGTTCGGACCGATGCCGCAGGCGCCTTCGTTCGCGAGCGTCGCCACGCACGAGGACCACCCTGCGCCGCACTCGGGATCTCCGGCGGCCTCGCACTGTGCATGCTCGTCGAGGCAGGCGGCGCACGACGTCTCGACCGACGGCGCAGAGCATTCGCCTTCCGAGAGCTTGTTCGCCTTCTTGCAAGCCGAGAACGTGCTGTCGCAGACCTCGGCCGACTCGCCGCTGAAGCCGCACTGGGCGAGCGCGCCGACGCACGTTTCGCAAGTGCCGGGCTCCGGACCGCCGTCCTCGGTGCAGCGCTCTTGATCGCGCGACATGAGGAACGTCTTGCAGACGCTGAACTCGAGGTCGCAGCGATCGCTCTCGCAGCCGTTGTGGAGGCGATCTTTGCAGAGCTCGCAGGCGATCTGGTTCGACGGACGGCCGCACTCGTCGGGGCCGAGCTTCATCTTCTCTTGGCAGGACTGGAAGAGATCGCGACAGCCGAGGAACTGGAGCTCGTTCTTCGACGTCGACGTGCACTCGGTCAGCGCTTCGAGGCACTCGAGGCAGTCGGGCTCGAGCTCGGTCAGCGCGCTCTCGGGAGCGGTCGTCCCTTCTTCACTGCAAGCGGCGACGGCGCCGGCCAGGAGGACGGTGAAGGAAACGGCGCTGAGGAGCGTACGGGTCGACATCTTCTCGCCTTCTTGGGATGGCAGCGCTTTGCAACGCATGTGCCGGGCTACACCACACTGGTTCCTGCGTGCCTACATGGTGTTCTGGCTCGACTGGATCCTGGATTCACCAGGAGAACATGGATCATGGGTCATCCACGAAGACCCCGACCCGCCGGGCGTCGCGCTCGAAGAGCCGGCGGATGCGCGCCCTCGCGGCGTCCGTCGCGAAGCGAAGCGCGCCGAGCTCGACCGCGGCCATCTCGGCGACGCGCCGAGCTGCATCGCGAGCAAGGAGGCCGAGCTCGGCAGCTTCGGCTGCTGCGCCGGCATACGTGTCGAAGAAGATGACGCCGCGCTTTCGGAGAGAGGCGCGCTCGTCCTCCGGCGTGTCGACGACGTCATGGATGAAGACGGCGCGCACGACGTCCGGCGCTCGCTCGAGCGCGGCGAGACCGAGATCGACGTCGCCCTGTCCGCTGTCGCCGACGAGCACCAGCTCGCACTCCGGATAGACGTCTCGGTACACGAGGAGGTTCTGGAGCTTGCCCTCGGCGATGCCGCGGTTCGAGAGCACCTTGTGGAGCGCGCCGGAGAGCACCGTCGCGCCGTGGATTCCGAGGCCGCGCAGGGTTCGGTGCGTGAGGCGCTCGACCAAGCCGGCGCGATCGCGGGGGCGCGCGGTGAGGAACGTGACGTCGGCGTGCTTCGGGTCGTCGGCGCTCGGCGGGCAGAGCGCTTCGTAGAACGCGAGCACGCCCGGGTAGATCGCCTTCTTCGGATAGCGGGCGTCTTTCCAGTTGCAGTAGATCGTGTCGTCGACGTCGCTCACGATCTTTCGTTTGCGGCCGGCCGCTGCGATCGAGGCCGCCTGGTCGCGGAAGTGATCGAAGATCTTGCTCCGAAGGCCCGCGTCGTCGATGTCGCGTAGAACGAGCTGTACCAAGTCGCGATAACTTGCCGCCGCGTCGTGCAGCCGCTTGAGGCGGAACAGGTCCTCACCGCGCGTCGCGAACAGCACCTCGGCGATCGTCTGCTCCTCTTTCGCGGACGTCCGGCCGCGCTGGAGGTCGCGCAGCATGCGCGCTCGCTCTTCGAGCGACAGCGCGTGGGGGTCGAACGATGAGGTCACGTCCTTTCCGTTCAAGCTACCATCCTGGCCTGTCGGGGAAGGTCGAGATGGAGATGTTCCTGGTTCTGGGGCCGAAGTCGTGATCGATCTCGCGGTGGTGGCGGCGGTTGTCGCGGTGGGCGCGGGCGTCTACGCCACCATCCGCTTCTTCGGTGACTCCGATGGTGACAAGAACCGCCGCGTCCGCGCGCTCTGCAAGAAGCACCCGGTCGTCGAGGTGGCGGCTGCCAAAGGGCTGTGCCGCGTTCGGGGGAACGCGGTCATCCTGCGAGAGGTCCCGGGCTACCCCAAGGTCGGCGCGTACTTCACGAGGAGCACGGGCACGGTGATGCACGCGCCCGACTCGGTACAGATCTTCGCGACGGGGACCGGGATCGGGCGGACCCGACTAACCAGAGACGAGCCAACGCCGGAGCACACCAAGGCGGAGCGAACCGAGATTGGGAGCTTCGCCGTTCTCGACGGCTCCGCCGCCCTCATCGTCGAGGGGGAGGCAGTGGTCTGGTACCTGGACACGCCGCTCGTTCGGCCGAATCAGACCGGCGCGATCCAGATCCGAGAAGGCACGCAGGTCGACATCATCGGCGAGGCCGAGCCCGCCGAGTTTCCGATGGCGCTCGCGTCTCGCGGGTCGTACCGCGGCGGCGGTATGGCGGTGAAGATGGTCGGAACCAAGAAGAAGAAGGTCTGGATCCTGGCCCACGGCGAGCAGAGCGCCGGTTAGCGATTGGCGCGCCTCATGCCCACTGTTCCTTCAGGGTCATGAGCATCCGAAAAGTGAGCGCCCTCCTGGTGCTGTTCGTCATGGTCGGGGCATGCATGCCGCTCGCTGGCAGCAGCGCTCCGGCGGAGGGACCGCAGCCGTGTCCGGCTCTCGCCGCGCAGCTGCCGCAATCGGCGCCGGCCCTCGGGGGCTACGACGCAGGTCCAGGCCCGAAGATCGGCGAGTCGCAGCCGATCATGGTGAGCTACCCCGCGAGCTGCATGCCCGCCGGCGTCACCTGGTGGTGGTAACCAGGCGCAAACGTCGCGGCGTTGATAGCATCCGGATCGGAGGTTCCGGATGCATCGTCCGATCCCTTGCTTCGCGCTGGCAGTGACCGTCGCTCTCGCCGCCTTCTCCGGCTGTGATGACACCGATGGCGAAGGGACCGGTGGCGCGGGTGCGGGCGCGAGCACGTCCGCGAACAACGGTGCTTCGACCTCGACCGGGCTCGCGTCGTGCGATCCGGCGTGCGTCGCCCCGCAGTTCTGCAGCACGGCGCTGACGTGCCTCGATCCGGGGCAATGCGCGGGCGATACCGATTGCACGCAGCCGGGGACCGTATGCGACCTGATGACCGGCCTCTGCGTGCCGGGCGGCGGATGCGAGGACTTTGAAGCGACGATCGAAGCCGTGCCGCCGAACATGCTGCTCGTGCTCGATCGTTCCTGCTCGATGACCAATAACGCGAGCATGGGGGTGACCAAGTGGGAAGCCGCGGTCGCCGCCATCGTGAACATGACGACCGCGTACACGGATCAGATCCGCTTTGGCCTCACGCTCTTTCCGGACACGGTCAATCCGAGCTGCCAACAAGACGCCATTCCGATCCCGCCCGCGCCGGGGACGGAGCCCGCGATCCAGATGCTCCTCTCCGATGCGCTCGTCGGCTCGGACCCGAACTTTCCCGACGGGCCCTGCGTCACGAACATCGACACCGCGATGCAGCAAGCTTCGCTGGCGCCGGAGCTGACCGATCCAGCGCGAGACAACTTCGTCGTGCTCCTCACCGACGGCATGCAGGCAGGGTGCAACGCCGCCGGCGGCGACAACGGCACGACGCAGATCATCACCGACATGCTCGCCGCGGGCATTCCGACCTTCGTGATCGGGTTCGGCAACGGAATCGACCCGGTTCAGATGGAGACCTTCGCCAATGCAGGTGGCGTTCCGAACAGCGGGCCCGCGTACTACGACGCCGGCGATCAGGCGAGCCTCGAGCTCGCCCTCGAGACGATCGCGACCGCCGCCATCAGCTGCACGTTCACGTTCGACCAGGTGCCGCCAGATCCGCTGCAGATCTATGTCTTCTTCGATGGTCAGTCCGTCCCGAACGACCCGACGATGACGAACGGGTGGCTCTATGATCCGGCCACGAACAGCATCACCTTCTACGGCGTCTCCTGCGATGACTTGAAGAGCGGCATGGTCACCGACGTGCAAGTGATCTTCGGCTGCGTCGTTCAGTAGCCCCAGTCAGCGCGACTTGGCGCGCAGCCGCTGCAAGTGTCGTCGTGCGACCCCGGTCGCCGCCGCGGCGCGCGAGACGTTGCCTCCGTGACGCTCGAGGACCCGTTCGAGGAAGCGGCGCTCGTACTCGGCCACGACCTCGGCGCGGCCGGCTGCAAGGACGGGATCGCGCGCGATCACGCGATCGATGAAATCGGTATCTCGCACCTCTCGTCGAGCGTTCGCAAGGGCGGCGTCATCCTCCGGCAGCGCGGCCTCGGCGCCGATCGCGATGTGGCGCCAGATGGCGTTCTTCAGCTCGCGCACGTTGCCGGGGAACGGCTCCTCCGCCCAGCGCGCGAGCAAGTCCTCGGGCGGCGCGCCCGCGGCGCCCGCCTGGGTCCAGAAATGGCGAGCCAAGAGCTCGATATCGGCGGACCGTAGCCTCAGCGGAGGAAGCTCGACGCGCGCGACGGCGAGGCGATGGAAGAGGTCGTCGCGAAAGCGACCTTCTTGCACCTGACGATCGAGGTCCCGGCGCGTCGCGCACAGGATGCGCACGTCGACGCGAAGCCAGCGATCCGAGCCGACGCGGCGAACCTCGCCGCGCTCGACCGCGCGGAGCAGCTTGGCCTGAAGCGACAGCTCGAGGTCGCCGATCTCGTCGAGGAACAGCGTGCCCCCGTCCGCCTGCTCGAACACGCCGGGGCGGTCGCGGACCGCGCCCGTAAAGGCGCCGCGCTCGGCGCCGAAGAGCTCGGATTCGACGAGGCTCGCGGGCACGGTCGTGCAATCGAAGACGACGAACGGCCCCGCCGCGCGCGGGCCCTGCTCGTGGAGCGCCTCGGCGAGCACCTCTTTCCCGGTACCGGTCTCGCCTTCGATCATCACGGGGACGTTCGACGCGGCGAGCCTCTCGCAGAGCGGATAGAGACGCCGCATCGCGCGGCTCTGCCCGATGAGGCGACCGAACGACGATCCGGAAGCGAGGACCCGGGGCGTGCCGTCTTCTTTGCGGATGACGGCGATCGTCGTCGCACCGAGGCGGAGCGTCTCGCCGCCGGAGAGGAGCACCTCGTTGATTCGCAAGCGATCGATGAACGTTCCGTTCGTCGATCCCAAGTCGGTCACCCGGAGCTGGGCCCCGACCAGCTCGATCGCGAGGTGACGCCGCGAGACCTCGGGGTCGTCGATCACCAAGTCGCACGAGGTCGACTTGCCCACGAGGAGCCGTGACGGCGAGCTGCCGTCGACCTCGATCGAGCGCTCGCCCTGCGCGCCGCGCGCGACGAGGACGAAGGTGCCCTCGGGCATGTCCCGGAGGAGCGCGCTGATCGTCGTCTTGCCGGTGAGATCGTGACCGCCAGACACCCGCCGAGCGTATCAGGTGAGGTTGGGGAGCGGTCCGTCGCAGAACGAGGGATCCCCGAACGTCTCGTCGGGAAGACCCATCGCCTGACAGAGCGAGACGAGCAGGTCGGTGTGCGACTTCCTCGCGTAGGTGAGGTACCGCCCGGTCTTGAAGTACCCCCCCGCGCCTCCAAGAAGAAGGAAGGGCATGTTCTGGTGCGTGTGGTAGACCGAGTCGGCGAGCTCGTTGCACCAGAAGATGACGGTGTTGTCCAGCACGCTGCTGCCGTCGCTCTCGGGCATGGCGGCGAGGCGCGACGCGAAGTAGGCGAGCTCTTCGGCGTGACGCTTGTGGATGTCGATCATCGCCTGGCGGCACTGCTCGGGCGTCGCTTCGACGACGCCATCCTGGTTGACGATCCCGGGGCCGCCGCCGTTGAAGGCCCAGCCGTGGGAGTACGCGTGGTGCCAGTGATCGTGGTTCAGGCCCGGATAGCGGGTGTTCGCGGCGGGCGATCCGACCTGGTAGGTCGCGACGCGCGTGATGCCGCAGCCGAGCGCCGTCGCGAGGATGTCGGTTTGGGCGCGCATCGTGTCGAGCAGGCGATCGTACGTGTCCCAGCTCTCTTGCCATTGCTCGGCGGGGATGGCGCCGATCTCGTCGGGCGGCGCACAGTCGAAGACCTTGGTGAGGCGCGCGTCGAGCTCGTCGAGGGCGGCCTCGTGTAGATCGAGGCGATTGCGGTCCGCCGAGCCGACGCGCGGCTTGAGCCGGCCGACCTCTTCTCGAGCCGACCGAAGCACCTCTCGGCGGCGGGCGCGGCGGCGCAGCACGTCGGCGTCCGCTTCGCCGACGCCTGCGAAGAGCGAGGCGAACGCGCTCGTCGGGTTGTTCTCGACGGGAACGGGCTGGCCGGCGCCATACCAGGAGATCGGGTCGGCGGGCGAGGGGTTGCCGGCGCGCGCGCCGAGCGCGACCGATCGAAAGGCGTCGTCCGCTCCGACGATCGACGCGATGTGCTGGTCGACCGAGATGCCGCCCGCCAGGGTGTTGCCTTCGACCGTGATCGGCAGGACTCCGGTGAGGAGCTTCGTCCCGTCGTGGCCGCCGCTCGGGCCTTCGGCGTTGACGTGGACGCTGATGCCGCGCTCTTCACGGATGTCGCCGCCGTACGGCGTCGATGGGCCGAACACGATGAGCTTGTCGCGAAGGGATTCGAGCGGCGAGAGGATCTCACCGAGCTGAAAGTCGGTCTCCCCGCCGGTCGGACGCCACGCCTCTTCGATGCAGCCGTTGGGCGTGAACCAGATGACCAGGCGCTTCTTGATGCCTGTCTCTCCGCGCGCGTGGCGCCGCGACGAGAGCGACGCGAGCGCGCCGCCGAGGAGCCCGGTCATCATCGCTCGACGTCTCAGCATGGTCGGCTCTCCTTCGATCTCAAGGGGCCGCGCCTTCGGGCGCGGAGCGGGTGAGGAAGCTCTCGGACGTGACGATGCGGATGACGAGCTCGCGCAGGTTGCCTCCGCTCTCGACGAAGAGCTCGTCGATCGCTTCGACGTGGCACGCGTCGTCGTCGGCCGGGCCGCGGCGGACGGCGGCCCGCATCCAGCGCTCGGTCCAGCACCGCCTGGCGTCGTCGCTCTCGGCTGCGAGCCGGCCGAGCTCTCCGCCGTCCGCGAACGCGGGCTGTTCACCGTCGAGGCTCATCGTGCCGCTCGGATCGATGCTGACTCCGTTCTCGTCGGCGCGGTATCGCCCGAGCGCGTCGTAGTGCTCGAACGCGAAGCCGAGGGGGTCGATGATCCCGTGGCACGAAGCGCACGCCGGCTGGAGGTGCATCTCGTAGCGCTCGCGCGTGGTCTTCGCGGGCTCCTCGGCCGGCGTCGGCACGGCGAACACTACATCCGGCGGCGGCGGAGCAATCTCCTGGCAGAGGACGCGCTCCCAGACGAACAGGCCGCGGTGGATGGGATCGGTCTCCGAGAACTTCCCGAGGCGCGCCATGAGCGCCGGATGGGTCAGAATGCCGGAGCGCCCTTCGCCTTCGAGGGCAGCCTTGGTGAAGGTGTCGCCCGGCGCGATGTCGAGGCCGTAGAACGTCGCGAGGCGATCGTTGACGAACATCTCGTTCTCGGTGAAGAGCTCGGCGAAGGTTCCGCCGCTCCAGAACGCCGCGTCGAGCGTCATCCCGAGCGATGTGCCCAAGTCCCGCGCGATCTCCGGCGAGAAGTCCGGAAAGAGCTCCTGGTCCCGGTTGATGCCGGCGACCATCGAGACGTCGAAGAGCGCGTCGAACACCTCGCGCACACCCGCTTCGGCGCGCGGGTCGTCGAGCATGCGAATCACCTCGCGCTCGACGTCCTCGGACGTTCGCAGTCGGCCTTCGGCTGCTGCCGAGAAGAGCGCGTCGTCGGGCATCGTGCCCCAGACGAAGTACGAGAGGCGGCTCGCGAGCTCGTAGTCGGCGATCCTGACGAGACCGTTGGCATCCGCTGCTTCGCTCGTCGGCCAATGGTAGAGAAAGCTCGGCGAGACCAGGATCGCTTCGATGATCAGGCCGATGCCTTCCGAGAACGGTCGCGCGCCGCCCTCACGCCCGAGTTGGTACACGCGAAAGAGGTTGTCGGCCTCCTCGGGCGTGACCGGCCTGCGAAACGCGCGGGCGCCGAACGTCTCGATGAAGGTGCGCGCGCACGCGTCGTCCTCGGTGGCGCAGGGGACGATGCGCTCGGGGTGGAGCATCGCGCTCGTCGCGAGCGCCTCCGCCGCCACCTGCTGCTTCTCGACGAGGAGCGTCGACATCGAAAAGCCGATCGCGAAGCCTTCGATTTCGTCGTCGTTGGGGAAGCTCGCCGAGGGCGATCCCTGGAGATCGTCGAGCGCGAGCAGGTCGGCGACCGTCCTATCGTATTGTGCGTGCGTCAGCCGAGCGAGAGGAAGCGGGGCGGCAGCGCAGAGGGTGTCCTCGGTCGTCGTCGTTTCGGGGCCCGGCTCGTCACCGCCGATCGCGCCGATGCAGGCCGAAGCCATGACGGAGACGGCAAGGAGGAGGGGGCGCTCTCGCATCGGCGGAGCCCAGAGCAACCGCCCTGCCATCCGTCAAACTCTCGAAAACACGGGCACATCGCGCGACCAGCTCGGTCGCTGTGACAGAATCTGTCGCAGGCGCCTGCGACGCCTTCCGTCGCACGGGCCGCGGCCCTCGGCTCAGGGGCAGCCGTTCTGCGACGTCACCGAGGTGCCCGAGGAGATGTTCGGGTTCTCCTCGAACTTGAAGGGGATCGACTGGCACCACCAGATCCCGCAGTCGTCTTGGATCTGAACGTGGAGGTGCGGTCCGGTCGACCAGCCGCTGTTGCCCGACTTGCCGACCTCTTCGCCCTGCGCGACCGGCGCGCCTTCATTCACGGTGATCGCAGAGAGGTGCATGTAGAGCGCGACGGTGCCGTCCGAGTGCTTCACCTCGACGGTGTTGGCGTAGTTCGCGCAGGCCGAGCCGCCGCCGTCGTAGCAGGAGCTCCCCGGCGGAGATACGAGTCGCGTGCCGATGACCGTACCGTCACGCATTGCGCGCACGCTCGTGCCCGTCGCGGTGGCGAAGTCGAACGCGTACTCGTCCTTGCCGTCGTGGTTGCTGGTGTGGTTGCCGCTCGAGCAGGTCTTTTCGACGTCGCACGCGAAGGGGAGCAGGTACTCGGAGTCGCTCTTGCAGTAGTCCGGCGTCCCCTCGGGCGCCTCGACGCAGCCGAGCTCGCAGGTCTGCTTCACGTCCCACTCGCCGCCGGGGCAATACAGGATGTCGCCGTCGTGCTCGGGCAAGAGCGGGATCTGGCATCCCATGTCTTGGGCCTTCTTCTTCGCGCCCGAGCCGCACCACGCGACCTCCACGAAGCATTCGCACTCGGGAAGCTCGCAGGCGTCGTTGAGCTCTTCGGATGCGCCGTCGTAGCTGCACGAGGTGGCGCAATCCGAGAGGACCGACCACGCGTCGCCTTCGCACTTCATGAGGTCGCCCTCGTGCCCTTCGAGGAAGGGCGTCGAGCAGCCGCGTAGCGCGGCTTCTGCAGTGATGCGTCCGCCGCAGTACGGGCCGTCGCCGAGGACGCAGCCGCAAGGCTCGGCCGGCGTCCCCGCGCCGGTCGTGGCCGTAGCGTCGGTCGTCGCGCCAGGCCCGGAGGGCGCGCCACCCGCGTCGCCGCCGCCCGAGCCGGACGAGGCGCCTTCGTCGCACGCTACAAGCAACAGTGTCGTCATGATGGCGACGGTCGATTCGAAGAGGGCTGCTCTCGACATCCGGCGCACACTACGCTCGTCGCGCCGGCGCGTCAGTGTGGTCCCTCTCGTGGTTCGCGCTCGACCGGGCCCGCGATGTCTCAGGGATGCTGCCTACATCGGGCCTACATCGGAGACGTCAGAAGCGCACGAAGATGCCGAGGCTTCCGCCTTCGGGGCCGGCCTGAACCTGAACTTCGGTGTCGCTCTCGGCGGACAGCACCCCGAAGAGGATCGCCGACGTGACGACGCCGGCGGCGCCGATGCCGAGCCCCACGAGCGATCCGATGAACTTTCCACGGAGCGGATCGAGGTCCTCGTCGGTGCAGGTGCCGGCCGCCCCGCACCGCTCTTCGACGTCGGCGTGCTCGGCCCAGGCGACGCCTTGGAGCACGCCGAACACGGTGAGACCGGCGAGGCCGATGCCGCCGACGATCCACGGCGCCGGCCCGACGCCGCCGCTCTCGGCTGGCACCGAGGTGCCGCCGGCCTCGGGCGACTTTCGCAGCACGACCTCGACGACGCGTCGCTGCTCGCCTTCGGCGACGACGACCTTCTGCGTCGCGGGAGGGAGGCCGGTCGCCTCGAAGGTCAGCTCGTACGCGCCCGGCTCCAGCTGGATCGGTGCGCCGTCGAGCTTCGTCGCGATCAGCTTGCCGGCGGAGCTGACGCGCACGTCGCTCAGGTCGTCACCGGTTTCGCTCTTGGCCCGCAGGACCACGCTCGGGATGCGCTTTTCGATATCGGCGGCGAACCCGACGCAATCTTCGCGGACGAGGGCCGGGCACGTCGCCTTCGCGCAGCGGAGGAACTTGTCCCGAGCCTCGAGCGGCTTTCGATCGTCGCGGAGCTTCTGGCCTGCCTCTGCGGCGTCGGCGCATACGTCGGCTTCGTCGGCGCGCGCGGGCGTGCCGGCGAGCACCACCGCGAGAAAGAGCACCGACGGAAGCTGTGCGCGCGTTCGTGTCATTGGCCTCGCAAGCAGTCGCGGTTGTAGACCTTGCGCCCGTTCGCATCGATCGAGACGCAGTTGCCGCCGGCGGGCTTGGGCGTCGGCGGAGCCGGCGCGGCGCCGGGCCGGGCGCCGGTCGGCGGACGGCCCGCCGGCGCTCGAGCTGCGACGCTGCTCGCGGTCGGCTCCGCGGGCGGAGCATCGGTCGACGTCGATGACGGAGCGGTCAGGCTCGGTGTGACCGTGGGCGCCGGCGCGGTCACCTCCGGTCGTACGATTTCGGGCGGAGGACCGGCGGCCGCGCGAACGTCCGCCGCCGGCCCGGTCGAGTTTCGCGTAAGCGCCCAGA
>JBGTSH010000132.1:0-25800 GCA_041940405.1 Polyangiaceae bacterium
CAAGAAGTCGCCGAACTGCGCCTCCCACATGACAAGCGCGTCAGGATAGTCGAGGCTGTAGCCGAACTCGAACCCGAGCACGCCGGCCTCGCTGAGCGGGCTGTTGAAGATGTCGAAGCGCGCACGGCCGCGGCACACCGCGGCGTGAGGAGAGAACGCGGAGCCGGTCTCGGCGTCGAACAGAATGGCGTGACGGTGGCTGAAGGTGCCGCGTCGCACGTCCTGGCCGGACAAGCGAACGGGGTAGCCTTCGTCGAGGATCGTCGCGTACGCGAGCGACTCCGCGGTGCCCCAGTCGAACGCCTCGCCCGCGACCAGGCGCTCGTGACGCTGCCTGAGGACCGGCAGCACCTTCGGGTGCGGCGTGAAGCCCTCGGGGAACTGGAGCATCTTCTCGCTGAGCGCGATCAGGCGATCGCGCGGGACGCCGGTCGGGACCTTCGGCGTGTCCTTGTCGGGGCCGCCGCGGTAAGGCGCCCAGACGCCGCCCATCGAGTACGTGCCGGGGACGCAGCCCTTCTCGCGCACCTCGCGGAACGCCTCTTCGAGGATCTTGCGCTCGGCGAGGACGATCTCTTCGGCCTTCTGCTCGGTGAGCTGTCCGATCGCCATCAGGCGGTCGATGTACATGCGCCGCACCGTCGGCTTCTTGTCGATCTTCTGGTACATCCGCGGCTGCGTGTACCGAGGCTCGTCGCCCTCGTTGTGGCCGTATTTGCGGTAGCAGTACATGTCGATGACGACGTCCTGCTGGAACTTCTGGCGGTAGTCGATCGCCAGCAGCGCTACCTGCGCCACCGCCTCGGGATCCTCGCCGTTCACGTGGAAGACGGGGATCTTCAGCATGCGCGTGATGTCGCTCGCGTACTTGGTCGAGCGCGAGTCGGCCGGATCGGTGGTGAAGCCGATCTGGTTGTTCACGATCAGGTGGATCGTGCCGCCCGTCTTGTAGCCCTCGAGCGAGCAGAGGTTCAGCGTCTCGGGGACGATGCCTTGACCGATGAACGCTGCGTCGCCGTGGATGAGGAGCGGCATGACGCGGTTGGTGGTGCTCTTGTCGGGCGACGAGAAGGCGCCCGTGTGGCCGAAGCGGCGATCCTGTTTGGCGCGAACGCGCCCCTCGACGACCGGGTTCACGAACTCGAGGTGGCTCGGGTTGAACGTGAGCGTGAGGTGCACGTTCTTGCCCGCGGCCGTCGTGCGATCGCTCGAATAGCCGAGGTGGTACTTCACGTCGCCGCGGCCGACGTGGGCGAGCGCGTCGGTGTCTTCGAACGCGGCGAAGATCTCGCGCAGGCTCTTGCCCATGATGTTGACGAGGACGTTGAGGCGGCCGCGGTGGGCCATGCCCATGACGATCTCTTCCACGCCGTGCTCGCTCGAGCGCTCGATGAGCAGATCGAGGAGCGGCATCATGCTCTCAGCGCCCTCGAGCGAGAAACGCTTGGTGCCGGCGCCGTACGAGCCGTGGATGAACTGCTCGAACACCTCGGCCTCGGTGAGCTTCGTCAGGATGCGAAGCTGCTGCTCGGCCGAGAGGGTGAGACGGTTGCGCGTCGACTCCATCCGCTGCTGGAGCCACGCGCGAGCCTCGGGGTCTTCGATGTGCGTGAACTCGACGCCGATCGACCGGCAGTAGGTCTCTTGCAGGTGCTCGACGATGTCGCGGAGCGTCCGAACGTCAGGGCCCGGCAGATCGACGGCAGGGAAGCTCTTCGTCAGATCGCGCTCGGTCAAACCGAAGTTCGAGAGCGCGAGCTCGGCGTGCTGGTGGGTCGCGGTGCCGAGCGGATCGATGTGCGCGAAGAAGTGGCCGCGCACGCGGTACGCGTTCTCGAGCTGGACGACGCGCGCCTTCTGCGCGGCTTCGGCGAGCACCTCGGCCGGCGGGGGCACCGAGAGCGGTTGCGGCGCGGTCGAGAGCGTGGCGGCGAAAGCTCGGTCGAGCTCCGCTCCTGCTGCGGCCGCTGCGCCCTTCGTCGCGCCGTTCGCACCGTTCGCGCCGTTCTGCGAGGTCGGTCCGTTCGTAGGCGCCGCCGTCTGGGGCAGCGTCGTCTGGGGCCAGGCGACCGCGGCGGACAGGCGGGGCGGTCGGCCGGTCTGCTCGTCGAAATAGGTGCGCCAGGTGGGGTCGACCGACTCGGGGTTCTCCAGGTATTGGCTGAAGAGCTCCTCGACGAGCCCAATGTTGATACCGAAATTGAGGTCGGACATGGCTGGGTGGAGACGCCCATCCCGCGCCTCGGCGCGAGCGCTGTCCCGTCGCCGTCGGGGAAGGGGTGGCGCCATGGATCGCTACGCCTGGCACGGCCAGGCTCTCCGGCGCGTCTCGCCTTTGGCATAACGCGCCTGGCCCACGACGGCCAGTCTGCCGTGGGCCGTTTACGGGGAAATTCGTCGCGGAGGCTCGAACCGGAACGCACAGGTGCGCACCCCCTGCGCGCCTGCGGCATCACCAGGCTTCTCGTGGGGCTTCGCGCGGATCAGCCGGCGGTCTCGCCGGTCACGAGCGGGCGGTAGAGATCGGCGCTCTTCTTCCAGCGCTTCTCTTTCTTGCCCGCGGGGCGCGTCTTGCCGTCGCCGGATGCGGCGCGGCGCGCGGCCTTGGTGGCGAGCTTTTCTTCGAGGTGTTTGTGCTGGCGCTTCGGGCGTTCCATACGGGCGGGGCTCTTACGCTGCCGCGAACGCGAGAGCAAGCCGCCATCACAAGGGGGCTCCTCAGCGCGTTCCGAGGTCGGGGCCGGCGCGGCCCATCAGATGGATGCCGACGACGAGGAGCACCAGCCCTCCTATCCAGAAAACGCGTCCCGGCTCCGAAAAGGCCGGGGGGGTGTTGAGGGGGCGTGACGGGTCCAGCGGGTGCGTGCCGGTCAGCCCGAGACCTATCGCCGTCGCGAGCCCACCCATCAGGACGAGGAGCGAAGGCAGCTTGCCGTCGCCGGAAGGCATCGGCTCGAGCGGCATCGGCGGCGCGACGACGCGAGGCGCCGCCGCGGCGTCCTTCGGACGCTTCTTCTTCTTCCGCTTCTTCGGCTTCGTGGGCGGGGATTCGTCCGTCGCCGATTCGTCACGTTCGCTCACCTAACGCAGGCTAGCCAACGATCGGATTGCCGGCTAGATGACGTTCCTCATGGCGCGCCTCGCGGCGATCGACATCGGCTCCAACGCGATCCGCCTGCGCATCGTCGACGTCGACCAGCCGCAACCACCTCCTGGGGCACCTCCCGGGACGCCCCCGGGTGGAGGGAACGCGAACGGGGCGGGCTCCAACGGCAGCGGCGTCGGGCATTCGGAGCCCTCGCGGCGCGGTCCGCGTTTCCGGCCTTTCCGTGAGGTCTGCGCCGAGCGCGTCCCCGTGCGGCTCGGCCACGACGTCTTCACCAAGAACCGCATCGAGCCCACGATGATCGCGCAAGCGTGCGACGCGCTTCGCGGGTTCCGCAACACGATGGACTCGGTCAAGGTCGACCGCTACCGCGCCGTCGCGACCAGCGCCTGCCGCGAGGCGAAGAACGCCGACGTCTTCGTCGAGCGCGCGGAGCGCGAGGCGGGCGTCCACGTCGAGGTCATCGAAGGCCTCGAAGAGGCGCGCCTCGTCCAGATCGCCGTCCGCGAGCGGCTCAACCTCGAAGGCAAGACGTCGGTCCTCATCGATATCGGCGGCGGCTCGACCGAGGTCACCCTGATGCGGAACCAGTCACCGATCTTCAGCCGCTCGCTGCCGGTAGGCACGGTGCGGCTCATCGAGGCCTTCCTCGACGGCGGCGGCGGACGGCTGGACGACGTCAAGCTTCAGCTGCTCGACGAATACATCGAGCGCGTCTCTGCCGACGCGATCCAAGAGCTGCTCCAGGTGTGCGAGGGGCGCATCGATTCCGTCGTCGGCACCGGCGGTAACATCGAGACGCTCGCCGATCTCGCGCCGCTGCCGCTCGCGTTCCCCGAGAGCCGCGCGATCGAGGTCCGCTCGATGAACCAGCTCCTCGGTGACCTCACCGCGCTCAGCGTCGAGGAGCGCATCCAGCGTTTTTCGCTGCGGCCCGATCGCGCCGACACCATCGTCCCCGCGACCAAGATCCTCGCGCTCATCTCGGGCCGGCTGGGGAACGAGAGCATCCTCGCGCCGGGCGTGGGCCTCAAAGAGGGCGTGCTCGTCGATCTCGCGACCAACCATTTTCTCCCGCGCGACTTCGGCGAAGAGGCGGCGAGCGTACGCGACGCGTGCGTGCGCCTCGGCCGCCGCTACCAATTCGATGAGGCGCACGGGCACGTCGTCGCCGGCTTCACGCTCAACCTGTTCGACGATCTCTCGAAGCTCCACGGGCTCGAGCCTCGCGATCGCGTGCTCCTCTTGGCGGCGGCGCTGCTCCACGACGTCGGCGACTTCGTTCGCTACGAAGGCCACCACAAGCACAGCCACTACATCATCGCGCACAGCGACATCATGGGCCTCACCCCGGCCGAGCGTGAGCTCGTCGCCAACGTCGCGCGCTACCACCGCAAGAGCCCGCCTTCGCTCGAGCACGAGAACTTTCGCGCGCTATCGCGTGAAGCACGGGCCAAGGTCAAGATGATGGCCGCGATCCTCCGTCTCGGCGACGCGCTCGATCGCGAGCACCGCGGCGTCGTGACCAACGTTCGCGCCCGCGTCGAAGGCTCGACGCTCTTCCTCGACGTCGAAGGGAAAGAGGCGCGCGCGCTCGAAGAGTGGACGGTCCGAGCCAAGAGCGGGATGCTCCGCGAGCTCCTCGGGCTCGAGGTTCGCTTTGCCGAGCCGAGCCTGCTCTTGAAGACGGCGCCGCCGCCTTCGACGCGGTGAGTCGGCCCCCGAGATTTCGTCTCGCGCTCAGAAGTAGCGGCGCCACAGCGCCGAGGTCGGTCGTTCCGAGAAGGCGCCCCCGTCGAACGCACCACCGTTCGGCTGTCCTTCGAGGAAGCGAAGCATGCTGCGGAGGCGGCCTTTGCTGATGAAGCGGTCCGTCGCCCAGCTATTGATCTCGTGCTCCGTCCGCGGCGAGGACAGAAAGGCGAGCAGCGGGATGCATCGACGCGCGAGCGTTACCGAGCTGGCGTCGAGCGTCATGGACCGCCCTTCTCGGACTCTTCCGTCGGCGCGATCGCCGGAACTGCCTCGACCTGGCTTTGCAGCGCGGCCAAAACGCTCCGGACCTCGCGAAGCTTCTCGAACGCATCGGTCACGACCTGGCTGACTGCACGCTTCTGCTCACGCGGCAGAACCTCGATGTCGTGCAGCGCCGCATCGAGCTCGCTCTCGGCGAGCTCCACCTCTTCGCGAGCACGCGCGATGCGAGCCGCCGCCGAGGGAATTTTCGAGCTCGTCATAGCGCGCGCACTTCATCGAGCAGCTGCTCGACCTGCTCGAAATCGAAGATGTCGAGGCCGTGCGCTGCGGCGGCGTCCCGCCAAACGCGGCTCGATGCGCGGAGCGCGTCGACGCGTGTGGGGCCGGATTCGCTCGCGACGATCGTCTCGCCGCCCCGTCGCTTGCCGCGCACCTCGACGCGCCAGCACGTCTCGTCGGCGCGGTCCGGGGTGACGTTGACCGTCAGGCGTCCGTCGCCGCAGGCAAGGTCGTACTCTCGCACGTTCGAGCGACGCACCTGGTCGACGATTCGGATCGCGGGCTTCTGTGTCGGGTCGGGGTTTCTCACCACTACCTCCGTCGTTCAGGGCAACAGTCGTTCGGGCCGTAGTTCGCCCCGATCGAGTCGCCATGACGGGAAAGGCGAGAACCAACCGACGCAAGAGCGTCGACGAAAGCAGCGTAGCACGCCTCGGGCTGCCCCGAGGCGTGCCTCACGATCACCAACCGCGATGGCCGCCGCGGCGGCCGCCGTCGTCGCCACCGAAGCCGCCGCCGCCGCGAGCGGGGCGTTCTTGCGCCTCGTTCACGCGGATCGGTCGCCCATCGAGCATCAGACCGTTGAGCTGCGAGATCGCGCTCGCTGCCGCGGCCTCGGTGCCCATCGTCACGAAGGCGAAGCCGCGCGGGCGGCCCGTCTCTCGATCGGTGGGAAGCGCGACCTCACGCACTTCGCCCATCGCGGCGAAGGCGTCCTGAATGGTCGCTTGGGTGGTGTTGAAGGAAAGGTTTCCGACGTAGAGGCGATTTGCCATGGCTGTTTCTCTTTCTTGGCTTCGTTGCCGCACGTGCGTGCGGGCAGAGGTCCGTCCGGCGAAGCCGAGCTGGAGGGGCCTACGTCGACTAGTCTTCCGAGCGAGCCGCGGTCTCGGAAGAGGGGAGCGACGTGCCAAGCAGCCAGGGACGATTCGTAACGCCGTCCACCCTAGCGCTTGGGACGACGTTCCGCAATGCAAGGTTCGCCCGGGCGAGATTTGGTAGGCTCTTCGCCTCGTGCCTACGCGTTCTTTTGCCATCGCCGCGATCGCTCTCGCGCTCTCGGCGTGCGCCGGCACGAGCGTGCCCGATCCGAACGAAGCCGCTCGCGCCTATGCCGAAGCGGCGGCGCGGGCCGACGCCGACGCGCTCTACGAGCTCTTGTCCGAGGATGGGAAGCGCGTGCTCACGCGCGACGAGGTGAAGAAGCTCGTCGCCGATCAGAAGGTCGAGCTCGCCGAGCGCGGCAAGGCGCTCGCGGGCCCGGGCGTCCGAGTGAAGACGCAGGCCCGCGTGAAGTACGGCGACGGCGAAGAGGCCGCCCTCGCGATCGAAGAGGGCGAGTTCCGTGTGAGCGCTGCGGATGCCCTGCCGGCCGAAGCGCACACGCCCGCGCAGGCGCTCGACCAGCTGCGGCGCGTCCTCGCGCGTCGCAGCTACGCCGGCCTCATTCGCGTCCTTTCGCCCCGCACCCGCGCCGCCGTGGAAGAGGACATCAAGTCGCTGGTCGAAGGGCTGGAAGAGCCCGAAGGCCTCGACGTGGAGATCACCGGCGATACGGCGGTCGTAAACGTCCCGGGTGGCCACTTCGTGCGCCTCCGCCGGGACGGGGGCGTCTGGCACGTCGAAGACTTCGACTGACGTCTTGCTGGGCTGGCGACGCTCGTCCAAGCTCTGGCGGTATGCCCGTGGATTCACCCCCCCGTCCCCCCTCACGAAGTGAGGGGGGAGCACGCGTGCAAGGGCGCTCGCTCACGCGGCGGCTCTTGCTCGCGGGTGCGGGCGCGGGCTTCGCTTCGCTCGCGCTGCCGCGCGTGGCGCGCGGGTTCGGGGAAGAGGGCGCGTTCAATCCGCGGATCGTTCTGACCGGCGACGCCTCGTTCGAGGGCGTGCGCACCTCGGCGCCCGCTCGCTGGTCGGACGAAGTCGTGCGCCGGACCAGCGCACCGGGCAGGCTGAGGCCCACGATCGTGCATGCCGACGAGCCGGCGCTCCTCGCCGAGCCGTTCGCGATCTGGGGCGGCAGCGGCGTCGTCTCGCCGCTCACGAGCCGCGAGATCGCCGGCTTCCGGCAGTTCTTCGCGATGGGCGGCGTGCTCTTCATCGACGACTTCGAGCCGGCCGATGGCGCGTTCGGCAAGGCGGCGCGGCGCGAAATCGCCCGCGTGCTCCCGGAGCAGACGCCGATCCCCATCGGCGCAGAGAACGTCGTCTTCCGATCCTTCTACCTCCTCAAGCGCGCGTCGGGACGTGCCCCCGGGCCCGACCAGCTCGAAGCGATCGTGCGCGCCGGCGCAGTGCAAGCGATCTTCTGCTCGCACGACCTGCTCGGGGCGCTCGCGAAGGACCAAGGGGGGACCAACAGCCTCGACGTGTCGCCTGGCGGCGAGCCTCAGCGCGAGCAAGCGATCCGGCTCGCGGTGAACGTGGCGCTCTATGTTTTGTGCTCCAACTACAAGGACGACCAGGTCCACGCCGAGCACATCATGCGCCGGCGCGGCGGCTCCAAATGACGACGTCGCTCGCGCCGGCGGCGGATCTCGGCCGGGTCGGCCTCATCGTGGCGATCGCGGTGGCCCTCGTCGGGTTGGTCCTCCTCGGGGTCGAGCTCCGGCGCGCGCGCGCCCGAGGCGCCTGGCTCGTCGGCGTCACCGGAGCGCTCGCTACGGCGGCGCTCCTCGGCGCGGTGCTGCGTCCGGCGACCGTCCTGACCGATGGCGTGAAGGTCGGGCCTCGCGTGGTCGTCCTCGTCGATCGTTCGCGTTCGATGGACCTGCCCGCGGAGAGCGGCGACAAGACGCGCATCGACGTCGCCAAAGAGGTGGCCCGCGCGCTGCGCGCCCGAGGCGGTGACGTGCGCATCACGTCGCTCGGCTTTGGCTCCGGACGCGCCACGCCGCTCGACGACGAGCTCGCGCCCGTCGACAAGGACCGAGCCGCGCGCCGCCCGGTGACCAAGAGCGACCTCGTCGCCGCGCTCGAGTCCGTCTCTCGCAGCGTCGAAGAGGCGCCGCGCGCGATCGTCGTGCTCTCGGACGGCCGCCTCGACCGGCCGAGCGCGGAGCACGCGCGCGATCGCGCCGGCCTCGGCCTCGGCGCGATGGAGGTGCCCGTTCACACGGTCGGCGTGACCAAGTACGTCCCGCCCGACGCGAGCATCCGCGAAGTGCGGACCGCCGGCGCCGCCGTCGCGCACCAGCCGATGCAGCTGCGGGTCGAGGTCGGGTGCTCCGGCGGCCTCGCCTGCGATCGCATACCGGTGGTCGCGCGCGAGCTCGTCGACAAGGGCCCGCCCGAGGTCTTGGCGAAGGGCGAGGTGACGCCGGGCAAGGACGCCTCGGCGACGGTCGAGCTCACGGTCACCTTGCACCGCGCCGGGCCCCGCGTGCTCGAGGTCGCGATCGACTCGCCCGGCGACGACGCCATCGAGGCGAACGACCGCCGCTTCGTCACGCTCGAGGTCGCGCGCGATCGCGTCCGGATCCTCCACATCGCCGGCCGCCCGACGTACGACGTGCGCGCGCTCCGGATGCACCTCAAGAGCGACGAGTCGGTCGACGTCGTCGCGTTCTTCATCCTGCGAACGCCCACCGACAGCGTCGGCGCGCTACCGAGCGAGCTCGCGCTCATTCCGTTTCCGGTCGACGAGCTCTTCAGCGTGCACCTGCCGAGCTTCGACGCGGTGGTGCTGCAGGACTTCAACGCCGAGGTGTACGGGCTCACGAAGCACCTCGACAACCTCGCGAAGTACGTCGGGAGCGGCGGCGGGCTCATCATGGTCGGCGGTCCGGACGCGTTCGGCCCAGGACAGTACGCCAACACGCCGCTCGCCGACGTCCTCCCGGTTCGCCTCACGCAAGAGCACGCGAGGAAGGGCGTCGAGCTCGGTTGGTTCACGCCCGAGGTGACGCGCGCCGGAAGCGCCGCGCCGGTGCTCGCGCTTCTGCGCGACGTCATCGGCGACGCGTTCCCCGACATGCCGGGCACCAACGTCGTCGGTCCGGCGAACCCGGGCGCCACGGTGCTCCTCCAGCACCCGACGCTCGGCGGCGCGGAGCGCATGCCCGTCCTCGCGCTCGGCGAGTACGGAACGGGCCGCACGATCTCGCTCACCGTGGACGGAACGCATCGGCTGCTCTTCAGCTCGTTCGCTGCCGAGCGAGCGGGGCGCGCGTACGGCGCGTTGTGGGACGGCCTGCTCGGTTGGCTGATGCGCGATCCGCGGTTCGAGTCGACGGCGCTCGAGGTCGCGGGCGGCTGCATCGCCGGCGAGCCCAGCGAGCTCATGCTTCGTCCGCTGCCCGGGACGCAGGGCGACGCCTCGGTGTCGATCATGCGGCTCGGTGCCGGCGAGGTAGCGTTCGAGACCACCGTTCCGCTCACCGAAGGCGGACCGACGATCGTCGAGCTGCCGCCGCTCGAGCCCGGCGGGTACGCCGCCAGCGTTCAAGTAGGAAAGCAGTCGGGCGAGAGCGGCAAGAGCCTCACCCCGGCAACGCGACGCGACTTCGCGTGCGAAAAGGGCGGCGACGAGTGGTCCGATACGCGGCCGGACCTCGATCGATTGACTGCGATCGCCAAGGCGACCGGAGGCGTCGCCCTCGAGCCCGAACGCATCGCCGAGCTGCCGCTCCCCGAGCCGACCGTCGTCAGCACGCAGCGCAAGAGCACGCCGATCGTTCCGCCGTGGGTATGGACCACCGCGGCAGCGGCGCTGGTGGGGCTTCACTGGATCGCGCGCCGTCGGCGCGGGCTGGCGTGAGAACCGTGAACGTGAACGGAAAACGTGAACGCGAACGTGAACGCATAACGTGAACGTTGACGAGCACGCATCCACGTCAACGATCTACGAGCCCGCGTACGAGCCCGAGCCCGAGTACGAGCCGGTGAACGAAAATGTCCACGAAGATCGAGCACGGGGAACGCGGCGCCAGACCCGGCACGTTCCCGTGCCCGGCTTCGCACACGTCCTCGGGCTCGTTGACGGGCTCGGGCTCGTGCACGGGCTCGTAAAACCTGCCCGTGGATGCGTTCACGTTCACGTTCACGTGCGTCGTTCACGTTCACGTGCGTCGTTCACGTCTCATTTCAAATTGTAATCGAGCGTGAGCGGCTGCCCATCTCGCTCGAGCACGACGCTGACCTTCCTCGCGGTCTTGAGCTTTCCGTACGCCTCGATCGCCTTGTCGGGGTTCGTCATGTCGTAGCCGTTGATCGTCTTGACGAGATCGCCCTTCTTCATCCCGAGGTCGTTGAGGATCGTCGTCTGCGCGGATCGCTGCAGGCGGATTCCCTGACCTTCGACGACGCGCGCGGCCTTCATGAAGGCCTGCTGCATCTGCGTCATCTTCTCTGCGGCGCCACGCTCGATCGTGTACTCGGTCTCGCTCACCTTGGTGATGTCGGCGCTGCTCGGCGAACCAGCGGCTGCCGATGTCGCGGGCTTGGCCGGCGCTCGGCCGCTCGGCGCCGCGCCCGCGGCCTTGGGCGCTTGGTCGTCGAGCATGCGGAGCTGACAGCGCGACCCGCTCCCGTTCAGGACGACGCGGTCCCACTCGATGAGCTCGAGCTTCTTGCCATCGATGTCGTCGCCGATGCGGCGCATCTTCGCGGAGCCCGAGGTCCGAATGAGCGCAAACGAGAAAGCCGGATCGTCCGACTCGGTGATTCCGACCACCGACGCGGACGGACAGCGCGGGAGCTCGGCGTCGCTCGGCGGCGCAGTCGGAACCGGAGCGGGCGGGGGCTTGGGCGGCAGACCGGTGAGTGGGCCGGTCTCGGAGTCGAACGCGTTGCGGGCGAGGATCGGCTGCGCGCTCTTGTCCGGGGGCTTCGCCAGGTGGGCGCCCTTGGAGACCACCGCCGCCGACGGCGCGCCGGCAGGCAGCTGCTCGGCGACGAGGCTCGAGATGCCGGCGCCTTGCAGGAGCGCGATCGTCCCGAGCAATCCGCAGAGGATCGCCGGGTAGAACCGCTTCGCCGTGCCGTCGATGTTCATTCCGCTCCGTCGCGCCTAGCCTGACACAGTCATCCGCACATCGAAAGGACGAGGGATTCGACGACCGCGCGGTCGCCGCGTTTGGCCCCACCCTTGAGATCGACGTCGGCGCGCGCACAGAGCGTGAGCCAGCGCTCGAGCGTGCCCGGCGGAAGCCGGCGGAGCGAGTCCCGCGTGGCCTGAAGACGAAACGGCATCACCCCCGCGAGCTGGCCCGCCGTGGCGAGCGGCTCGCCCGCGCGGAGGAGCGCATCGAGGCGGGCGAGCTTGCGCACGCTGCTCGTCACCGCGCCGAGCAGCGGGAGCGCGTCTCCGCGCGACCGGAGCGGAATCTCCGAGAGCACCTTGAGCGCCTTCTTCAAGTCGCGATCGCAGAGCGCATCGGTCAGCGTCCAGACCGAGCCGGCGCGGATCGGCGCGATCATGCGGCTGACGGCGTCGTCCGTGATCGGCGCTCCCTGGCCCACGAAGAGACCGAGCCGCTCGACAGCTTCGGCGAGCGGACCGAGCTCGCCTCCGACGAGGTCGACGAGGTGATCGGCGACCGACGAGGACATCGGATGCCCCGCGGCGCGCGAACGGCGAGAGGCCCAATCGGGCAAGCGCTGCCTCGCCACGGGGTCGCACGACACGATGAAGTCGCCCTTCTTCGCCATCGTGACGATCTTTCGCGAGCCGTGGAGCTTCTGCGCGATCAAGACGAGCACGGTGCTCGGGTTGGGATCGGCGACATATGCGGTGAGGACGTCGAGGGGTGCCTCCTTCTTCCTGTCGGAAGCGTCGCCGGACGCAGACTCGCTGCGCGGCTCCCATCGTTCGACCGCGCGGACGAGCACGAGCCGCCGCGCGCCCATCATCGGGAGCATGCGTGCAGCGCCGACGACCTGGCTCGCGCTCACCTCGCCGGCCGTGAACCGATCGTCGTTGAAGCCGGGGACGCCTCCCGCGCAGGCGAGCTCGCGGACCCTGCGGGCGACCTCTTCCACGAGGAACGACTCCTCGCCCATGACCAAGAAGACCGGCGCGAGCGCCTTTTCTCCTCGCTCTTCGAGCGCCATCAAGAGGTCGTCCGCGAGCATTGTCGGACCCTACCCCAGGGCCCTGGCATTGACTCCGGCAAAACATTGACCAGACTGCCTATTGTCGGTCGCCCGCCCGAAACCGAGAAGTGGTAGGACGCGTAACCAAACGGCCTCAGGTCCCGTCAGTTGGACAGGAGCCCAGTCAAGCAGCACCCCGGCTATCAAAAGCGAAATAGAAGGAGAGCGAGATGTACGTTGCCACTACGGCAATCCGGCCTCTGCTCCGGATCCGCGCTGAAGCGGAGGTACCGACCAAGTTCGGTGCCTTCAAAATGGTTGTTTTCCACTACGGTGAGGCAGTCGGCGACCACGGGCTTTCTCCCGACCACGTGGCGCTCGTGAAGGGAGACTTGAAGGGCAAGGCAGGTGTTCTCTGCCGGGTCCACTCGGAGTGCCTGACCAGTGAGGTGTTCGGGTCGCTCAAATGCGACTGCCGCGAGCAGCTCGAGTCGGCGCAGGCCGAGATCGCCGAGTGTGGCGAGGGGGTCGTCCTGTATCTCCGCCAGGAAGGCAGGGGGATCGGGCTCGCGAACAAGATTCGCGCCTACCAGCTGCAGGCGAACGGGCACGACACTGTCGACGCGAACCGGCTGCTCGATCTGCCGGACGACGCGCGCGAGTACCACGCCGCCGCGGCGATGCTCGACTACCTCGCGCCGAAGTCGATCAAGCTCCTGACGAACAACCCCGACAAGGTCGAAAAGCTCCGCGCGCTCGGCGTCGACGTCGTGGACCGCGCGCCGGTTCACATCGAGCCGAACCCCTTCTCGCGCGCGTACCTCGAGGCGAAGCGCCTGAGGATGAACCACGCGCTGCCCGACTACGACCGCACCGGCTGACTCTGTTTTTCCGAGCCCTGCGCGCGGGGCCCCAGCCCCGCTTGCTCAGGTTTTCTTCTTGGCGGCCTCTTTGGCCGCCTTCATCCTGGCGCGAAGGCGGGGGGCGTAGCCCTCTTTGTTCTCCTGGCGGAGCCTCGCGATGGCGAGGGCTTCGTCGGGGACGTCCTTGGTGACGGTGGTGCCCGTGGCGACGTACGCGTTCTTGCCGATCCTGACCGGAGCGACGAGCTGCGAATCGCTGCCGATGAACGCGCCCGGACCGATGTCGGTCTTGTGCTTCTGGAAGCCGTCGTAGTTGCAGAAGATGGTTCCGGCGCCGACGTTCGCGCCCTCGCCGATCTCGCCGTCACCGAGGTACGCGAGGTGGTTCGCCTTCGCGCCCTTGTGCACGATCGTCTTCTTGGTCTCGACGAAGTTGCCGATGTGCGCTGCCTCGCCGATGACGCTGTCCGGTCGCACGTGGGAAAACGGTCCGATCTGCGCCTCTTTGTCGATCTTCGATTTCGACGCGACACAGTAAGGAAGGATGCGCACCTCTTCGCCTACCTCGACGTCGGTGAGCACCGCGCCGACGTCGATGCGGGCGCCGGCGCGCACCACGGTCGCGCCGCGCAGGACGACGCCGTGCTCGATGATCGCCTCGGGCTCGACGACGACGCCGACGTCGATGCGCGCGTCGCCGCGGATGGTGACGCCCGACTTGCGCAGCCGCTCGGCGGTTCGTGCGTAGAGCGACTCTTCGGCGGCGTGGAGCTGCGCCCGATCGTTGATGCCCACGAGCGAGCCCGCGTCATCGCAATCGACGCTCGTCGCTGCGCCCTTCTCTGCGCCGCGCGCGACGACGTCGGTGAAGTAGAGCTCGCCCTGCGCGTTGTCGGTCGTGAGCCCTGCGACGGCCGTCTTCAAGAACGGCACGCGCGCGAGGTACATCGCCGGGTTGATCTCGTCGATCGCGCGCTCGGCTTCGGACGCGTCCTTGTGCTCGCGGATGCCGCGCACGCGGCCTTCTTGGTCGCGGATGATTCGGCCGTACCCCGTCGGATCGGGAACGCGGCAGGTGAGGAGCGCGATCTCGTTCTGTCCAGCCTCCAGCGCCGATGCGAGCCGCGCCAGGTCTTCGGTCTTCACGAGCGGCGTGTCGCCGCAGAGGATCATCGCGAGGTCGGCTCCATCGGAGAGCGCGGGGAGCGCGCAGCCGACGGCGTGTCCGGTGCCGAGCTGCCGATCCTGGGTAACCGTTCGCGCGCGGTCGCCGTAGCGCGCGAGCGAGGCGGCCACCGCGTCGCCGTCGTGGCCGACGACCACGATCAGATCGTCGACGCCGCCGGCGAGCGCTGCGTCCAGAACATGATGGAGCATCGGCTTTCCGCAGAGCTCATGAAGGACCTTGGCGCGGCGGCTCTTCATGCGGGTGCCCTGGCCCGCGGCCAGGACGATGGCGGTCGTTCGGGGCATGGGGCTTCTCGTACCATGGGTGGACCCTGATGCGTCGTGATGACGCGCCGCGCAATCGCTGCGTCATCGTCGCCGTGCCGTCACAACGCCAGCCGGTTGGTCTAGGCTCGACCGCGGGCGATCATGCGAAGACTTGCTGCTTCTCTTGGTATGACCGCGGCTCGCGTCCTGGTCGTGGCGGGCGCGGTCGGGTGGGCGTCGGCGTGCCATGAGCCGCTCGACACGACGCGTGAGAAGGGGCCGCGCGCGACGTTCGGAGACGATCTCTACGGCGTCTTTTGCGACCGTCTCGGCGCCGACCTCTTCCAAGAGGACCTGACAGGAGCGTCATTCCAGGGCGTCTGTCACTACGACGAGAAGGGCAACTACGCCGACGAGGTCGACGAGTCCGTCCTGCCCGCGCCCAAGGGCGACGAGGCCAAGCAGGCGCGCCGGATCGCGCTCGCCAAGATGAACGCGCTGGTCCGCCGTCGAAGGGATCTCGTCCAGGCGTTCAACGCGACGTTCCCCGACGTCGACATCGACGATCCGTCGACCAAGAAGGACGGCGACACCGTCAACCTGCTCGACGCGATGATGGATCTCGGACAGCGCGTCTCGGCGCTCTACGAGAAGGATCCCTACGCAGTCGCGGCGGGCGATCCGTTCGCCGAGCCGCTCGCGCCGGCCTCGACGCGCGCGATGGGTCGTCTCTTCGACTCGATCTCCGAGAGCGAGGACGCGCGCGTCATGCTCTCGCGCATGTGGGGCCGCCGCGGCTACCGGCCGTCGAACGTGGGGCTCGGCATCGTCCGATCGTCGCTCGACTACCCGAATCTCCGCGAGCTGACGACGCAGGCGGTCAGCCTGCTCGGTCCCGACGGCAAGGCGACGCCCCAGCTCCAGGCCCTCCTCGGGGTCATGGAGAACAAGCTCGCGTACCTCAGGCCCGAGGTGTCGGAGCTGCCGGAGCTCACGGTCGATGCGAACCTCGCGCAGCCGAACCGGCCGCGCACGACGATCGAGCTGATGCGTGAGGTGATGCTCAGCGAGAACGATCGGTACTCGCCGGATCCGAACGCGCCGCCTCGCTACATCGCGCTTCGCGACAAGCGCGGGTACGTCCAGCCTGCGGCGCTCGGGAACCTGTTCGCCGACACCGACGGCGACGGGCGCGCGGACGTCGACGACTTCGGTCGCTTCCTCGACGCGTCGGGCACGCCGCTGGCGATCGATCCGCCGTTTGCCATCCCCGGCCAGGCGCCGGTCGGCGCCCTCGACGAGCTCGGCCGCCCGGCCGACGGCCTCTACAGGTACGTGGACACCGCGCGCACGCCGGCCGCCGGGCTCTCCAGCATCCTGGTGCCGATCCTCGACTCGACCGAGTACGCCGATCCCGAAGATCCGGAGGCGTTCATGTCCGAGTACGAGACCCTCATGTACGCGATGGCCGGGGCGTACGTCCTGCTCGGCCCGCGTGAAGAGGCGGAGTACGACTTCGAGAAAGAAGAGGTCGTGCCGGCGGGCACCAAGTGCGCGTCGTGCATCTCCTACCAGCGCTTCCGCGGCGAGGACTCGCCGCTCGTCGACGCCGCGCACGCGGTCGGGCAGCTCCTCGCCGACGAAGAGTCGGACATCGTTCTCCTCGGGATGATCGATCTCCTCGAGAACCACGAGGACAAGGTCGCCCGCCTCGTCGCGGCAGCGCTCCGCATCCGCGAGATCTCCCTCGAGCACGACGAGCTCGCGGCGCAGGGCATGCTGCCGCCCGCGGGGCTCCCCTACGAAAATCCGCTCTGGGATGAGGCGGCGCAGGTCTTGTCGGTCATGACCGACGAGCCGCGCTTGCTCTCCAACCTCATCGGCGCGCTCGCCGATCCGGTCGTTGTCCAGCCGATCGGCGGCTCGAACCACATGGGAGAGACGATCGCCCTCTTCGCGAGCACGCGCGACGAGCTCGACTACAACCACAACGACGTCAACGGCCCGTCGATCAACCTTACCGACGGCGGCTTCTCGATCGCCGATCCGCACAACGCCGTCGACTGGAACGCGCCGCGGAGCGGATCGAACCGCTCGGTGCTCGAGCGGTCGTTGCTCCTCATCCACGACACGCACGGCGCGAAGACGTGCAACAAGAACGGCGCCGTCGTCAAAGCGAAGCTCCTCGGGCTCACGCTCGATTGGCCGCTCACCGGTTCCTACGGTCCGTGCGAGCTCTTCGAGATCCCCGATCTCGCCTCGTTCTACTTCGGCGCGATCGTGCACCCCACGCACCCGAAGCGCGCCGTCTTCGCGCTCAAGGACAACGCGCTCAACGGCATCATGGACTTCTTCGGCTTCATCTCGTCGCCCGACGAGATGTTCCAGGAGTCGAGCGGCCTCGTCGGCATGACGACGCACCCGACGCCGAACGCGCTCAACCGCCTCGTCTACTTCGGCGCGTCGAGCGACATGTACCCGTCGATGCCCGACCTCGACGTCATCAACCAGGGGGGGACGACCGACGAGTTCATCTACTCGCTGATGGAGCCCACGCCGACGAGCGTCTGTCCCGTCGACGGCTTCGGCCTCGCCAACTGCCAACAGAACGATCTGCTCCGTATCCGCACCGGCCAGGACATCTTCACCTGGGAGCGCCGCGGGTTTTACGACTACCTGCGCCCGGTCATCACGACGTTCGTGAACGTCAGCTGCAGTGAGGACGTGACGATCTGCGATCTGAACGACTTCACCGGCGAGAAGATGTTCCTCCGCCTGTCCGACGTCTTCTACTCGCACTACCCGGGGCCCGATCACGGCGACGAGTGCACCGAGAACGTCGATCGCACCGACAAGCGCTACTGCTCCGGCGCCGGCCTCAATCGGTACGAGCCGATCATCGACAAGGCGATGCGGACCGACATCATCCCGGCGCTGCACGAGTTCGCGCTGGCGATGAAGGACGTCTCCCGGATCACGATCCAGCGAGGCCCGCTCAAGGGGCAGACGCTGACGGGGACGCAGGTCCTCGAGATCACGACGCGCGTCCTCTTCAGCCAGACGCGGTCCACCCAGCAGGGCGTAACCGACAAGAACGGCAACTCCACGGCGACGTGGACGGACGGTACCCCGCAGAACCAAACCACGCCGTTCAACCTGCTGACCGACGCGCTCCACAACTTCGACGCGGCCTTCACCCAGGTCGAGGACGGCGACGTCCGTCAGGCGCAGTGGAAGCGGGCGCGCTCGCAGCTCGTCGACGTCCTCTTGGCGACCGAAGGCGAGGGGGCGAACACCCGCTTCAAGAATCGCGCGCTGGCGCCGCTGCTCGTCACCACGCTGAAGCTGTTCCGCGAGCAGCTCAACGCCCACTGTCCGGATCGCGAGACCGGCGGGGGCTGCGCTTGGGCGCGGACCGAGCTCTCGAAGAACCTCGCCGACTCGATCAGCTCGCCGATGCTCGCCGGGATGGTCGACCTCCTCGAGGAGCTACGCAAAGATTCGAACGCGCGCCGCGCGCTCGAGCGGTACCTCACGTACTTGCTCGAGAACGCCGGTAGCGGCGAGTCCCTCCAGGGAACGCTCGCGTCGATGGTCGACATGATGCAGGTCATGGCCGACGACGGAAAGCTCTGCCCGATCCTCAACGCCGCCGCGGTGGCGATGAGCCCGCACGACAGTCCGGGCGGGGCCGGCGCGGCGGACACGACGATCCGCGTCCTGAAGGCGCTCTCCAGCGACGAGTACGACAAGTACCACGTGATGGATCACGTGCTGAGGAACCTGGTGACGCCGATCCCCGACGACACCGGCGCCTTGGGTCACGCGCCGCTCGAGATCATCATCGAGACGATCGCCGAAGTGAACCGCGCCGATCCGGATCTCGGCGTCTCCGAAGACGGCGGTCCCGGCGGCGGTCAGCCGCTCGATCCCGACGACTACCAATTGATCCTCGGCGTCGTTCGAGACTTCATGCTCGACAAGACCCGAGGGCTCGAACAGATCTACTCGATCGTCCAAAGGCGCAGGCGAAGGTGAGAAGTTCTTCCGTCGGCGCGGCCTCGATGATGGCCGCGCTCCTCGCCGCCTCCACGGCGAACGCATCGGGTTTGTACACGGCCGACCGCGGCGTCAGACCGCTCGCTCGCGGTGGCGCGTTCGTGGCCGGCGCCGACGATCTGGGGGCCATCGCCTACAACCCCGCGGGCATCTTCGACGCCGGCACGTCGCTCCTGATCGATGCGTCGGTGATCCTCTTTCGGAGCGACTACACCCGCCAGGCGGTCCTCCGGCAGATCGATCCGAACAGCGGCGACACCGTCGCCGAGTACGAGCAGACGTTCCCGACCATCGAAGGCTCGGCGACGCCCCTCCCGCTGCCGACGCTCGCGGCCTCGTTCATCGTGCATCCCGACTGGCGCGTCGCCATCGGCGTGCAGGCTCCGTATTCGAGCCTCACGAGCTACCCCGAAGAGCTCGAGGACGGCACGCCGTCGCCGGGGCGCTACCAGCACGTCAACCTCGACGGCTCGCTGCTCCTCACGGTCGGCGGCTACGTCGCTTGGCGTCCGGTCGAGCCGCTGACGATCGGCGCCGGCTTCGAGATGCTCGTCGGCGCGTTCCAGAGCAAGAAGTACCTGACCGGCTGCGTGCCCGAACGCTTCTTCTGCTCGTCCGAGGATCCCGAGTGGGACGTCATCGCAGAGATCAAGGCGGCACCGATCGTCGCGCCTTCGGGCAACCTCGGCCTCATCTGGGAGTTTTACGACGGCTTTCGGCTCGGCACGTCGTTCCACCTTCCGTTCTGGATCAACGCCCCGGCGACAGTGAGAACGAAGCTGCCGGCGACGCCGATCTTCCGCCAGGCCGAGCAGGTGGGTGAGGACGCGTCGGTCGAGTTCATGCTGCCGTGGGAGATCCGCCTCGGCGTCGAGATGCGTGACATTCCGAAGGGCCTGCGCGTCGAGATCGGCGGCGACTACCATCACTGGGCGGTCCACGACGGGATCACCCTCGCCGCCGACAACATCGCCCTCACCAACATCCCCGGCTTTCCGAGGGAGTACCTCCTGCCGGACCTGACGATCGACCGTCAGTTCCAGAGCACCTTCGGCGCGCGCGTCGGCGCCGAGTACGCGATCGAGGCGACCGAGGACGTCACCGTCACGCCGCGTGCCGGCTTCTCGTACGAGACGAGCGCGACCGGGAACGAGTACACGAACCTCCTGACGCTGGACGCGGGCAAGGCGACGCCGTCGCTCGGTCTCGGGGTGCGCTACCAGGACGCGCGCTTCGACCTCGTCTACGCGCACCAGTTCTATCCGCAGATCGAGGTCGACCCGAGGGAGGCGAAGCTGTCGCAGACGCTCCCGCTTCAGGCCAACCCGCCGAAGGAGCCGGACATCATCAACGGCGGCATCTACAACATCGGCATCGACGTGATCGGACTCGGCTTCACGTACACCTTCGACAAGGGCGGCAAGGAAGCGGTCGACGAGGAAGCGCCCGCGCCCGCGCCCGCGCCGAAGCCGGCTGCCGAGCCGGCTCCAGAAGAAGTCGAAGAGGAGTAGCGGACGATCAGCGCGGAATGTCCGGCGTGCAGAAGCCGTCGATGCAGAGCGCAGCAGGATTGCAGCAGTCCTCTGCGGTCTTGCACGCGTTGCCGTCGAGCGAGCAGTCCTGCGGAATCGCGCAGGTGTAGACGTTGGTGTTCGGATCCTTGAGGCAGGTGCCCGTGCAGCAGTCGACGCCCGACTCGCACGTCTCGCCGACCTCTTTGCACGGCTCGAGCGCGAAGTAGGCGTTCTCGCTCTTGCCCGTCTCTTCTTGTCCGCGCAGGTAGAACGGCGGGTGCGACGGATCGTCGGCGGTCGGCGGATCGTCGATCGCGGTGATCCAGAGCTGCTGACGGTTGGCGCCGACGAGGCGGTTTCCGTAGTCGCGTCGCGAGATGTACACGAGCCAGAAGTACCCGCCGGCGCGGAGCGGCGCGAAGACGGGGTTGAAGCTCTTGTTGTCGCCGCGCGTCGCCTCGACGAGCTGCTTTACGTTGGTGCCGGTGGTGTCGGTCAACCAGAGCGTGCCGTCGCCCGTCGAGCGCGATCCCTGTGTCGGCCGGCCGTAGGCGATGAACTGGGATCCCGGAGCGAAGCTCGGGTACGCGGGGCGACCGGGGAAGCCGGCCTGCGGGATGATCGTCTGCTGGTTCGACACGGTGAAGCCGTCGGCCGCTACGTCGGCGACGTCCAGGTGGCCGGTCGAGATGTCGAAGACCCAACCGCTGCCGCCCAGGCCGCAGATCGCTGCGATCTTGGTTCCGTCGGGCGACCACGCCGGCTCGCCGCATCCGGTGCCCATGACGTTGCCCATCAGCGCCGCGCCGGTGTTGGCGTCGACGATGGTGAGCAGCTTGCTGGTCCCGCCGGAGTCGTCGTTGCTGAGGAGGAGGCGATCACCCTTGTCGTTGTAGGCGCCGAACGTTCCGGTCAGCCCGCTCGCCGGCACGATCGCGCTCGAGACGGCGGGATCGCTCGTGAGATCGATCGTCACCTGCGGGAACGGGAAGCCGGAGTCGAGCGTCGCCATCATCCGCTGACCGTTGCGGCTGACGGTGTGGCAACCCCAGCAAGTCCCCGGTTGGTAGAACTCGTCGACGACTGGCGAATTCGGCTTGATGCGGAGGATGCGACCGTTGCCGTCGAACTCGGGGAGCTCCCAGTAGTAGACGACGCCCTTGAGCTTGCCCTGCGCGATGCGCCAGGTGCGCTCTTCGGGTTGGTAGGCCGTCCCGTTCGCCCAGCGGCCGAGCGTCACGACGAGCGGATCGCTCTCTGCGCCCGTACCCGAGCGGCCGATGTTCGCCCAGTCGTCGTCGGGGATGAGGTGCCGCGAGGGCGGGTCCGCCGTGAAGTAGGCCGTGTAGTCGAGGTACTTCTCGACGATCCGGAGCTTGTACACGTTGCCGCTCGAGGTGCCGTTCCACATCAGCTCGGGACCGAGGACGTCGAGCGGGTAGACCGTCTGATCGTACGGGTACATCCAGTCCATGGCCGGATCGGCGGGGCCCATCGGATCGTCGAGCGCCGCTTTGACCGCGGGATCGATCATGCCGCCTCCGACGATCTTGGTCGTGTAGACGGTCGCCTGGGCCTCGCCATACGAGGTGCCGAGGACTGCGGTGATCTTGCCGACGCCGCCCGCGTTGCCCGTCGGGACGAACGCACCGTTCATCACGTCGCCGATGTACGGCTTCTCGAAGGACCAGGTGACGGCGTTCGTCACGTCCTCGCCGTCGATCTTCGCGGTGATGGGCTGGGTGACGATGTTCGTGCTGTCGACGTTCAGCGTGAAGGTCGCGGGCTCGATCACGATGGGCTGGCCCATGGGGACGAACCCGCCCTCGCCGAAGCCGCCGCCCATGCCGCCGTTCGAGGTGTTGCCACCGGTACCGGTTACCCCCGTGGCAATATCGCCGCCGCCCGTGGGGGCGGGATCATTCGCCGCAGAACAGGCCCCGCTGACGGCGGCAGAGGTGAGCGCGAGCGCCAGGATAAGCGACTGCCAAGCTTTCACGAGGGCCTCCGGTCGGTCGATCGTCCATACCTGAATCCCCGCCAGGCCGAATCTGTGATCGCGTCAAATCACGTCAAAAGTCGCCAGTTCGCGAGAGCGAGCTACGATCGGGAGACGGAGCGCGGCCGTGCCTTTGTTGACCGCTTTGCACCCCCGACGTACACCGACCGCCATGAGAGCCGCGCTCATCACGGCCCTCGTCGCGCTCGCGTTGATCGTCGCCCCTGGGGACGCCAGCGCAGCCGGCGGAAAGCAACGCGGCCCGGGCTCCCATCAGAAGGTTGCCCAGCAGAAGGGCAAGAACAAGCCGGCGCGCGGGAAGAAGCCCGCGAAGAAGTCGGCGATCTCGAACAAGGCGCCGCGCAAGTCCGGGTCCGAGGCGGCGCCTGCCGACAAGGCTCTGCGCGCGAGCGTCGCAGGTCAGCCGGTGCACGAGACCGCGGCCGCCGATGCCGGCGTGCCCGAGCTGCGTGAGGTCGACGACCTCCTCTTTCCGGAAGGTGGACCCTCCGAGCTCGTGTCGTCGGACGCCGGAGCCGAGGTTCGTGTCGTCGCGAACGGGTTGCCGGTGCGAGCCGAGCCCGCGCCCACCAAGGACGCGCCGAGCGATCTCAAGTGGATGGCCTCGCTCGTAAAGCCCGACATCCCGTTCCGGTGGGACGCGCGCCTCGTCAAATACCTCGACTACTTCAAGAACAACCCGAAGGGCCGGAGCTTCGCGGCCGCGCTCGTGAAGCGGAGCGGCCGCTTCGAGGCCAAGATCCGCGCCGCGGCGAAGGCGCAAGGCGTCCCCGAGGATCTCGTCTGGGTCGCGCTCGTCGAGAGCGGCATGAACCCGAGGACGGTGTCGCCGGCGGGAGCAGCCGGGCTCTGGCAGTTCATGCCCAAGGCGGCGACGGCCTACGGCCTGCGCATGGACCGCTGGGTCGACGAGCGGCTCGATCCCGAGCGCAGCACCGCCGCTGGGCTCAAGTACCTCAAGGATCTTCACGCCCGCTTCGGCAGCTGGGAGCTCGCGCTCGCCGCGTACAACATGGGGCACGGCGCGCTCCTGACGGCGGTCCGCAAGTACAACACGAACGACTTCTGGGAGCTCTCGCAGCTCGAGGCGGGCGTACCGTACGAGACCGCGCTCTACGTGCCGAAGATCGTCGCGCTCGCCTTCGTCGCCAAGAACAAGCAGACCTTCGGTTGTGACGGGGTCGAGGTAGATCCGCCGGAGGCGTTCGAGGTCGCCCTCGTTGCGCCGGGCGCCTCGCTCGACAGCGTCGCGAAGGCGACGGGGAGCACCAAGGAGGCGATCGACAAGCTCAACCCGCAGCTCGTCGCCGGGCAGGCGCCTCCTACCCAGGGCGCGGGCCCACGCGCCGCGCAAGTCCGCGTCCCCGTCGGCAAGGGGACCGATCTCGCCGGCACCCTGCCGGTCTCCGGTGCCGAAAACCTCTATCGCCACACGGTGAGGTGGGGCGAGTCGCTCGAGCTCCTCGCCGCGTCGACGGGCACCACCGAGTCCAAGCTCAGGTCGCTCAACGGCATGACCAACACCGTCCCGCCGCGGCCGGGCACGCCCCTCGTCCTGCCGCGCGCGCCGGTCGCTCCCCAGAACGCCGAGCAACCGGTCGCGGTCGTGCCGGGTCGGTCCGCGTCGTACCCCGGGCGCAAGCGAGTGTTTTACGAAGTCGTGTGGGGCGATCGGATCGAGGACGTCGGCCGCGTGCTCGGCGTCACCGTCGAAGAGCTCTCCAGGTGGAACAACGTCGATCGCTCGGCGCGGCTCCACGGCAAGATGGTTCTACAGGCCTTCGTGGACGAGAAGCGCGCGTTCGACAACGTGCGGCTGCTGTCGGCGACCGAGACCAAGATCTTGGTGGTCGGCACGCCGGAGTTCTTCGATCACTTCGAGGCGAAGAACGGTCGCTCACGCATCGTCTACACCGCCAAAGAGGGCGAGACGCTCGCGACGATCGCCAAGAAGTACGGCTGCTCGGTGGGCCTCCTCGAGCGGATCAACCACAAGCCGCGAAAGGCCACGCTCTCGCCCGGCGAGCAGGTGGTGGTCTACACGAGCCGCGCCGAAGCGCCGAAGGCAGCACCGGTGCCCGGGGCCGATCCCTACGAAGACGTCGCTTCGGTAAAAGAAGACCTGCCCGGCTGATCCCTCCGGTCTGGGGTTTGTCCCGCTCCGCGCTATAAGGGCTAGAGATGTCGTTCGTCGCCCTCCGCAAGAGCGCTCACGCGAGCGCGCGCGACCTTCGGCGCTTCTTGCCGACGACGCGCGAGGAGATGAACGCTCGCGGCTGGGCAGAGCTCGACATCTTGATCGTGAGCGGCGACGCGTACGTCGACCACCCGGCGTTTGCGCCGGCGCTCATCGGACGCTTCCTGGAGCGGCGCGGCTACAAGGTCGGCATCGTCGCCCAGCCCAGGTGGAACGGAACGGAGGACATCGCGCGGCTCGGCCGGCCGCGTCTCTTCGTCGGCGTGACCGCCGGCAACCTGGACTCGATGCTCAACAAGCTGACGGCCCAGAAGAAGGTGCGCGAGAAAGACCAGTACTCGCCGGCCGGCCGGGCCGACCTGCGTCCCAACCGCGCGACGATCGTCTATTCGAACCTCTGCCGGCAAGCGTTCGGCGCCGACGTGCCGATCGTGCTCGGCGGCATCGAGGCTTCGCTCAGGCGCATCGCGCACTACGACTACTGGTCGGACTCGGTGCGTCGCGGGATCCTCCTCGACGCGAAGGCGGACCTGTTGGTCTTCGGAATGGGCGAGCGCCCGGTTTGGGAGATCGCCGATCGCCTCGCAAAGGGCGAGAAGGTCTCGTCGATCCGCGACGTCCGCGGCACCGCGTTCGTGATGAACCCGGGCCAATGGGAGGAGCTCGAGCGCTCGAAGTTCGTGAGCGACAAGAAGGTGCTCTTTCTTCCGAGCTACGAAGAAGTGAAGGCCGACAAGCGCGCGTTCGCCGAGATGTCGCGCGCCTTCCAGTACGAGACGAACCCGGGCAACGGCCGGCCGCTCGTCCAGCCGCACGACAAGCAGGCGATCTACTTCAACCCGCCCGCGCTGCCGCTCGACGAGTCGCTGATGGACGAGCTCTACGACATGCCGTTCGTACGCGCTCCGCACCACGGATACGCCGACCCGATCCCCGCGTTCGAGACGGTGAAGCACTCGATCGTGACGATGCGCGGCTGCTTCGGCGGGTGCACGTTCTGCAGCATCACGGAGCACGAGGGCCGCGTCATCCAGAGCCGCAGCCAGGACAGCGTCCTCCGCGAGGTCCGCGAGATCCCGCTGGTAGGCGAGAGCGAAGGCCACGGCTTCACCAAGCGGTCCAACGCCCTTATCGCATGGCGCGCGACGGCTGATTTCTTTGAAAAACATTTTATTGGAACTTTAGTTTTACTTGCTTTGATTGTTATTCTAACTCTTGTGGTAATGAATATATTTACAAATTCATAAATTTACAAGACGTAGTGCGCTAGGCCGATATATCGGTCCTTCGGTTTCAAAGGGTTAAGAAATCTTGCA
>JBGTSH010000133.1:0-25653 GCA_041940405.1 Polyangiaceae bacterium
GGGCATCGACGCGTACGCCCGCAACGAGTTCAACTGCGTCGACGGCCAGGGCGGCCGCCAAGGCGACGAGGATCTCCTCGAGCCGCAGAGCGCGTTCATCCACGGCGTCGGCCTCCTCCCCGGTGACTACGCCAAGATGGCCGCCGAAGGCGCGAGCCTCATCTGGTCGCCGCGATCGAACGTCACGCTCTACGGCGACACCGCGCAGGTGACGGTCGCTTCCCGCGTCGGCGTGAACATCTCGCTCGGCACCGACTGGATCCCGACCGGCTCGATGAACATGTTCCGCGAGCTCGCCTGCGCCGATAACCTCAACACGAATCACTACAACGACTTCTTCACCGACCGCGACCTCTGGCGGATGGTGACCCTCGGCGCCGCGCGCGCGCTGCATCAAGAAGAGAACATCGGCATCCTGGCGACCGGCCGCGTCGCCGACATCGCGATCTACGACGCAAAGACCAACGCCGACTACCGCGCGATCATTGCGGGCGAGCCGGCCGGCGTCGCGCTCGTCATGCGCAGCGGCGAGGCGATCTACGGCGACGCGAATGTCATCGCGGATCTCGCGGGCGCCGGATGCGACGCCATCGACGTCTGCGGCACGCAAAAGCAGCTCTGCACCCAGAGCGAGATCGGCAAGAGCTACGCCGCGCTCCAGACCTCGGGCGAGGTGTACCCCGACTTCTTCTGCGGTCCGCCGCAGAACGAGCCGTCGTGTGATCCCATGCGCCCCGTGTCGGTCAACGGCTCCTCGATCTACGGCGGCATCACCGCGACGGATCCGGACGGCGACGGCATCGAAGCCGGCGACAACTGCCCCGATGTCTTCAACCCCATCCGTCCGCTCGACGACGGCGTGCAGTCGGACTTCGACGGCGACGGCGCCGGCGATCCCTGCGACGTCTGCCCGCTGAACCCCAACACCGACATGTGCACGCCGATCACCCCCGGCGACAGCGACTCGGACGGCGTACCCAACGCGCAGGACAACTGCCCGGGCGATCCGAACCCGGATCAGGCCGACGCCGACGGCGACGCCCTCGGTGACGTCTGCGACCAGTGCCCGATGGCGCCGAACCCCGGGGGCAGCGCCTGCCCCGCGACGATCTACGACGTCAAGCAGGGCCTGATCACCGGCGAGGTGGCGATCGACAACGTCCTCGTGACGGGTTGCTCGCCGACACGCGGCTTCTTCCTCCAGCACAAGATGGGCGACGCCGACTACAACGGCCCCGAGTACTCGGGCGTCTTCGTCTACAGCCCGGCCGTCGACTGCGTGATGCTCGCCGCCGGGACGCGCGTCGACGTGACGACCGCGACCATCTCGGACTTCTTCGGTCAGATCCAGCTCGGGGGCGCGAGCGTCACCGTCCTCTCGACCGGTGAAGCGGCTCCGGCTCCGATCGCGCTGACGATCGCCGAGGCGTCGGGCACGACGGCCAACGAGTACGAGTCGGTGCTCGCGGTCGTCAGCGACGCCCAGGTAACCAGCAACTCGCCGGCGCCCGGGCCGGGCGACGCGGCTCCGACCAACGAGTTCGAGGTCGGCGGCGCGCTCCGGGTGAACGACTTGCTCACCTCGACCACGCCGCTTCCGGCTGTCGGGACGACCTACGCGACGATCACCGGCATCCTCGACTATCGCAACGGCAACCAGAAGATCGAGCCGCGCACCCCGGCCGACCTCGTCCTCGGCGATCCCGAGCTCGCCGGCTTCAACCTGGCGCAGACGTTCGTCCGCGTCGGCCAGAGCAACGCGCCGAGCATCCCGGTCGCGCTACAGGTCCAGCTCACGGCTCCGGCCGACATGAACACCTTCGTGACGATCACCGGCGGCGGCGGCGCGCTCACCGTCGATGGTGGCGGCGTCATGATCCCGGTCGGCCAGAGCTCGGGCGTCGTGCTCCTCACGGGCATCTCGCCGGTGAACAACACAACCCTGACGGCATCGCTGGACGGCAACATGGCGACCACCAGCGTTCGGGTCATCGACACCAACGAACAGCCCGCGTCGCTCACGATCTCGCCGTCGGCGATCCAGGTCACCGGGAACGGGATGACGAGCGTGGACGTGGTCCTCGATATCCCCGCGCCTCCCGGCGGCTTCGTCGTCGACCTCGCGGTCGCTCCGGTGAACGCAGCGACGATCCCGCCGACGGTCACCGTCGCTGCCGACCAGCTCTCGGCGTCGTTCGCTTACGTCGACCTCGGCAACGTGACCTCGGCGACGCTCACCGCGTCGTCGGGCGCCCTCATGGATCAGGCGACGGTCACCGTCCAGCAGGGCGCGGGCCTGGTCATCAACGAGGTGGACTACGACCAGCCGGGCGCGGACACGACGGAGTTCGTCGAGATCTTCAACCCGACCTCGAGCGGCATCAACCTCGCGGGCTACACGCTCGTGTTCATGAACGGCGCGAACAACACCCAATACGCTTCCGTCGATCTATCCTCGGCCGGCACGCTGCCGGCGGGGGAGTATCTGGTCGTCGGCTCGTCGATGCTCCTCGGCCAGATCTCGATCCCGTTCGAAATCATGCTCCCCGCAGCAATCCAGAACGGCGACCCCGACGCGGTCGGGCTCTTCAGCGGCACCACGGCCGTGGACGTGCTCTCGTACGGCGGCTCGGTCACCATGGGCAACGTGACAGGCGTCGGCACCGTCAACTTCGTCGAGGGCACCGCCACCGCGGCGACGGACAACGGCGCGAGCACCGCCTCCCTGGTCCGCATCCCGAACGGGGCCGACTCCGACAACGCGATGGCCGACTGGGCGGTAACCACGGCGCCGACGCCCGGAACCGCCAACGTCCCGTGATGCGACCGGCGAGCGCAGCGCTGCTCGCCGTCGCGATGATCGGATGCGGCGCGCCCGACGGCGCGTCGCATCCGGCTCCTAGCGCGGCCGCGTCCGCGAGCCCGGCGGCGCGACCGCGACACCACCCGGTCGTCGTCGCCCTCGTCGTCGATCAGCTCCCCGCTTGGCTCGCCCTCGAACGCTGGAAGACGCTGCCGGCCTCCGGCGGCTTTGCCCGGCTGGTCGGCGAGAGCAGCGGGAGCGCGGTCCTTCGCTTCAGGCACGCCCACAACGCCACCGCGATGGGCCACTCGGCGCTCTTCACCGGCGCGGTCCCGCGCGAGTCGGGGATCGTCGCGAACGGAAAGCTCCTCGAGGACGGCGGCTACCGGAGCTCGCTGCTGGACGAGAGCACCAGGATCGTGACCGACACCGGCCGCGGCGACCGTCCCAGCTCCTCGGTTTCGCCGCTGCTCGTGCCGACCGTCGCCGACGCGCTGAAAGCTCAAGATCCTGACGCGCTCGTCATCGGCATCTCGATGAAGGACCGCGGCACCGTGTTCGGCGCGGGCAGAACACCCGACGCGGCGCTCTGGTTCGACGCTGCGTCGGATGCCTTCGTCTCGTCGACCGTCTATTTCGGGGCGGGCCAGGAAGAACGGACGCCGGCATGGGCGGCGGACTTCACGGAGCCCGGCGCGGGCGCGAGATACCGCCCGGTCGCCTGGACACCGCTCGATCCCGAGTGGCTGAAGGCGCACGCGAGCGCGCTCCCCGGGCTCGGGCAGGGCGACTTCTTCCATCTCGGCCGCTCGTTTCCGCACGACCTCGGCAACGCCGACCCGGCGCCCCGTGCTTTCGTCGCGACGCCCTTCGCCGACACGATGCTGGTCGACCTCGCCAAGGTGGCGCTCGGTCGAGCCAAGACCGAAGACCGGCGGACCCTCCTCACCGTATCGCTCTCGGCCACCGACTACGTCGGTCATGTCTTCGGGCCGGACGCACCGGAAGCCTGGGATCAGATGCTGCGGCTCGACGCGCTCTTGTCGGAGCTCTTCGTGCACCTCGACCGCGCCTTCGGGCCCCATGGCTATGCCGTCGTGCTCTCCTCGGACCACGGCGTCCCTCCGACCCCCGAGGTGTTGAACGCTCGCTGGTGCCAAAAGATCGTTTCGGATCCGTTCGATCGAGGCTGCAGACATCCTGTACGTCTCACCGAAGCGCAGCTCGCAAGAGCCGTCGAGGATGCAGCGGACAAAGCCGTCGGGCCCGGCAAGTGGGTGCGCGGCGGCAACGAGCCCTACGTCGAGCTCGAGCCGGCGGCGCGCGCTCTCCCGGCTGCCGAGCGCGCCAAGCTGATGAGCGCTGCGCTGCGTGCGCTCGACGATCTGCCCGGCGTCCTCCGGGCCGTGGACGTCCAGTCGGCGCCCGACGTCTGCCCTCCTCTCGAAGACGAATCGCTGGACGCCCTGGTCTGCCGCTCGGTCCGGAAGGATCGTCCAGGGGACATCTTCCTCGTGATGGAGCAAGGGAGCTTCATCGACACCGGGTACGTCGAAGGGTTCGGCGTGAACCACGGCACCCACTGGCTCTTCGATCGCACCGTTCCGATCGTCGCCCGCGCCCCCTCCGCTCCCGCTGGCGGAGGCGAACGCCGCACGTTCGACGAGCGCCGCACCGTCGATCACCGCGCGTATGCAGCCACGCTCGCCGCCCTGCTCGGCATCGAGCCGCCGCCCGGAGCGCGCGGGGGAGCCGTCTTGGTTCCGAATTCGCCGGCCGTTGGCCGGTAAAACGGCGCGCTTCGCGCGCTGTTTTTTCAGCGAGGAGCCGGCGAATATTGTTCTCTGATTCGCGCCCTGACGGGCGCGAATTCGACAGGATCGGGTCCGAAGGCTACGACTCGACCTCTCCCATGACGATGCGTGCGGTCATCTTCTCTCTCGCGGTCCTCGCAGGCTGCGGCGCCGAGGCGCAGGATCGCCGGCGGCCGGTGCCAGTCTCCGACGAACGGCCGGAGATCGGGCCCGTGCCCGGCGCCTCGGCAAAGGACTGCGTGTGCGGCAACGAGCCGGGCTGCGAACCCTGCCCGCCCTCTCCTGCCGCGAGCGCCGCCACGCCTGTCGCGACAGGCGCTCCGCCGAAGCCCGCAGCCTTCCCCCCAGCAGCGCTCACGCCTCCGGTCGAGCGAACCAAGGCGCCCGGCGACGGCGAATGGAAACCGGTCAGCGTCCACAAGGGGGCCGGCACCGACTCGCCGATTTACAGAACCGTCATCCATCCGCACAAGATCCGACCCTTCGTCATCGTCGAGATCGTCGCGATCGATCTGTCGCGGGTCCAGATGGAGCTCGTGGCGGGAACGCAGGAGCCCGAGGGCACCACGGTGCCCGTCGAGAAGCGCACCGGACTCGTCCCTCTGGCCGATCAGCCCTCGCTCATCGCGGTCACCAACGGCGGCTTCAAGAAGCGCCACGGGGGTCATGGCATCGGCATCGGGACCGACGTCATGCACGCCCCTTCGCCCGAGTTCTGCACGTTCGCCAAGACGCGATCGGGCGGCTACCGCGTGGGCACCTGGTCGTCGATGTCCGGCGACCAGAAGGACCTGGCCTGGTTCCGCCAGACACCCCCGTGCCTCGTCGAGGGTGGCGTGAAGCACCCCGACCTCGCACACGAGCACAAAGCCAAGAAGTGGGCGGGCGCCGAGGACGGCAACAAGGAGATCCGCAGGAGCGCGGTCGGCGTGGGGCCGGACCCGGGGATCCTCTACTTCGCCATCGCCGACTACGCGACGGCCGAGTGGCTCACCGACGGCTTGATCGCTGCCGGCATCACGTCGGCCGCCGAGCTCGACATCAACTACTCGTACACGCGCTTCATCGTCTACGAGCACGATTCCGGCGGCGAGCTCCGCGCAACGTCGCCGCTCTTGAAGGACCTGAAGGCGCCTCGCAAGGAGTACTGGAAGGAGCCGAGCGAGCGCGACTTCTTCTACCTCCGCCACAGGTGAAGTTAGAATCGAGCCATGCGTGGTTTACCAATTTGCGCGTTCGGTGCCGCCCTTGTCATGATCGGCTGCTCCGATCCGATCATCGGCGAATGGGAGGGCGAGGTCGAAAACTCCACCTGGGACATCACGTTCCTGGACGACGGCGTCGGCGAAGCCGAGGCAAGCCCGAACGACAGAGACGGGAACGTCTCGTTCGATCTCAAGTGGGAAGCCGACGGCGATCAGTACAAGGTCGAGCTCGACTGCAAGCGCTCGGGGGTCGAAGGCCTGCCCTGCGAAGTCTTCGGCTACGAAGGCGAGTACGACTGCACGATCGACGCGGGTGGCGACCTCAACTGCGACCCCGACGACTGTGAAGCCTGCGAAGAGCTCGAGTTCGAGAAGAACGAGTAACCACCGCACTTCGACACGGCGTCAGCGACGCGCGCCGAGCTTCGCGAGCAGACGCGAGAGCTCTTCGGGGGAGATGTTCACGTGCTCGACGACCCTGCCGTAGAGCATGGCAGTCGGCACCATGCGCCCGCCCAGCTCCTTCTCGAGCAGGCCGAGCTGCCAGATGACGATGCGCTCGACGCGGGTCAGACCGTCGCGCACGTCGGGGATGCCATCGCGGTCGTCACGCACGGAGGCGCTCCTTCACGACCGAGACGGGCAAGCCGAGCCAGTGCTCGGCGACCTCGGGGTTGTGCCCCAGCGTCCGCGACAGCATGCGGTCCACGTAGAGCGTGCCGTCGAGGTGGTCGACCTCGTGCTGGAGGATGCGCGCCGGCCAGCCGCGGACCCGCCACGACACGGGCGCTCCCTTCTCGTCGAACCCGCTCACCTCGACCTCGGACCCGCGCGGTACGAGCGCCGACAACCCCGGCACGCTGAGGCACCCCTCGAAGAACGTGACGGGTGTGTCATCGACGATCGTGAGCACCGGGTTCACGATGACCTTCAGAGGAAACGGGGCGCGGCCGCGCTCGGCCCGCTCCTCGGGCGAGAGCTTCGCCATCAGGCGCTCGGCGTCCTCGAGCACGATCACGCGCTTGCCGACGCCGATCTGAGGCGCCGCCAGGCCGACGCCCGGCGCGCGCCGCATCGCCTCGACCATCGTGCGAACGAGCGAAAGTAGCGGCTTCTGCCCGAGCTCTTCGGCGGTCACCTCGGCCGCACGATCGCGCAAGACCGGCGAGCCCGCGCGCACGATGTCGTATTTGGGCACCTCGTAGCGATACCAGAAGAAAGCGGTGCTAGCCTGCCCCGCAAATGACCCACCATGTCGTCTTGATCCCGGGGGACGGAATCGGACCGAGCATCGCCGAGTGCGTGCGGAAGGTGTTCGCCGCAGCGCAGGTGGACGTCGAGTGGCACGAGCACGTCGCCGGCGTCGCCGCCCTCGCCAAGGGGCGAGACGTGATGCCCGACGAGACCCTCGAGGCCATCGAGCACTACAAAGTCGCGCTCAAGGGGCCGTGCTCGACGCCCGTCGGCGAAGGCTTTCGCTCGGTCAACGTCACCCTGCGAAAGAAGCTCAACCTGTACGCCGCCGTCCGGCCGGTAAAGAGCATCCCCGGCGTCGAGACGCGCTACTCGGACGTCGACATCATCATCGTGCGGGAGAACACCGAGGGCCTCTACAGCGGCGTCGAGAACGAGGTCATCCCCGGCGTCGTCATGAGCATGAAGGTCGCGACCGAGGAGGCCTGCCGCCGGATCGCGCACTGGGCCTTCCGCTTCGCGACGCTGCGCCGCCGCAAGAAGATCACCGCGATGCACAAGGCCAACATCATGAAGCTCACCGACGGCCTGTTCATCAAGTGCGCCCGCAACGCGCACAAGTCGGAGTACCCGAACATCGACTACGACGAGATGATCATCGACGCCGGCTGCATGAAGATCGTGCAGGACCCGACGCGGTTCGACATCCTCTTGCTCGAGAACCTCTACGGCGACGTCATGAGCGATCTCTGCGCCGGTCTGGTCGGCGGCCTCGGCGTCGTGCCGGGCGCCAACATCGGCGACGACGCGGCGGTCTTCGAGGCCGTGCACGGATCGGCGCCGGACATCGTCGGCAAGGGGATCGCCAACCCCCTCGCCCTCCTCATGAGCGCGGTGATGATGATCGAGCACATCGGCGTCGCAAAGGACGACGCCAAGCTGCTCGAGCAGGCGAAGAAGATCCGCTCCGCGTACGAGCGATGTCTCGCCGAAGGACGAAAGACGCGCGATCTCGGGGGCGACCTCGGGACCGACGCCTTCACCGACGCCGTCATCGAGCGGCTCTGAGCGGTGCCGACCTCGCCCTTCGAGCGGGTGCAGGCGCTCGTGAAGAGAATCCCTCGCGGCCGCGTCGCGACCTACGGCCAGCTGTCCAAGATGATCGGCGGGCGGCTGACGCCCGTCGGCGTCGGCTGGGCCATCCGGGCCGCGCCCGAGGACGCGATCCCCTGGTTCCGCGTCGTCAACGGCAAGGGCGGCATCTCGACGGACGCATTCCACATGGGTCTGCAGAGGAGCCTGCTCGAGGCCGAGGGCGTTCGCTTCGATGACAGTAACGTCATCGATCTTGCGAAGTACGGCTGGAAGCCGGGCAAGGCGAAGGGCAAGTAGCTACGTCGCCGACCACGATCGGACGTTGCCGAGCACCGCGAAGAGGCTCGCGTCCGCAGAGAGGATCGCGACCGGCGCGCCCTTGACGATCGACTGCCCCGCGAACGTTCCGCCTTTGACGAGCGTGAGCTGGCCGGCGATCTTCCCGACGAAGAGACCGCTCGGCTGAACGGCACAGTAGTCGTTGTTCTCTGTCTCGAGCTTGGAGAGGCTCGACGGCGCGAGCACCACTTCGCCCCGCTCGGCGCCCAGCCTCTGGAGGTGCATCACCTGTCCGAGGATCTCGGCTTCGAGGGCGTGATCGCGCTCGCCGGCGAGATCGACGAGCCGCGCGAGGAGCCCCCGGAGCTCGGCACGGGCTGCGGCCTCTTGCTCCTTCGCCTGGCTTCGCTGGCGCTCGCGGTGAAGCACCTGGACGAAGACGCTCGGCAAGCTCGGCTCCGGCGGAGGCGGCACCGGGGGGAGATCGGGGTCGTTCGAGAACGACGGCCGGAAGCCCAGCGCGTCCGGCTCGGAGCCGCGGGCGGGCGGGATGTTGCCGGCGAGGTCCGGGCTCGAAGCGGCGGCCGAGCGCGGTGTTCCGCTGACGATCGTGTTCGCCGAGCTGTCGCGTTGGATCGGAACCGGGGCGGGCTTCGCGGGCGCGGCCGGAGCCGGAGGGGGCGCGGCCGGTGCCGAAGGGGCGGCCGCGGGCACGGCGACGACAGGTGCGGCGACCACGCCTCCTCCTGCTGCTCGAGCGGCCGAGCCGAGGGCGGCGACGGCGATCCCGTGCGGCGTGTGCGCGGAGCCGAGGGTGCGGTGGAGGCGAACGAACGTCGCGCGATGCTCGTCCCAACGCTGCTCGGGGGAAGCGCCGAGCTTTCGGACGGCCGACGTGGTGAAGCGCGTGGCGCGCACCGGACCGTGCTTGTGGATCGGATTGAGGAGCGCGAGGTTCCCTTCTGCCGGGAGGTTGTTCGCGTAGATGCTCTGGTAGATGTACTTGCGGCGTATCTTCTTTTCGTAGGGCGGCGAGAGCAAAAGGAGCGACCCGGTGTACGTGAGCACGAGGACGCTCCGCACCTCCTCGGGCTTGATGCCGTTCGCGGGGAAGAACCCCGCCCGCTCGGAGATGTCGTCCCAGAGCTCGTCCTGCTCGACGTAGAGGGCGGCCTTCACCTCGAACAGCGGGCGGTACCGAGGCTCGAGCGGGAGGCCGAGCGCTTGACCGATCGCCTGGACGCCGGCGGGATCGAGGCCGTCCAAGGCCGTCCCGAGATCATGGGACGCCGCGTCCCCGCGCGAAGCGCCTCTGGCTTCGGCGACGAGCGCGTTGAAGTCGGCTCGCATCGACGAAAGCATGCCGATCGCGCGCATCCGCTCGGTCTCGGGCAGGTCCTTGCGAGCGGCGTACTGGGCCCACTCGCGCATCCATCGATCGAGCGCGACCGCGTACTCGCCGAGCTTCTGGCCGTTGTGGACGTGGCGCAGCTCGTCCACGAGCACACGCAGGCGGCGAGGTTGGCTACCGCTATGGGGCTCAGCAGCCGATCCGCTCATCCTCGCTATCTTACGAGGCCTCGTCCCAAAAGATTAGATTGGGTTCAAGGTTCTTTGGGATCTTGCTGCTGGAGCGAAAGATACGTCTGGTCCTTGAGACCGCGCTCGTACTCGGCGACCAGGCGCATGCCCTCGGTCGGCTTCATCCGGTCCTGCTTGATGGCGCTGTCGACCTGGCTCTTCACTTTGGCGACGAGATCGTGCGTGTCCCACTGGGTCATCGCCAGGACGTCCTTGATGGTGTTCCCGGCGATCGTCTCTTCGATGTAGTAGCCGCAATCCTCGTCATCATCGAGGAACACGTGAACCTCGTTCACGCGGCCGAAGAGGTTGTGGATGTCGCCCATGATGTCCTGGTAGGCGCCCGTCAAAAAGATGCCCAAGTGATACGGGCGGCCATCGAAGGCGTGGAGCGGCAGCGTCTCGCGGACGTCTTGGAGGTCGATGAACTTCGACACCTTGCCGTCGGAGTCGCAGGTGATGTCGACGATCGTCGACTCGGTCGTGGGCTGCTCGGCCAGGCGTGAGAGCGGGACGATCGGAAAGAGGGCGCCGAGCGCCCAGTGATCGAGCAGCGACTGGAAGACCGAGAAGTTGCAGATGAACTGATCGGCGATCTGCGGCTTGAGATCCTGGAGGCTGTCCGGAACCTCGACCCCTTCGGTCGAGGTAGCGAGCGCGATCATCCGCCGCGCGATGCCCCAGAAGAGCTCTTCGACGCGCGCCTTGACCGGCAGCTCGAGGAGGCCCATCTCGAAGCGCTTCTCGGCCTCTTCTTTCACGGCGAGGAGATCGTTCCAGCACTCGCCGAGGCTCTCGGGCTTCAGGCGCTCGACCACGTCGGCGAGCTCCTGGACGAGCTTGTGCTCGCCGGCGGGGCTCACCGTGACGTCGGCGACCGGCTGGCGCTCGATGGATCCGAACGCCTCGACAACGAGCACCGAGTGGTGCGCGACGAGCGCGCGGCCCGACTCGCTGATGATGTCGGGGTGCGGCACCTTCTCTTCGTCGCAGATGTCGCCGACGTTGTAGATGACGTCCCGGGCGTACTCCTCGAGCGAGTAGTTCATCGAGGAGTGGAAGGTCGATCGGGAGCCGTCGTAGTCGATGGCGAGACCGCCGCCGACGTCGAGGTACTCGATCTGCTGGCCCATCTTGCGGAGCTTCGCGTAGTGCCGAGCGGCCTCACGCACGGCGCGCTTGATGATCTGGATGTCGGGGACCTGCGAGCCGATGTGGAAGTGGATGAGCTTGAACGCGCCGGCGTACCCGGCGTTCTTCAGGATGTCGATCGCCTGCAGGATCTCGCTCGTCGTGAGCCCGAACTTGGCGTGCTCGCCGGCGCTGGTCGCCCACTTTCCTGCGCCCTTGGAGACGAGGCGGGTACGGAGGCCGATCATCGGCTCGACGTTCATCTCTCTGGCGATGCGTGCGATGGCGCGCACCTCGCTCAGCTTCTCGGCGATGAGGATGACGCGCTTGCCGAGCTTGCGACCGAGGAGCGCGGTCCGGATGAAGGCGTCGTCCTTGTAGCCGTTGCAGACGATGAGCGCGTCGGGGTCGTTGTGGATCGACAGCGCGGCGTAGACCTCGGGCTTGGAGCCGACCTCGATCCCGAAATGGTGCGAACGGCCGGCGTCGAGGATCTCTTCGACCACCTCACGCAGCTGGTTCACCTTGATCGGGAAGACGCCGCGATAGCGGCCGCGGTACTTGTTCTCGTCGATCGCCGCCTGGAACGACGTGTTGAGCTTGCGAACGCGGTGGCGAAGGATGTCCTGGAAGCGGACGAGGAGAGGCGTCGCGAGCCCCTCGGTCCGAGCCATCGCCACGACGTCGGCGATCGGGATCTTCTGGCCGCGCGCGCCGTCGGGCATCACGACCATGTTGCCGCTGTCGTCGACGTCGAAGTAGCCCGCGCCCCAACGGCGCACGAGATACATGTCTCTCGCGTCGTCGATCGTCCAAGCGGGGCTGGCGGCGCTGATGACGCCGTTCTGTGACGGATCCGGCGCGGGGCGGCCGGACGGAGTGGTCACGCTCAACTCTGCTTCGCTCCTGCCGGGCCCGTGCCCGTGCTTGTCACGCGCATCGTGGAGTCCACGGGCCCCGGGCGCAATACCTGTTTGTGCCCCGTGACGACCAGGTGACGGAGCTCGTGCTCCGCTCCCTGTCGCGCCGCTGGACGCGGCGCTACTCCACTCCCTGTCGCGCCGCTGGACGCGGCGCTACTCGCTCGCCGGTCGCGCCCTCAGCGTGAACGTCGCCGCCGAAGTGTCGCGCTCGGTGCGGAGCCAGTCGAGGACATGGCCCGCCCACTTCTTCTGGCCTTCGGAGGTCGGATGGATCTTGTCCGAGCCGCGCGGCAAATCGGGCGCGAGCGTGTTGGAGTCGAAGTGTCTGCAAGGCTTCGAGTGGTCGCGGATGATGCCGAGGAGGCCGTTGTCTTTGTTTCCCCAGAGGGGCGGCGCGACCCACACGCACGGCGTGGAGCCCATGAGCGAGACCAGCTTCTCGACCTTGGGCGCGCGGATCTCGGGCGTCGTCATCGCGAGCTCGTTGCCGCCGAGCGCGATCACCACGACGTCGGGCTTGAGCTGCTGGAGCATCCCGGCGACGCCGCGGTTCGGCCCGGCCCACTCCGGGATGAACGTCGCCTTCTCGCCGCGCAAAAAGACCTTGATACCGGCCTCTTGCTCCTTGGCCTTCAGGCCGACGCCGAGCGCTTCGGCGAAGGAGTCGCCGATGACCAGAATTTTCATCCCGGCCGGGAGCGTCGCGGGCGTCGCGGCCGCCGGAGAGGTGGGCGCGCTCGGCGGCGCCTCGGGCGAGCCGGAGGCGCTCGGGCTCGGCGCCGATGCCGCCGCCGCCTCGGACGCCGCCGGCGCGGACTCGGCAGCCGCCGAGCTGCCGGCGGGGTCGGCGCCTTCTGTGCGCGGCTCCGGGTTGGATGCGCACGCCGCGGTGATACATGTTGCGATGGTGAAGCCGAGCGTCCGCATGAGGGCCTTTTCATAGCCCCAATTCGGAAGCGCGGGAAAGCTCCATGGAGTCCGGACCTCCCTCGATCGAAAGCTGGGCGCTCGCGTACATCACCGCGACCGACTGGCCTGCCAAGCTCGCGCCGCCCCCGCCGCCGGCGAGCTTCGGCGACGAGCGGATCCCGCCGCCGTCTCGCCCGGGGCGCGGGCCGGGCTTCGTCATCGCCGCGCACGGCGAGAAGAGCACCGGCAAGAGCGCCCTGCTCTCGGCGGAGCGGCGCGCCAGGCTCGTCCACTCCTTCTTGCACCACGAGCTGCAAGCAGCCGAGCTGATGGCGTGGGCCATCCTGCGTTTTGCCGACGCACCGCGGGCGCTCCGGCGAGGCCTCGTGAAGATCCTCCTCGACGAGGTGCGCCACATGAACCTCTACGCCGGCTACCTCCGCGTGCGCGGCTACGAGCCGGGATCGTTCCCGGTGCGCGATTGGTTCTGGGAGCGCGTGCCCTCGTGCGCCGACCTTCCGGCGTTCCTGGCAACCTTGGGTCTCGGCCTCGAAGGCGCCAACCTCGATCACGCGAGCCGCTTCGCGACGAGGTTCCGCGACGCGGGCGATGAAGAAGGCGCGCGCATCGAAGAGCGCGTCGCACGCGAAGAGGTCCCGCATGTCCGCTTCGCGCTGCGGTGGTTCGTCCGGCTGTCGCCGCGCGTGCAGGCAGGCGATCCGCTCTTCGATGCATGGCGCGCGAGCCTGCCGCCGCCGCTCACGCCGATCCTGATGCGCGGCAGCCCGATCGCGCGCGAGCTCCGCACGCGCGCCGGCCAGGGCGGTCCCTTCGTCGAGGCGCTCGAGAGCTTTCGCCCGTGACGAGGCGCGCGTGGGTGCTCAACCTCGACGCCGAGGACGAGGTCTTCCGCCGCCAGACCTACCCGGGTCCGTTCGCGACGCTCGCCGCGCGGCCCGAGCTCGTCGGTCGCCTCGGTGGCCTGATCCCCGAAGGCGACGTTCTCGTGACCAACGATCGCGTCCGCGCAGTCGGGCTCGAGGGCCGTGCGTGGTGCCCGACGCCGCGCGCTGTCGACGCGCTCGTGCGCGCCGGCGCGCGGCCACCCCCTGCCCCCCCGATCGACGTTCTCGCCGAGGCGCTCTCGAGGACGATCGGTGTGCGAGCGGGTCTCACCCTGCCTCGCGCTCTGTTCACCTCGAAGGCCGATGAGGCGGTGGCTCGCCTCGCCGAGCCTGTCGACGGAGGCCGCTGGCTGGTGCGCCGATCTTGGGGCTTCGCCGGGCGCGGACGGCTCGTCGTTCCCTTCGGCGCGCAAACGCCACAGGTGCTCGCCTTCCTCAAAAAAGCCGAGACCGAAGGGGGGCTGCTCGTCGAACCGTGGAAGGACCGAACGGTGGACTGTGCGCTCCACGGATTTCTCCGCCGAGATGGCGCCTTGGTCGAAGGTGAGCCCTGCACTGCAGAGGTCAACGACGGCGGGGTTTGGATCGCGTCGCGGCGAGCCGGAGGGGCCGACCTCCGGTTCGCGGAGCAGGATGCCCTGCGAGCGTCGCTCCGACAGGCCGCCGCGGTGCTCAGGGAGCTCGGTTGGTTCGGCCCGTTCGGTGTCGACGGATTCCGCTACCGCGAGGATGGCGAGGAGCGTTTCAACCCGCGCTGCGAGATCAACGCCCGATATTCGATGGGTTGGGCGATCGGGATGGGAGACCGTCGACCCGACCTCGACCCACACACAGGTGGGTAAACCAGCCCCCACCATTTCAATAAACGGCAGCGAAAACGTGCTGGTGCGCCTCCCCCTCAGGGAAGATCCCGCCGCCGGGGCCAGTAGTACTCCCCCGTCATGACGCTCCCTCCTCCGAGCTCTCTCGGTCTGGCCCAAGGCGCGGCCGGCACCTCCGACGACGAGCCGACGTTCGACAGCGAGGAGGAAGAGCTCGAGTGGATGCTCGACTGCATCGCCATCGAGACCCGCATCCGGACCGCTCTTCGCATGGAGCCGTCGCTCAACTCGCGTTCGTCGGTCTGCGAATCGGGGACCTATCCCGTGCCCGTCTTGGGCGAGGGCTTCGAGGACGAGGAGTCGGGCGTCGCCGAGATCGGGCTCTCGACCTGGGGCCGAGACGGCGGCGGCGCCTCCTCGACGGACGCCGACATGACCCTCCCGTGGGGCAGGTATTTGCCGCCCTCGAGCTGCTGAAGGAACGTGAACCACCGCTCGCGCAGATCGGCGCGAAGGTCGTAGGCGTCGGTCGCTGACGCGACCGACGCGGTGCCGCGCAGACGGATCGCCTTGTCGGTGATCTCCATCACGTCGACGCGCCACGAGCGCTTGTCCCATTTGTCGGACTTCTCGCAGCACTCGTGGAAGGCCTGACGCAGGGTCTCGATCGGCGTCGCGTGGTCGGCGAGGATCTCGACGGGCACGAGGAGATCGACGCCTGTGCGCGTCCAGTTCTCGAACGGCGCCGCCATCACGCGCGTGACCGGGACGATCTGGCGGCGGTCGTCCCAGAGCCGCACGACGATGTACGTGAAGTAGATCTGCTCGACGGTCCCGAACTCGCCCTGCTCGAACTCGACCATGTCGCCGATGCGCACGGGCTCGGTGATGCTCATCTCGATGCCGGCGATGACGCCGCCGAGCGTGCGCTGCGCGGCGAAGCCGACCAGCACGCCGACGATGCCGGCCGACGCCAGGATCGAGAGACCGACGCTGCGGACGACCTCGAACTGCAGGAGCGCGAGACCCGCAGCAACGATCCCGACGATGACCGTCGCGATCCGCCGGAGCATCGCGAGGCGCGTGCGGAGCCCGCGGTTCTCGACGATCCCGATGGTGTCTTCGGGGAGCTTCTGCTCCCACGTCGAAGTCGCCACGCGGACGATGCCCACGACGGCGAGCGCGGCCGCGAAGATGTAGACGATGTTCGAGCCCTTGCCGATCGCACGCTCGACGCTCGCCGGAAGCACCAGGTACGGCAGGCCGATCTCGAACACCGCGACGCCGAGCGCGAGACGAGCCGGCCGCGCGAGCGCACGGACCAGGCTCATCGCCGACTCGAAGAAGCGCCCGACGACGTGGATGATCGAACGGACGAGGAGCCTTCCGAGCCCTCGCCCGACGCCGTAGGCCGCGAGCGCGAGGAGCGCGAGCCCGAGCCATTGCCAGACCAGGAGCCCCGGCCCCTGCCTACGCTTGAGCCAATCCGGGACGTGCTCTTCCAACCAACGGCGCTTGTTGGCCTCGTAGATGGGCCGGACCGCAGCGACGGTCGAGCGCGGGAACATCCACGCCGTCGTGCCGTTCGGCAGCTTCACCTGCTGGAGCGCGAGGACGTGGGTCTGATCGCCGATCTCGGCGACGTCGAGCACGATGCCTTCGGGACCGACGCCCGGCGGGCTCGTCTCGTCGGGCAGCGCGTCGGGGTCGAGCTCGACGCGCCACTCGAGCACCCGGAGGAGCATCCCGGCGAGCTCCGGCCCCTCGAGCTTCTCGCGCCCGCGCGCCACGCCTCGCAGGTCGAGGAACTCGGCCGCCCGCTGGAGATCGCCCGCGCGCGCGTACCGCAAGAACCCCGCGAGCGCGCGCCGAGGCGTCGACTTCGCGCGGTCCTCGTCGAGGGGCGTCAGCTGTACGGCGGACGGCGCGCGGATCGGGGCCCTCGCCGACGTAGAGGCCGACGGCGCCGGCTGCTGAGCGAGGGCCGCGCGAGGTCCGGCGACGAACGCGAGCACGATCGCCAGCGCCGACACGAAGAGGACGACCCGCCGGGTGAAGCAGCTCTCTAGGTCCGCGGGCGACCTCACGCCGTCAGCCCTTGGCGCCGCAAACGAGGAGCGTCAGATCGTCGTACTGAGGCGCGGCGCCGACGTGCGCGCGGAGCGCGCCGAGCAAGCGTGAGGCGAGCTCTTGCGGCGAGCTGTTGCCGTGAGCCAGCGCCGTCTCGACGCGTCCGAACCCGAACTGCTCGCCCCGCTCGCTCGTCGCCTCTTGGACGCCGTCGGTGGTGAGGACGAGCGTGTCGCCCGAGAGGAGGCGAACCTCGGCCTGGTCGTAGTCGATGACGTCGAAGAGGCCGAGAGGGCAGCTCGTCGCCTCGTCGATCCGCACGAGCTCGCCCTCTTCCCGGCGGCGGATGTACGGCGGCAGGTGGCCCGCGTTCGCCAGGGTGATCGTGCGGGTGGGCACGTCGATGCTGAGAGCGACGACGGTAACGAAGATGTCATGCTGCGCGCGGGCGACGAGCTCGCGGTTCACTCGAGCGAGCGCAGCGGCCGGCCCCTTCTCGGTCAGCATCGCGGCGCGAAGGTCGCTCGTCACGCGCGCCATGAGGAGGGCCGCGGCGACGCCCTTGCCCGAGACGTCCCCGATGACGCAGCCGATCTTGCCGCGCCCCTGCCAGAAGACGTCATAGAAGTCGCCGCCGACGCTGTAGGCCGGACGGTACTCGGCAACGAACGAGAGCTCGCTGGGCGTCGGAAGCGACGACGGCAAGAAGCTCTTCTGGATCTGCTGTGCGAGGTTCAGATCGTGCTGCATGCGCTGCTGCGCGAGCGAAGCCTGGTGAAGCTGCGAGCTCTCGTGAGCGAGGGCGGCGTGCGATGCGATCGCCGTCAGGAGATCGAGGTCGCCTTGCGAGAAGCTCGAGCCGGGATCGCAACGAACGTTGAGGACGCCGACGACGCGGCCGCGGAAGACCATCGGAGCGTGCATCGCGAGGCCCGAGCCGCCTTCATCGTCCGCTTCGAACGCGAGCGACATCGGCGCCGAGAGGACGGCCTTCCCCCGCTGCACGAGGTCCATGTAGAGCTCGGCCGGCAGCGGCGGATGCGGCACCACCCGCTTGTCGCGCGCCTTGACCCGCTTGGGGTCCATCGTGTCGGTGACCGAATCGAGCAGGTACACGACCGCCAGCATGCCGCTCGGGAAGGCGTCGAGCAGCCCCTCGGCGATGCGATCGAGCAGCTCTGTCGTGTCGAGCGTCGTGCCGATCGACTGAACGAAGGCGAAGAGCGTGCGCAGCCGCCGGTCCGCTTGCTCGAGGTCCGCGAGCCCGCCCGTCATGATGAGCGTGCGCGGCACCTGCGCGTCGGTCTCGCCGACGATCTTGGTAGGCGGATCGAAGCCGGGGCGCGTCAGCTCCTCCGACGTGCGGCGCTTGTACCGCGGCCGGATGTCGGTGTCGGGATCCGACTCGAAGCGGAAGCGGAACGGACCGAACCTCACCAGGTCGCCTGCGCCGAGCCGGTGACGGGTCACGGGCTCGTCGTTGACGAAGGTGCCGTTGGCGCTGTTGAGGTCGTAAACGACGTGACCGCCGGCTTCCGGGGAGATCTTCGCGTGCTGGCGCGAGATGCGTACGTCGTCGAGCACCACGTGGTTGAACGGGCCGCGGCCGACGAGGAACGTGGCATCCAGCGGAAATTTCTTCCCTGCCAGACCTCCGTCGAGAGCGACGAGCCACGCCATGCGGTTTGGTTACTCCTTCAGCCACTCCGTAAGGGAGCGAGCTTGGCACGGTAGTCCGACTGCGGCGCTTTGTCAGCGGGCTCGCACGGTGCTCACGGTACGAAGCTGTCCGGTTCTTCCCCCATCCCCGGGTCCGCCGGCGGCGGTTTGGGGGCGGCGGTCGGGACGTCACCCGTTTTCGCCGCGGGCGCCGGACCGGACCACGCGCCGGCCGGCATCTTGCCCGTGAGCGCCGGCTTCGGAGCCGGCGCCGCGGCCGACGGCTTCGCCGACGCGCTCGCCGTCGCCGACGGCTCGACGGCGACGGTGGCGGGGGTGCTCGGAGGCGGGTCGACCGACATCGCGAGCGCAGGCGATGGGGGCGCGCTCGCAGCCGGCGGGCACGCGCTGGCGTCGGCGGCCTTGATGGCAGGCGCGCTGGTCGGCGCCAGGACGAGGCCCACAGCGGCTCCGACGGCAAACGCCGTCAGCACGGCAAGGGCCACGGTCGCCCGCGGGACCCCGGCTGCGCGCTCGAGGCTCTCGGTCGGCGGCTCGGGCGGCGGACGCACGTCGGGGATCGACGCGAAGGATCCACGCGGCGAGCTCCCGGGACCGCTCGGCAACGAGCCGCGAGCCTCGGGGATGCTCGGCATCGAGCCGCGCGGCGCCACCATTCCGGCGGTTTCCGGAATGCTCGGCAGCGATCCTCGGACCTGGGGCGGCCCGCCTACGTCGGGGATCGAATGCGCGGGGGGACGCTGCGGCGTCGGCGGGCGTGGCGGCGAAGGCGGCCCGTTCGAGCGCGGCGGCGGCATGGCCCCCGGCATCGACTGCGGCGCGAGCGGCGAAGGCTTCACGGCGGTCGCGCCGCCTTCATCGGTCGTCGAGTCGTCGAGCTCGTCGTTGCTCTGGGCCTTGAACTCGAGCTCCAGGGCCTCGGCAAGCATGTCCTTGGCCGACGCGTAGCGCTGCGCAGGCTTCTTCTTGAGCGCTCGCATCACGAGCGTGGTGAGGCCGCGGGCCACGTCGTCGTTGCGACCGGTGTCGAGCTGGGGCGCTTCTTCGATCAGCTTGGCGCGAGCGAGCTCTTCGCCGCGGCGATCGCCGAACGCGTGGTGGCCCTTCACCGCGCGGAACAAGATCACCCCGACCGCATAGAGATCGGTGATCGGCGTCACGTCGCGCGAGCTGAGGATCTGCTCGGGCGCCATGTACTCGACCGTCCCGAGCGCGATGTTCGCGCGCGTGATGCCGGTGACCTCTTCGCCCTCGGTCGCGAGGAGGCGCGAGATGCCGAAGTCGACGATCACCGCGCGCGGGCGACCGGGCAGAGGTCGCATGATGATGTTTCCGGGCTTGAGATCGCGGTGGACGATCTTCGCGTCGTGCAAGTCGCAGAGCGCGTGGAGCAGATCGACGGCCAGGTCGACCGACTCTTCGACCGTCAGCGTCCGGTCCTCGAGGATATGCGCGAGGCTCGGACCCTCGATGAACTCCATCACCAGGACGAGACCGAACTCTGCGTCGTCGACGAAATCGATGACCCGCGCGACGTAGTCGCTCTTGACGCGACCGAGGAGAAACGCCTCGCGCTTGAAGCGTGCCACGACTTCGTGGTGCTTCGCTGCAGCGGGCAAGAGGCGCTTGAGCGCGACGCGCGTTCCGCTCTCGAGGTCTTCGGCAGCCCACACTTCGCCCATGCCTCCAGAGCCGACGATCCGGCCCAGACGGAAGCGTCCAGCGACGAGGACGCCGGGGACGAAGTCCATTCGAGCGGGAACATACCAGAGCCCGCCGCCGGCCGAGGTGGTAGGTTGTCGCCCGCGTGGCACCCCTCATCATCGGAATTGCAGGAGGCAGCGGGTCTGGCAAGACCACAGTCGCCGAGCGGGTCCGGTCGACCCTCTCCGCGTCGGCCTCCGTCGGACCGGGGGGAACGGCCAACGTCGCGACCCTGGAGCACGACAGCTACTACCGCGACCGGCCGGAGCTGACCTACGACGAGCGCTGCCAGCTGAACTTCGATCACCCGGATTCCCTCGAGACCGAGCTCTTGGTCGCGCACATCCGCGCCCTCCGGCAAGGCGAGCCGGTGGACGTTCCCAGCTACGACTTCAAGACCCACCGCCGCGCCGACGAGCGTCGCCGGGTCGCTCCGGCGCGGGTCATCATCGTCGAGGGCATCCTCGTCTTCGCCGACGAGACCCTCCGAAAAGAGCTCGACGTGCGCATCTACGTCGACACCGACGCCGACATCCGCGCTTTCCGCCGCATCCGTCGCGATCTCACCCAGCGCGGACGCAGCTTCGAGAGCATCCGCGAGCAGTACTATCGGACGGTGCGGCCCATGCACCTTCAGTTCGTCGAGCCCTCGAAGCGGTACGCCCACGTCATCCTCCCCGAAGGCGGCGAAAACACGATCGGCATCGACCTCGTGGTCGGGCTCATCGAAAAGCAGGCATCGGCGCTCTCGACGACGGCGCGATAGGGCCGCCGCATGGGACCGCTCGCGCCGATCTTTCTGACGGTCCTCGTCGACGTCCTGGCGCTCACCATCGTCTTGCCGCTCTTGCCGTTTTACGCGCAGGACCTCGGCGCCTCGAAGACCGTCGTCGGGCTCCTCTTCGCGAGCTTCTCGGTCTGCCAGCTCTTCTCGGGCCCCGTCCTCGGGCGTCTCTCCGACAAGCTCGGCCGAAAACCCGTCCTGGTCGTCTCTCAGCTCGGCACCTGCGCGGGGCTCGTCATCATGGCGTTCGCTCAGCGCATCGAGTGGCTCTTCGTCGGCCGCATGCTCGACGGGCTCACCGCGGGCAACCTGTCGATCGCGCAGGCCTACATCGCCGACGTCACGGCGCCCGAGAAGCGCACGCGCGCCTTCGCGCTCATCGGCATCGCCTTCGGTCTCGGGTTTCTGATCGGCCCGGCGTTCGCGGGCGTCTTCGCGAAGCACTTCGGTAACCACGCACCGTTTCTGCTCGCGGCAGGGCTCAGCCTGACCAGCGTGGGCCTCACGGTGGCGCTCTTGCCGCGGACGCCTCCCATGGCGAGCTCGACGGACCGCGGGCTCGCCGCGGCCCGCCGGGTCCTCTCGCAACGCCTCCCGCGCATGCGGCTGCTCGAGTTTTTCACGTTTCTCGTTTCGTTCTCGATGCTGACGGGCGGGCTCGCGCTCTTCCTCCAGGATCGGCTGCACTTCGACGTCGAGCACGTCGGTTGGACGTTCGCCTTCGCCGGCCTCGTCGGCGGGCTGATGCAAGGCGGGATCGGGCGGCTCGCGTCGTCGCTCGGCGAAGAGCGACTCTCCGCGGTCGGCGCGGTCTTCATGGCCGCCGGGTACGCCGTCCTCTCGCAGACGAGCTCCGTCCTGATGCTGGGAATCGCGCTGGCGCTCGGCAGCATGGGCTCGGCCGTCGTCCGGCCGGCCCTCACGACCCTGCTCACCGGATCGGTCGGGGACCAAGACCGAGGCCTGGTCCTCGGCGCACACCAATCCCTGGCCAGCGTGGCCACGGCGGCCGGCCCGGCGGTCTCGGGGCTCCTCATCCAGCGCGGGCTCCACGGCGTGTGGGCGCTGGGGATGGCGACAATGGCGATCGGCCTCCTCGTCGTCCGCTGGCTCTTCGGCTCGCGTAACGTCTAGGATGCGGCTTGTGTCCGAGGGTCCGACGAGTGTGAAGCTCCCGCGCGGGGGCACCTACGTGAAGACGCCCATCGGACCGATTCAGGTCGGCGTCCCGCCCGAGACCATCAAGGACTCGATGGCGCTGGGGATCCCCCTGCCCGACGTGTTCGTCGTCCCGCCCGAGCTCTTCGACAGGCGCCGCGGCCTGACGCTCGCCGAGATCGAGTTCCCGGCTTACTACAACTACTTCGTCCTGAAGCGCCGCGCCCGCGTCGTCGTCGAGACGAACGACACGGCCGATCGCCTGCGGACGATGATGCGCGAGTCCCTCTTCGCTTCGCGCCGCCCGACGAACCACGAAGAGTTCGCGAGCACCTACCTCCGCGAGTCACGCCCCGACTTCGTCCGTGAGACCGACCACTTCCGTCGAGGCCCGGACGGAAAGTGCAAAGACGTCGACGATCTGGTCGAGCTCTGCGTGATGGACGAGACCGGCGTCGCCAACGTGTCGGATCGGCTGCGCATCGAGAAGAAAGGCGGGCAGTACCTGTTCTTCGTCGACGGCAGCGAGCACGCGCGCACGCCGGCGGCCCTCGAGATCCCCGACCGCGTCACCCCGTCTTCGGCGCGGGTCGCTGCGTTCGAGCCCCCTGCGTTCGGGCTCACCGTCCTCGGCGCGAGCCACGGCTTCGATCCCGACGGCAAGACCACCGGCTACATCCTCTGGATCGGCCGGCGTGGCGTCCTCATCGACCCGCCCGTCGATACGACGGTACACCTCCGCGAGGCGGGGGTGATGCCCAAGATCATCGACGGCGTGATCCTGACCCACTGCCACGCAGATCATGACAGCGGCGTCTTCGCCAAGCTCCTCGAAGAAGGGCGCACGCGGCTCGTCACGACACCGACGATCCTCGCCTCCTTCTTGAAGAAGTATTCCGCCCTCTCGGGCATCGACGAAGAGGCGCTCCGCAGGACGTTCTCTTTCGTCCCGGTGAAGATCGGCCAAGGCATCCCGATCAACGGCGCCGAGCTCTACTTCCACTACACGCTCCACTCGATCCCGACGATCGGCTTCGAAGCCTTCTACGGCGGCAAGAGCCTCGCGTTCTCGAGCGACACGCTCTACGAGCCCGACACGATCCGAAAGATGTGCGACCTCGGCGTCATCACGCCCGAGCGTCGCGACGCGCTGATCGACTTTCCCTGGCACCACACGCTCATCTTCCACGAAGCGGGCGTGCCGCCGCTCCACACCCCGATTGCACCGCTCGCGGCGCTCCCGCCGGAGGTCAAGGAGCGCCTCTACCTCGTCCACATCGCCCGCAAGGACGTCCCGCCCGAGGCGGGGCTCAAGAGTGCCGAGGTCGGCCTCGAGAAGACGATGCGCATCGACGTCGACAGGCCCGCTCAGGCCGAGGCGATCGAGGTGCTCAACGTCTTTTGCTCGATCGACTTCTTCCGCGAGCTGTCACTCACCCGCGCTCGCGAGCTCCTGCTGTTCGCGAAGCGACGGCACGTCGACGCGGGCGAGACGATCATCGCGCAGAACTCCGAGGGTCACGAGTTCTACGTCATCGTCCAGGGCTCGGTCTCGGTGATGCGCGACGGCGAGTACTTGAAGAGCTACCACTCGGGCGAGTACTTCGGCGAGACCGCGCTCGTCCTCAACCAACCGCGCACCGCCGACGTCGTCGCCCGCACGCCCGTCGAGCTCTTGATGCTCGACCGTCACGCGTTCCTCTACTTGCTCCGCGGCACCGACATCCCGATGCGCCTCGTGCGGCTGGCCCGCGCAAGAGAGGCGCGTTGCTTCGAGCTCTTCGGCCTCAACTCGGCGCTGCGGCAGCTCTCCGGACCGCAGAAGACCCAGCTTCAGACCTACGTCGACCGCGTCGAGCTCAAGGCCGGCGAGGTCCTGTGGAAGGTCGGCGACAAGGTCGACGCGGCCTTCGTCATCGACGAGGGCCACGTCCGGATCGATCCCCAAGACGGCGAGGCTCCCCGCCCCGATCCGTACGGACAGGCGACGCTCTTCGCCTATGTCGACGCGATGCGCGAGGGGCGCGTGCACGACACCGCGGCGCGTGTCCTCACCGATGGGTACGCCTTCCGGATCGCGTCGGGCGACCTCTTGAAGTTCCTGCAGGGCAACCCGGGCGTCTTGCTCTCGCTCCTCGGGCGGCAAGTTACCGAGTAGAGCTCACCGACCAGCACCGTCCGCGAGGTCGCGGATCTCGGTGTTCTCGAGGATCCGGCCGCGCATCTTCTGGCGCGCCGCTTGGAGCATCGCCGTCCCGAGGTCGTGTCCGCTCACGTACATGCTGCGAAACGGCTTGAGCACCTTCATCAGGGGCTTCATCGCGCTCACCCACCCGTGCTTCGACTGCGTCGCCTCGCCGTCGATCGCCGCAGGCCGGAACGACGTCGCGCCGGCGATCTCGCGCAGCGCGCTCTCGGTCTCGGCCTTCACGCGCGCCCACATCCACATGCTCTTTTCCTTCGTCCCCGCGCCGCTGATGAACACCATCGTCGCATCGGGGCTCTTGTCTTTGAGCATCTTCGCCGCCGCGACCGCGTAGTCGTACGTGATCTTCCGGTACGCCGCCTCCCCGTCTACCTGGGTCGCCGAAACGCCCAAACAGAAGAGACAAGCGTCCACACCCTCGAAGACCGACGCCACTCCCCCGTAGCTCTCGAAGTCCCCGTGCACCGTCTCCTTCAGCTTCGGATGATCCATCCCGAGCGGCTTCCGAACCAACGTGCGCACTTCGCGAACGTCATCAGCCGCCAAACACACACGAAGCACGCTCCCGCCCGCAGCCCCGCTCGCACCGAACAACAAGATCGTCAGCACCCGCGGACTCTACCGCGCCGCGGACGCCGTCGCCTGCTCTCTCTGATCGGGGTGCGCCCAAGAGCGTCCGAGCCGTCCCTGACAGCCCCCGGCCCAACCTCGGCTCGGGCTCTCTCGCGCTCTGGGTGCGACCAGACTGCATGGTTGTGCTTCTGACCCGCCGACTTCGGTCGCACGCCCGCACCAATTCGGTCGCACCCGCGACCAGCACCGAACAACGATCAAGCACTTACGCGCCAGCGCGCGACCCAATGCGACAGAACCCGTAGCCCGATGCGAAAAACCTCAGGGGTTGTGTTCCACACCACCCGACTTCGGTCGCACGGACACTCCGTCATCGTTTCAGGCCGGTCGTGCCCGTCCACACCCTCGGGCTCGTCCACATCCTCGGGCTCGTCTGATGATTCGTCACATCCTGGCGTGACGGGGAGAGCGAGCGCGGGCGTGGGCGAGCGCGGGCGTGGGCGAGCGCGCGGGCGTGGGCGAGCGCGTGGGCGAGCGCGCGGGCGTGCGGGAGCGCGCGGGAGGCGCAACGCTGAGCCTCCCTCGATTCCGTTGACACGTTCTTGGAGGAACCATGCGTGTCAGCACGACCCGTCTCTCGAACCGCTATTCTGACGATTTCCGCTCCGACGCTCTGAACCTCATCCGCCGCGGCGACCGCAGCTTCCGCCGGCTCGGGGAGGATCTTGGTGTTAGTCCTTGGACTCTTCGGACGTGGTGGAAGAATGACCAGATGGCGCAGAAGAAGAAGTCGAAGAGCGCGCCGCAGTCGTCGGACC
>JBGTSH010000134.1:0-25619 GCA_041940405.1 Polyangiaceae bacterium
CACCGAGATCAAACTTCCGGTCTCGAGCGAGAGCGGATCGCCCTTGACGCGCTCGAGATCGACGAGCGCCTTCTCCAGAAACGTAGCGCGGGCACACAACGGAATCGTCAGATCGCGAAGCTGCGTCGCCTCGGCAGCCAAGGATTCCTCGACCTCGTGGGTCGCAGCCTCGATGCGCGACGAGAAGTCCGCCTCGAGGAGCTGCCGCGACGTCGTCCGAACGCGCACCGCCCAGAGCGCGGTGGCCCCGACCGCGACGAGAACGAACGCGAGCGCCAGCCTTAGCGCGAGCGGCACAGATCAACCGTACTCCCCCTCCACGCCAGTGGAGGGGGAAGGGGGGAGGAAACAACGAGAAGACCATCACCGAGCACGGAGACATTCCAAGCTCGGAACGACGTCACTCCATGTCCACCGTGCGGACGCCGCGGGACTGCTTCGAAGCTTCGACCGCGGACCGCATCGTTTCGTAGAGCCTCACGACATCCGTCTTGAGGCCGTGGAGCTCGACGACCGGGCTCGTCTTGTCGAACGTCGTCAGCGTGATGTTCCCCGTCCCGAGGAGGCGCTGGCCGAAGGGGCGATCGACCGTGAAGTCATTGACGCGGTAAAGCTCCAGCTGCTCCATCTTCTTGGAGAAGATGCCGCGGTCGACCACCACACGCTGGTTGGTGATCTTGTACTTGGTCCCGCCGCGGGCGAAGTAGAGCCAAATCCCGGCCAGACCAGCGGTCAGGATCAGCAAGAACACGATGCCGATGCTCGAGACGAGCGCGGGCTCCCCTTCGTAGATGACCTGCTCGCCGCCGGCGAGCGCGCTGACTCCGGCGGGCTGAATCGCCCCCGCCGGCGCCCCAGCCCCACTAGGACTTTGCGACGTTGTCACGGACCAAGGCCTATCAGGTTTCGCCGATGCAGGCGACGCCGATGGGTGTATCCTCGCTCGCCAACGCCTTGGGCTTGAGCGACGACGAAACGGCGTTCGTGGCGCGCCTCGTCGCACGCGACGAAGCGGCCTTCAACGAGCTGGTCGTGACGTACGAGCGCCGGGTGTTCGCTCTCGTCTTTCGCATGCTCGGTCGCCGTGAAGAGGCCGAGGACCTGGCCCAAGAGGTCTTCGTCCAGGTGTTCAAGGCGATCGATCAGTTCCGGGGCGACTCGAAGCTGTCGACTTGGATCTATCGAATCGCCGTCAATCTCTGCAAAAACCGCACGAAGTACCTCGCGCGGCGCCAGGTCGGAGAGCAAGATGACGTGGACGCCATGGCCGAGCGCGCCCCGCTCTCGGCCGCCAAGGGAGTGAGCGTCGGCGACATCAGCCGGCCGGACGAGCTCGTCGAAGGCATGCAGCTTGAGGTGATCGTGAAGCAGGCGATCCAGCAGATCGAGCCGGACTTCCGTGAGGTCCTGATCCTGCGCGACGTCGAGGACATGTCGTACGAGGAAATCGCCGCCGTCACCGGCCTGGCGGACGGCACCGTGAAGAGCCGCATCCACCGGGCCCGCGGGCAGCTCCGCGTCCTGGTCGAGAAGGCGGTAGGCGAAAAGCTGAGGGGCACGTCATGACGGACAACGGCGACGATTCGGGGGCTCCGCCCGAGGACGAGGACAAGGTCCGCGCCATGGTCAAACGCGCGGCGGCCTCCCGGAAGAGCCAGGAAGAGGAGACCAAAGCCGAGCCTGCGCCCTCGTCGGGCGGCGAGCCGCCGTCCAGCGAGGATGGCGACGTCGTCGTCGACGAGGTCGATCTGAAGGAGGCTCTGCGCGGTGCGCTCCGCCCGCCGCCGGGATCCGTCGCACCGGACATCTTGCGCGGCGTTCAGAAAAAATTGCGCGTGAGGTCTCGGGGCAAGTTCTACGGCGACGGGTGGAGCACGTCGGCGTCGCCGCGCTCGACGTACCTGGTGACGAGCGCGATCATGCTCGTGCTCGTCGCCATCGTTTTTTTGGTGCTGATGCCTTGGGCATCCGACGCGATCAAACCCTGATTCCGGCAAACCCTGATTCTGGCAAACCCTGATTCTGGCAAACCCTGATTCGAGCTGAACCGTTCGGTCTGCTGGACACAGTGCTAGGGCACGCTGGGCCTGGCGTGGAACTTTACCCCGCCACGGCGAATGCGGGCCCACTCGTCGAGCCGGCGCTTCATGTCATCGAACGAACTGTCGATGGCGGCGTAGATGTCGAGTTGCGAGGCTTCGTCCTCGGGCTTGCGGCCGACGATGAGCACATCGCCTGGTACCGCGATGTCGATCAGAATGCGAAACGCCGCGCCGTGCCTGTGATGCGCCCGGGTCGGCGCCTCGATGACGACGCGGCAACTGGTGATGCGATCGAAGAACTTCTCCAGCTTGGCGACGTGCTTTCGTACGTACGCTGCGACGGAGTCGGAAGGGGGTACGTCACGGAACGTGATCTGGAGGGGCAACTGCATGCGATCACAGGGAGCAATCGCCGCGCCAAGATCGCCTCGTTGTGCCCGGAGCGCGCGGTCCAGGACGCCTCGCTTCGCGCCACAGTGGCTTGAGAGGCTTGTTTTTGAAGGTTGTTTGATGTGCGGGGAGGAAATGTAGGCCCAAGCTTGTTCGTACGACGACTGTGCTTCCGGCACGGGGATGTATGAACAAAGGCGGTCTTTCCTTCGGCGAAATCGAGGCGACGGTGCTCGACGCAGAGCGGCTCGCGAACGAGCTCGACGCGCTCGGCCCGGACGGCGGCGCCGAGTCGATGCTTTTCGCGCGCGCGCTTCGCACCATGGCGCGCAATCTGCGCTTCGCTCTCGTCTCGCCTCCCGACGAGATCATGCTCATGAAGATGGTCCTCTCGCTCGAGACGACCATCCGGCGAGTGAGCGCCCGGGCCATCGACGCCGGCAGGCCCCCCGCGTCGCAACGCCCCACGCTTCCCCCGCCGGCCGGGCTCACCCCCCGTGAGGTTTGGGACAGCCTTCCGCCCTCCAAGCCTCGCGGGCCCGAGACGGTCCGCTGCCCGGTCCCCAAGGATTCGGAGATCCGGGCCAAGGTCGAGCCGCCGGACGGCGAGGTCGTGCCGCCGTCACGGCGCAAGACGAGCTGACAGTTTCGTCATTTAACGTCCGCGCCTCAGCGCCGCCGACGAGCTGCGACGGCCGCCGCTGCGACCAGGATCCAACCCGCGGGCCCGCCGTCACCGGCGAAGGAGCAGCCCGGCCCTTGCTCGTCGACGGACATCCGGACCACGACTTGGAGCGTCTCGAGGCCGAGGCTGCCGTCGAAGGTGAACTGCGCCTCTTCCTTGTTCTCGATCTCGATCGGCGTTCGCCCCTGCTGTCCCGCGGGGATCGAGTTGCACTGGGTGCTGCCGCACTCGAACTGCCAGCCGGCGAAGACGACCGGGTCGTTGCACCCGTTGGTCATCACGATCTCGGCTCCGCCGCAGTTCTCCTTCGACTCGCCCACGACCTCGACGAGGAGGCAGTCGACGGCCGCCGGCGAGAAAGTGACCTCTACGTCCTCGGGCACCCAACGCGTTTCGCCGCACTCAGCCATGCCTAGCGGATCTACCAAAGATCCGAGAGCGTTGAGGGAAGAAGCACGCTCACCCCGGGGTTTGCCGCTCGCACCCATGCGGCCCCTTCGCTATGGTCCGAGGCGAATGACGCGGGCTCGTGCGATTCTCGTCCTCGGCGCGGTGGCTGCGCTCTCTTGCAGCTCCGAAGCGCCACCCGCGAAATCCCCGATCGGCCGGTCGAAAGCCGCCCCGCCCGCAGCCGTCCTACCCGGCCCGCCCGGACTGCCCGCCGCGCTCCTGGCCGCCGACGATGCGGACGTTCCCGTCGCGTTCGCGCAATCCGACACCGGCGCGCTCGCCGCATTCGTTCAGGGGGGCAAGCTCTACGCGCGTGCGGTCACGGCACGGCCCGAGGTCGGCGAGGCCCACGAGCTCGGTCCCGCATCGCAGGTGGGCGCGTTCTCGCTCAAAGCGCACAAGGACGGCTTCGTCCTCTTCTTTAGCGAGCGCGTCGATCAAAATCACCTCTTCAAGCTCGTGCGCCTCGATCCGAAGGGCGCACCCCGCCAGGGCTTCGTCACCTTCCCGCCGATCCCCGACACGGCCATTCCCTACGCCGACTTTGCACCCGTCGGCGACCGCGGTCTCGTGCTGCACGAGGTGAACCACGAGGATCTCGCGAGCGTCTACGTAACTACCGTCCCCGCGACGCCGGGTGAGAAGCCGACGATGCGGCCCATCATGACCGGCGCTCTCGCGTGGAGCGCGACGCAGACGCAGAGCGGTCTCGCGCTCGCTGTCGTTCGCGCGCCGCGCGTACCCGCGGGACAACGGGTGCTCGGCACGATCGAGGTGATCCTCGTCGGCACCGACGGCGTGCCGAAACCGCCGGTGACGGTCCTGTCCGAGCCGACGGCGGAGATCGACGCCGAGATCGCCGGCGTGGACGGCGGCCTGCTCGTCGCCTGGACCGACGCTCGCGATGAGGCTGGCGCGGTGCGGCTCGCCGCGCTCGACGCCTCGGGCAAGCCGCTCTCGGCGCCGACGCTGATCGCGCCGCCGATCGGCGATCAGGCGCTCGTGTCGCTCGTCGCAGAGCCTACGGGCAAGGGCAAGAACGCGCTCATCGCCTGGGAGAACATCGGCCAGAAGGTCGAGGGCACGCGCGTCTTGCAGCTCGCTACCGTCGGCGCCGACGGCAAGCCCGGCAAGCAGCGGACACGGCTGCTCTTGGACGCCGAAGATCGACCCGATCTCGTGGCACACGAGCGCGGGTTCGCTGCGCTCACTCTCGCGCCCGCGCGGCAGACGAACGCCGAGGGCGGCGCGGCGCCTTCGTGGCCGACCTACGTCGGACTCGCCCCGGATCTCACCCCGAGCGCTTCGGAGCCGATCCGCTTCGTCGGAGCGAGCTCGCGGGAAGGCATCCCCCAAGCGGCCTTCGGCCTGACGTGCAAGCAGGGCACGTGCTTCGTCCTGGCCGCGGACGTCGCAAAACATCACAACAGTTTTGTCATCAACATCCCCGAGCGACAGCCTGCCTGGCGCGCGCCCGCGTGGCGCGCAGACGACGAGCGCCCGCCGAAGATCACCGCGCTGCAAACGGTCGCCGACGGTGCTCGCTTCTCCGCTGTCCGCGCGCTGCGCCTCCCGGGCGAAAGCGCTGCTACCCTGACGAGCTGGGTTACCTATCACCTGGAGGGCGCGACCGCGGCCGACGCCGCGCCGAGGGGCGAGAGCCCGTACGCAGCGACGCTCGGCGTCAGGCCGGTGATGCCCGGCGGCTCGTTCGGCGCGCCGGTGATCCTCTCGAAGCGCGCGCTCTCGTCGGGCGGCGTGGCGATGGCCGGCATCCCCGGCGGCAAGAAGCCCGAAGCGGTGCTCGCCTGGGTCGCCAGCGACAAGGGCACACCGCAGGTGTTCGTCACCAAGGTCGACGACAAAGGCCAGAAGATCGCCCAGAAGAAGGTGACCGTCGTCGAGCGCGGAAAGAAGAAGCCCGAGGAAAAGTCGGCGAACGCGGCGAGCCTCGCGTTCGACGTTGCGCTCGCTTGGTCGCCTGCCGACAAGTCTCCGAAGGGTGAGACGCGCGGGACCGACGGGTTCGTCCTCGCGTGGGTCGATACGCGCGACGGCGACGGTGAGGTGTACGCCGCGCGGATCAACAAGGACCTCGAGAAGACGGTCGTCGAGAAGCGCATCACCACGGCGACCGGCGACGCATCAGAGGTGTCGATCCTCGTCCGCGGCGGCTCGGCCTTCGTCGCCTTTGCCGAGACGCGCGACAACAAGCCCGCCGACATTTATCTGTCTCATCTCGACGCGGTCACGCTCCGTGAGATCGACGAGGACGGTCGTGTGTATGCCTCCGCCGGCCCGTCGCGAGCACCTCGGCTCTTGTCGCTCGGCGACAAGGTCGGCCTCGCCTGGATCGAGGATCCCGCGAAGGGCGAGCGCGCCGCGTCGACGCTGCGCATCGGCGAGATCGATCCGACGGGACGCCTCGTCGGTGCGCCGCGCGTGATCTCGGCCCCCGATGGCGCGAGCGTGACGGGCTATTCGATCAGCTGCGCCGCAGCCACGTGGAGCTCGTGCCGCGGCGTCCTCGCGTGGGCTCGCGAAGGCGGCCGGCCGGAGATCGGCGGCATCGCCTTCGCCGACGATGCCGCGGCGGCGCCGACGATCGTGCGGCTCGGCTCGCTCACCTCGGGCCCCTTCGCCGAGCCCTCGCTCTCTCTGGCCGACGCGCGCGCGACCGAGCTCTTCTTCATCGAGGACACCGGCGAAAAGGGTCGCGCGCGGCGCGTCGAGCTCGCGTGGTGATCGCGACGCGAGCGCATCTCGAAACGAGATGCGCTCGCGGAAGCAATTCTACACGCGCCGCGATGCGGTGACGGTGACCCTGTCGGAGCTGTAGTCGGAGCGCAGCACCATTCCTGCTTCGTGCGCAATCCGCGCGAGCCCGAGCTTCGCCCGACCGGATGCCGCGGTCGCGCGAAGGCTCGCTTCGAACGCCTCCTTTGGCGAGGTGCTCGAGAGGTGCTGGATCGTCGCTGCGAGAGCGCTCGCTCGGGACGCGACGGCGGGGTTGCTCACCTGAATCAGGACCGTCCGAGACCGAGGCTCGAAGGACAGCAGGTACTCGAGATCCGAGCCCAAGCTGCCGTAGAGGATGGCATTCTCGACGAGCTCGTGCGTGGCCAGACCGAGACGCTGCGCGATGGTCGGCGTGAATCGCGTTCGCGCGACAACGATGACCAGCTCTCGTAATGGGTCGGTGACCTCAGGCGTCGCCTGGGTCCGAATCTGTATGAGCGCGTCGCGATCGGATTTTTGATTCACGTTTCTACGTTGGATTGGAAATGCGTTCGAAAGCGCGCGATGATGGAAAGAATGTCTCCATCATCATGGCAGATCGATCCGCTCAGCGTCGATGGCGTTGAGCTCTTACCGCAGAGTGGAGGGGCGCTCCGAATCAGGGGAAAGCTTACCGCGCGCCAGCCCTCTCCACTCATTCAGCCCTTTCTGCGCCGGCTTCACGACGCTGCGATTCAGCAGCGTCTCACCAGCGTGTCGGTGGACGTCACCGAGCTCACCTTCGTGAACTCCTCGGCGATTCGACTCTTCGTCGACTGGACGATGTGGGCGAAAGGGGACGGGGCCGAGCCCTGTTACAACCTCGTTTTCCGCACGACCGGCCGGATCACCTGGCAGCGGCTCACCATCGCCGCGCTGACCGCGCTCGCGCCGAACGTCGTTCGCGTCGAGGAGGCCCCGTGAGCGCTTGCGTCCACGAGGTCACCGTTCCGCTCGCCTGGCATTGGATCGAACGCGTGCGCGAGCTGGTCGCCGAAGCGCTCGCCGACGAATCCGAGGAGCTGCGCGAAGCATCGATAATGGTCGCGTCCGAGCTCGCCGAGAACCTGGTCAAGTATGGTCACGGTGTAGGTGGAATGGAGACGGGGCAGGTGCGAATCGAGGTTTCGCCAACCGCAGTGACGATCGTGAGCAAGAATGGCGCGCCCCCGGACCGTGCGGCCTCCGTCCAGGCGGTGATTCGAAAGATGAATGGTGGCGACGTCGCGGGCCTTTACCTCGAACGACTGACCGAAATGGCGTCGCGGCCCGGCGAGTCGGAATCGGAGCTGGGCCTGCTCCGAATCGGCTTCGAGGGCGGCTTTTCGGTGACCTGCACCTACAACGAGCCGGACCTCACGATCCGCGCCACGCGGAGCATCCAGACGTGAATCGAACCCACGCCGTCGCGCTCTCTGGCGCGATGCTCTTGGTGGGGGCCACGAGCTGCAAAGAAGAAGGTCGGCGAAGAGGCGCGTCCTCGAGCGAGGCGTCCGACAGCCTCATGCTCCGCAGCGAGCCAATCCTCCCATTACCGGCGGCACCCAAGCAGTCACCCGAGCTCGTGAGCCTCGGTCGCGATCTCTTCAACGACAAGCGGCTCTCGGCCGACGGCTCGGTGTCGTGCGCGTCTTGCCACCACCTCGAGGAGGGCGGCGACGACGGCTTACGACGCTCGAAAGGCGTCGGACAGAAAGAGGGAAAGGTCAACGCGCTCGGCGTCCTCAACGTCTCGTTCCAGACCTCGTTCTTCTGGGATGGCCGCGCGTCGACGCTCGAGGAACAAGTCGGCTTCCCCCTCAACGATCCGCTCGAGATGGCGATGCCCTGGAGTGACGCGCTCGCGGCGATCCGGGCAGACGCGCGCTACCCCGCGAGATTCGCCGCCAACTTTCCCGACGGCGTGACCGAAGCGAACGTGCGCAAGGCCATCGCCGCCTTCGAGCGCAGCTTCATCACACCGTCACGGTTCGATCGCTGGCTCTCCGGCGACTCCGCAGCGATCACCGAAGACGAGCGCGCCGGCTACGAGCTCTTCAAGTCCGTCGGATGCACCGCGTGTCACCAGGGGGTCAACGTCGGGGGCAACATGTTCCAGCGCTTCGGCGTCATGGGCGACTACTTCGAAGACCGCGGCAACGTGACCGAGCCCGACTACGGCCGGTACAACGTCACCAAGAACGAGACTGACAAATTCGTCTTCAGGGTGCCGTCTCTTCGGAACGTGGCCCTCACCGCGCCCTACTTCCACGACGGGTCTGCACCGACGCTCCCCGACGCGGTGCGCACGATGGCCCGTTACCAGCTCGGCCGTCAGATGGCCGAGCCGCAGGTCGAATCGATCGTGAAGTTTTTGACCAGTTTGAACGGTGAGCTCCCCGAAGAGCTCAAGAGCGACGGAGGCGGCTGATGGCTCGCAGCATCAAACGTGCCCTGTTGTTCTTGGTACCGCTTCTCGTCGCGCTCGGCGTCACCTGGGCGCTTTACCTCGGGAGCCGCACCGTCGACGAGGAGCGTCACGCCGCCGTCCTGGCGAACATCGCCAGTTTTCGCCACCAGCAAGCGCTCGTGAAACAGCAGGTGCTCGCGGCGCGCTTCGGCCTCCTCTCGCTGTACGATCCCATCGAGCAGAGCCAGGATCGGGCCGACGACCTTCGCGCCGCGATCGCAGAGGACGCGGCCGGAGCCGGGCTCGGTACGCCCGAGCTCGACGCAGCGCTCGGACGCCTGGCCGAAGCGACGAAGAAGCGACGCGCGCTGATCGAGCAATTCAAGTCTCACAACTCGATCCTGAGAAACTCGCTGCACTACCTGCCGGTCGCCGCCGAAGAGATCGCCGAAGCGCTCGCGGGTGAAGCGCCGACGGCGAACGACAAGCTTCTGCGGGCGATCCACGGCGTCGTACAAGAGACCCTGGTCTTCAACCTCATCCGAGGCGAGGCCCGCAGGTCGAGCCACCGCGAGCGCCTCTCTGCGCTCGAAAAGCTCGCGAGCCCGCTCGAGGGCCGAACCAAGACCGACGTGTCGCTCTTCATGGCTCACGCCAAGACGGTGGAGCGCGAGAGCACTTCGGTCGACGAGCTGCTCGAGCAAGTGCTCGCGAACGACGTCGAGACTTCGGTGTCGGGCGTCGATCAGGCCTATCACGGCGCTCACGCCGCCGCCGTGGCGCGCGCCGAGACGTACCGCACGGCGATGTATGGCTGGTCCGTCATCCTCCTGCTCGGCGTCGTTGCGACCGTGGCCAAGCTCGTGAGCCTCTACGGCCGGCTCGAGCACCTGGTCGAGGACCGCACCAAGGACCTCAACAAGGCGCTCTCGGAGCTCTGGGGCGAGATGGAGCTTGCCAAGAAGATCCAGACGGCCCTCGTACCCGAGAAGCCTACCCTCGAGGGTTGCGAGGTCGCGGCGGCAATGCGGCCTGCGGACCAGGTCGGCGGCGACTACTACGACGTCATCGACGTAGACGGCGTCGAGTGGGTCCTGATCGGCGACGTCTCGGGCCACGGCGTGCCCGCGGGCCTGGTCATGATGATGTGCCAGACGACGGTGCGATCGCTGCTCCAGCGGGACCCGCGGATGAGCCCGGGGGAGCTTCTCACGCTGGTCAATCGAACGCTGACCGCCAACATCAAGCGACTCGGCGAGAACAAGTACATGACGCTCCAAGCGTTCCGGCGCGATCCCGACGGCGGCTTCACCGTCGCGGGGCTGCACCAAGATTTGCTCATCTATCGCGCGGCCAAGAACAAGGTCGACCAGATTCCGATGCGGCAAGGCGCTTGGCTCGGCATCGTCGACGATCTGACGTCGATGGTCCCGTCCCAACGCCTCGAGCTCGGCGAAGGCGACATCCTCCTCCTCTACACCGACGGCGCCACCGAGGCGGCGAAGGGCGACGAGCTGCTCGACAACGGCGGGCTGGCGGCCATCTTCGAGCGCGTCGCACGGCTCGGCGGCTCGCCGCAGGAGATCGTCGAAGCGGTGTTCTCGGAGCTCTCCTCGTACGAGGTGCGGGACGATGTCACGCTCGTCGCCATCCGCCGAGAGGTGAGCCTCGCCACGGCCGCGGTCGCCTGAGGACCGACGAGCGCCTATACTCCGCGTCGTGACGTCGATCCTCATCAGGGTCGCGCGCGAGCCGCTCGTGCACTTCCTCGTGATCGGCGCGCTCACCTTCGGGATCGAGCGCGCCTTCGGCGCGGCCGATGACACGAGCTCGACGATCGTCGTGACCGCCGAGGTCAGGCAGACGCTCGCCGAGCAGCTCGAGCGCGCCGAAGGGCGACCCCCGACCGAGGAGGAGCTCGAGCGCGCCATCGTGCGCTGGACCGACGACGAGATCCTCTATCGCGCCGGGCTCCAGCGCGGGCTCCAGCGCGACGACGAACGCGTCCGCGAGCGCGTCGCGATGAAGATGGGACGCATCCTTCGTGAGGGTGTCCTCGTGCCCGAGCCGACCGACGACGAGCTCCGCGCCTGGTTCGCCGAGAACGAGGCGCGCTTCACGGAGCCGCCACGCTTCGACTTCACCCAGGTGTTCGTTTCGGGCGATCCGTCGACGGCGATCCCGCGCGCCAACGAGATCCTTGCCGAGCTGCGAAGCGGCGCCGATCCGGCCCAGAAGGGCGACACGTTTTCGGGCGGCAGGCGCTTTCGGAAGCGCAAGATCGGCGACATCGAAGCGAGCTTCGGCGACGCGTTCGCCGCCGGGCTCGAGCTCATGGCCGAGAGCACGTGGGAGCGGCTCGAGTCGCCGCACGGCCAGCACCTCGTCCGGTTGGACAAGAAGATCCCCGGCGACGCGCCCGACTTCGAAGCCGTGCGCGCCGACGTGAGAAAGCAATGGGAGGACGCGAAGCGCGACGCCGGCCTGCGCGCGGCGCTCGATCGCCTCCGTTCGGAGTGGTCGATCGTCCGCGAATGATGCGCTCCCTCGTCGCGATCGCTCTCGCCTTCGTGCTGCTCTTCGGCGCGCAGCCCGCGCGCGCGCACGACTTCGATCCCGGCGTGCTCGTCCTCGTCGAATCCGGTCCCGGCCGCTTCGACATCGTGTGGACGCAGCCCGTCGACGCGGCCGGCTCTCGCGCCGACGTCCGCGTCATCTATCCGGGCGACTGCACTGCGTCCGGCCCGGTGCTCGAGTGTGCTAGCGGGCGGCTCGCCGGAGCGATCTCGTTCGAGGGCATGCACGGAAGCCGCATGCAGGCGATCGTCATCGTGCAGTTTGCCGACGGCCGGACCTTCGAGCAGCTCGTCTCGGGCAACACGCCGAAGGTCGAGATCGCCCCCGAGCCGAGCCGCGACGCGCGCACCTGGCTCGAGCTCGGCGTCGAGCACATCGTGCTGGGCTTCGATCACCTCGCCTTCGTCGCCGGGCTCCTCCTCATCGTCGGCATGAACCGCAAGCTCATCGCGACGATCACGGCGTTCACGGTCGCGCACTCGATCACGCTGGCGCTCGCCGCGACGGGGGTCGTCGACCTTCCGCGGCGGAGCGTCGAGGCGGTCATCGCGATGAGCATCGTCCTCGTCGCGCGCGAGGCGCTCTCGGATCGGCCCACCTTGGCGCGTCGCAAACCGTGGCTCGTCGCGGGGCTCTTCGGGCTCGTGCACGGCCTCGGCTTCGCCGGCGCGCTGGCCGAGGTCGGCCTGCCGCGCGGGTCGACAGCGTTCGCGCTCTTGTTCTTCAACCTCGGGGTCGAGATTGGCCAGCTCGCTGCGGTCGCCGTCGCCGCCGTGCTCGCGGCGGTCGCCGGGATGCGCGTTCGAGAGCACCGCCTGGCGAGACCCGCCGTCTGCTACGCGGTCGGCGGGGTCGGCGCGTTTTGGTGGGTCGACCGGATGGTCGGTATCGTCACGGGCTCGTCGTGAACGTCCGCACCGGCGTCGTCACGGCGTGCGCGCAATCGCCGACCGTCGCGTACCACTCGTAGGTCCGGCCCGGCACCAAGCCGCTCAGGGTCGTCTTGGCGCTCGTGGTCGCCGGATCGACCTTGGCGGCTTCCTGGAAGGCGCCGCCGACGCCGTCGAGCTTCACCGGCAAGGTGAACTCGCTCTCCTCGTCGGTCTCCCATTCGTCCTTGGTGGGCGAATAGGTCCGCACCGTCAGCTCGTCGTTCGCCGGCGAGAACTCCCAGATGCGGAGCAGACCACCGCCGCCGTCCGGTCGCCCTTGGTAGTCGGCGAGCATCGAGTGGATCACGTGCCCTTCGAACTCGTCGGTCCGGCGAGCCTCGTTCGCGATGTGCCCGTTGGTCATCAAATGGACGTTCTTGACGTCCTTCATCGCGTCGTAGATGGCCTGTCCCTGCGCGCCGAAGCCCCCGTTTCCTCCGACGATGTAGTGCGAGTTGACGATGCCGAAAGCGTCGGGGTGGCTCTCGAAGACCGAACGGCCCCACGCGAGCACGGCGTCGTCCGGCGTCAGGTCATAGCGGAAGTTGACGACCACGAAGTCGACGCCGCCCGCCTGGAAGGTGAACCAGCTCTCGTCGTTCTTGTCGGCGTAGTGACCGCCGTAATAGCTCCGCCCCTCGAAGCGCTCGACGCCGAAGTAGACGTTGAAGCTGGTGGTGCTGTCGTTCGAGCCGTCGCTGGTTCGCTGCTCGTGGTTGCCGACGCAGACGCCGTAGGGCATCCCCTCGGGGTAGCCGTCCTGCGGGACCTCGAGCGTGCTCATCGCCTGATCGGCGACGGTCCACTGCGACGTGACCAAACCGTTATCGACGATGTCGCCGTTGTGAATCACGCCGACGATGTTGTACGCGTCCGCGTTCTCCATGATCCATTTGGTCTGGTCGTAGAAGAAGTCGTGGTTGTCGTTGGGCCGCGTGTAGTACTGCGTGTCCGGCAGCACCACGATCGTAAAGTCGTCCCCTTCGCCGATCTCGCGAAGGTGAAAGGTGACGAACATCGGCTTTGCGTCGGGGTCGTCGAGCGTCACCTCGAGCTCGACCGAGCCCGCGTCGAGCGTGGCGCCGTCTTCGGGCGCCGATTCGGTGACCACCGGCGGCGCGCCGAGATCGAGGACTGCGCCGGGGCTCTCGTAGAGAGCGCCGGTGATCGTGCCGTTGGTCGCTCCTACCGAGCTCGTCGCTTCGGCCTCGCCGTTCTCTAGCGCCCACCGACCCACGAGGCCCTGCCCCGACGTGATCGTCTTGAGCCGGTCCGCCGCGATCTGGGCTTCCGTGCGTGCGTGATCCCAAACGCGGACCTCATCGAGCGCACCGTGGAGAGCGCCCGCGGCGACGCCCGTGGAGTTGAACGCTGCACCGAGGCCGAAGTGCTGGATGCTGTCGGCGCGCGGCGTCGCGTTCGCCTCTACCTCGGCGTCGAGCACACCATCGAGGTAGAGCCGCCAGGTGGTGCCGTCGTAGGTGGCGGCGACGTGATGCCAGACGCCCCAAGAGACGGCCGTCGCGCCGACGATCGGATGGTTGAGGCCGGTCGCCGAGTCCTCGAAGTCGGCGCCGAGGACATCACCGAAGAAACCGAACTGGTAGTTGCAGTCGACGTTGCTGCCGTCGTCTTCGCCGCGGCCCTTGCCGGCGATCGGAACGAGCGCGAGACCGCCGACGCCCGTGCCGGCCGCCGCGCCCTTGCCGTCGCGTCGAACCCACGCTTCGACGGTGAAGGTCGCGAGCCCGAGCTCGGACGCGACACCCATCGAGACCGAGTCGTCGACGCCGTCGAACGCGAGCGCGCTCGTGTTCACGTCGGTGCCGTTCGGGCACGCAGCCGAGGGTCCCGCGCCCGTGCCGTCGCCGCCCTGACCTTCGGCACCGGTGCCGTTCGCACCGCTGCCGTCGGTACCACCGGCGACGCCGTCGTTGGCGGCGTCGTCGCCGCACGCGGCCGAAGCCGACGCGATCGAGAGGAGGAGAAGAGCAGGCAGGTACGCTCTCGTCATGCGGAGCGATCTATCCCGGCGGCGTGCGCGCGGGAATGTGAGCACTCCCCTGGGTCACGCGTCACCGGGGGGAGCCCGCCGGTGCGGGTGCGTATCAGAAATTTTTCCGAGTGGACTGAAACGCTCAGCTCGAGATGGCGGGCCGGCCGACCGCGAGACTAGCAATCTCGTCATGAAACGATCGAAAGGCCGACTCTTGCGGCCAAACGGGCGCGTTGGCGATGAGCGTCTTGGCTCGATCGCGATCGCCGGAATCGATCGCGACGATCGCCGCCGCGTAGCGCATCGCCCAGTGGACCAGCGGGCTCGACTCGCTCGCCTGCTCGAGCCGATCGAGGTCGCCGGGGACCGACCTGTGCTGGAACGCGCGGACCAGCGCCGCCACCGCCTCACGCAGGGCGCCGACGCGATCCGCGAGGTCCCGACGCTCGGGCATCGGAAGCGTCACGAGACGCGCCACCTGCGTCCGCGCATGATCGGCGTCGCCTTCGAACGTCGAGAGGAGCGCATCGAGGAAGATCCGGTGCTCGATCGCCGCTTCCCAGGCGGGGCCGCGAGCGGCCGAAGCGAGCGCCTTGCGAGCGTCGTCGACGCGACCGAACGCGGCGAACGCGGTGGCCGTCACCAGCGGGGCGATCGTGTCGGCGTGCGGCGTCCGATCGAGCCCGTCGGACCAGTGGGCGATGATCTCGTGCACTTGGCCGCGGCGGAGCATTCGAACGACACGGGTCGTCGACCACCACCGCCACATGAGATAACCGCCGACGAGCACCGCCGCGGCTGCGCCGAGCCACGGATACCGGATCGAAAACCGGACGACCGCGGCGAAAAGGCCGGCTGACGCGACGAACAGCACGATCTTGAGGAACCGGGCGGTCCCCGAAGGCTGCTGCTCGTCCTGATCGTCACCCGTCATCGGTCTGCCCGGGAAGATGCGGTCGCGCGACAAAAAGGAAAGGGCCCGCCACACCCGCTTTCCGCAAAACGCTACCGAGGGAGGCGTAGCACCGGTTGCCCGGGGTGCCAACCGGCTTCGCCCGCCGGCTACTTCAGGCCGGCCCAGGTGGCGACGGTGACGCCGGTATCCCCGTATCTCCGCTCGCTTACGACGTCGACGCCGGCGATCGGAGGCGGCGGGGCTCCCGCGGCGTGCTCGATGACGATGCGAGCCTCGGCGGCGAAGGCAGCGCGCGCGCCCAGGTCCCCGAGGAGCTCCGCGGCGGCGGGGACGTCTGCGTACGGGGGATCGACGAGCACGAGATCGTAAGGTCCGGCCTTAGCGACCGCGTCGAGCGCACGATCGAGGCGCTGGCTCAGGACGCTCGCGTCCCCCTCGAGGCCGAGGGCTTCGAGGTTCTTCTTGAGCACGGCCGTGGCGCGCGGATGAGCCTCGACGAACACGGCGTGTGCAGCCCCCCGCGAGAGCGCCTCGATGCCGAGCGCGCCGGTCCCCGCGTAGAGGTCGAGCACGCGGGCGCCGGTCACGCCGGCGAGGATCGAGAAGAGGGCCTCGCGGACGCGATCGCTCGTCGGGCGCGTCGAGGTCCCCGACGGCGCTACGAGCCTGCGGCCGCCCAGCCTGCCTGCAATGACACGCACGTCATCCTCGGACCGGCGGAATCAGAAGCGCACGCGGACCGAGACGTCGCCGCCCATCGGACCGAAATTCGGCGTCACCTCGACCGGCGCCTTGCCCGCCTCGACAGACGCTTCACCGCCGCTCCAATCGGCCGTGGCAAGGAGGATGATGCCCGTCACCCCGAGCGCACCCGCCACCGGGAACGCGACGAAGTGCATCATCTCGTACGTGTCGCCGTCCTGACAGATCTTGATGATCTGCGACGAGCTCACCCCCTGCGCGTTGGGGTAGTCGCCCTTGGGGCCCGGATCGCACGCGCTCTTCTCGCCAGCGATGTCGTTGCCGTAGTTCTCCTCCAGCTCGCTCGAGAGCTGCAGCGACTTGACCCCGCCGTACGCGCCGACGCCCGCACCGACGGCCCCGAGACCGAGGAGCGTGAAGCCGAAGATCTTCTGGTAGGGCGGGCCCTCTGCCGGCTTCTCGGTCGGCGAGAGGCTGACCTCTTTGGCTTCGCGAGCCTTGACGTCGACCTGAGTCGACGTCGGCTCGTAGCCGGCCACCTCGATCCCGATCGTGTGCGACCCGGCGGGAAGATCGAGCGTCGCGACGCCGCCCTTGAGCGTACCTGCGGGCTTGCCGTCCACCGTGACGGTGCCGTCGAGGTTGCCTGCGCGAACGGTGACCTTGCCGGTCGCCGGACCGCCGGCGAGCTCTTCGAACTTCTGCCTCGCGATCCCTGCGAGCGCGTCGTCGACGGCGACGGTCAGGTTCGAAGAGTAGCGGTAGGTCGTCTTGCTGCTGCCTTTGTCACGAATCCAGAAGTGCAGCTCACCGCCTACGTCGGTGCCCTCTTTCTTCATCGTGCCCCAGACGAAGCGGTCGACCTTGATCTCGTCGGCGATCTTCGCCTCGCACGCGGCGTCGGGCGGATCGACGCAGCCGAGGCTCGGAACGAGGACCTGCAGCGCGTAGTCCTTGGGCGTCTTCGCGGTGCTCCAACCGGGAGCATCCTCGACCGCGCGTTTGAGCGCGAGGGTGAGCGCGTCGGCTTGCTCGAAGGAGTCGAGGGTCTGGATCGTGAGCACCGCGACGGGGAGCTCGCCGTCTTGAGCGAGCGCGAGGCCGGGCATCGAACCCAAGACCAGCCCAGCGAACGCCGGCGCGAACAGCTTCGAGGTCCAGGACATTTCCACCAACGATACGCGCCGACGAGGAGCGTGAGAAGATCTCAGCCGAACTCCATCTTGTTCCACATATCCCGGCGCATGAGGGCCTTCTTCTTGTCGCTGAGGGTGACGATGCGAGCAGCGCTCCAGCCCGCCAAGAGCTCGCCTTCTTGGCCGAGCCCCGGAAGGACGCTCCGGCCGAGGAGGAGGGTCTTCTCGATCGGCCCTCGTACCGGCTCACCCGACAGGCCGAGGTAACCCGGCGGGTCCACCTCGAGCTGCCGGATCATGACCTCTTGTGCGACGAGGCCGTTCTGGTCGCGCGGCACGTTCCGCCGGACGCCGTCCTCGTAAACCCACGTCGGCAGCCCGTCGTGCGGCGAGTCGACCGCAAGGAGGTGGCGATCCAAAAACGGGAGCTCCGCGAGCAGGGTATCGAGGACGAACTCGCGCGCGAGCTCGAGGGGGAGCGCGCTGTGGTACGGCATGAGAAGCTCGGCGACGAGCTGGGTCCGGCCATCGGCGATGTCGACGCGCTGAACGTGCACCACGGCAGGCCGGTCTCGTCCCTGCCATGGATTGTCGCGAGCGAAGATCAGCGACTCGGGCCCGAGCGGGGCGGGAACGCCCTCGGAGCGAGCGACGAGCGAGACGACGAAGCGACCCACGGTGGACGTGATGCGCGGCCACTCGCGAAGCGCGCGCTTGTGGATGCCTTGCCCACCGGCGAGCGCCGCGAGGCTCTCGCCCTCGGTCTCGGTGAGCACGAAGTCACAGCCGGTCGGCTGCTCGTCGCCGTCGATCAGCACGCCCGCCGCGCCGCCTCGCTTCAGATGGAGTGCTGCGGCCTTCCCCCCGAGGTGACACTCGCCGCCGTGCGCGCGAACGCGGTCGACGAGGAAGCTCTCGAGGTCCTCTTCTCCGCCGGTCAGCTCGAGCAGACCGCGCGTCCACGCGCCGTGAAGGCGCAGCGCCGCGAACGGCGGAGGCATCGTCGAGAGGTGCGTGCCGAACAGGACCGACGCGCGCACGAGCTGGCGATAGAAATGGCCGCGAGGAAACTCGGAGAGGATGTCGGCATCCGGCTCTGCGTGCATGTACGGGAGGCCGCCGACGTGCTTGCCGGTCGCCCGACGCTCCCAGAACGTCCCCGGGGGCCACACGACGTCGTGCTCGAACGCCTCGTCGGCCGCTGCGTTGACGTTGCCGAGCTCGGTGTAGAGCTGCTCGACGAGGCGGTAGAGCTCGGGAAATTCTCGGGTCACCTCGCGGGCGAAGAGCGTGGGATCCGGGGCCACGTCGAAGCGCCGGCCGGGCGCGATCGCTTGCAGCATCGGGATGGCCGGCCGCGTGCGGCGCTTCCAGGTCTGCGACTGCGCCAGCTCGGTGATGACGCGCCTCCATACGGGCGAGGTGCCGGCGAGGAACGTCGAGGTTCGGCGCTTGAACGGGAAGCCCGCCGCCTCGTAGGACGCCGGAAGGGAGCCGTTGCCGAGCACGAGCACCGTGAAGTCGCGGCGCGCCAGGAGCGCGCCGGCGACGAGCGCACCGATGGATCGGCCGAGAACGATGACCTCGTAGTGCTTCCGCATGATCAGCCAGGCCGAACGACGACGCGCCTACGACCGCCTGGCTCGCCTTCCACGATACGGACCCTTCCTTCCGCGATCCACGAGATCACGCGGACCAGAAGCTCGTGCTCCTTCTCGAGGATGCGTGCGGCGAGCTTGTCTCGGTCGTCGCCATCTTCGACCTGTACGGCTGCCTGGGCGATGATCGGCCCCGTGTCGACGCCGGGGTCGACGAAATGGACCGTGCATCCCGCGACGCGAACGCCGTACGCGATCGCCTGAGCCTGCGCGTCGACACCCGGAAACGCAGGAAGCAACGCCGGGTGGATGTTGATCACGCGATCCTTGAACGCGTCGAGGAGCACCGGCGTCACCACGCGCATGAACCCCGCGAGGACGACCCACTGCGCGCCGGCGTCTCGAAGCGTCTCGACGATGGCGCCATCGAACCCCTCGCGTGTGGCGTACGCCTTGTGCGACAGGACGCGCGTCGGGACGCCCGCGGCGCGAGCTCGCTCGAGACCCCCGGCGGCTTCACGGTTCGAGATGACGACCTTGACGCGCGCGTCCAGTCGGCCGCCCTCTACGGCTGCGAGGATGGCGCCCAGATTCGTTCCGCTGCCGGAGATCAGGACGCCGAGATCGAGCGTCATCGTCGCTTCTTAGCCCCGGCGATGCGCCGGGTCGATCCGGAAAACCGCAGGGGGGCGCCGGCCGGCTCAGGCCGACTTCTCTTCCGGAGGCCCCGGCAGCTCGAGGACGAACACACAGCCCTTTCCGGGGAGGTTCTGGACGCGAATGCTCCCGCCGTGTGCGTCCACGGCCTGCTTTGCGATGGCGAGACCGAGACCGAACCCGCTCTGACGAGCGTCGAAGCGCACGAAGGGCGCGAACGCCGCTTCGACCTTGCCCGGCTCGAGCCCGCCGCACGCGTCTTCGACTTCGACGACCGCCCGCGCTCCGGTGACCGAGCCGCGAAGCTCGATCGTCGTCCCGTCACGGCTGTACTTGACCGCATTGCGTAGGAGGTTGCCGAGCGCCGAACGGACGAGGCGCGTGTCCAAGGAGAGCTCCTTGTCACCCACGACCTTCGACACGATGGTGACGTTCTTCGCCTCGGCGTCCGAGGCCGATCCGTGCTCGACCTCTTCGAAGAGCGCAGTGAGCGTCGTCGGATGGCGCCGCAGATCGATCCCGGACGTCACCCGAGCGGTCTGCAGCGTCTGATCGACCAGGTCGCTCGTCCTGATCAGCGAACGCTCGAGGACGCCGACCATTCGATCGGTCGGCGGGAGCACCCCGCGGCCTTTCAAAATGCCGAATGCGGTGCTCGCCGAAGAGAGCGGGTTGCGGAGCTCGTGCGCGATGAACGCAAAGTGCTCGTTTGCCTGCCGCGTGAGCTCGGCGTCACGTTGGCGCGAATACTCCGAGACCGCGTGCGCGATACCCGTGATCACTGCGTCGAAGATCACCTGGAGCTGAGCAAATGAGAGCGACAAGCCGGCATCGAGCGCGACGGCGAGCAGGGCATCGCGCAACGCACCATACTCGCGGACCACGGATTCGAGGCTGAAGCCGAGCCGCAGCCGCTGTGCTCCGTGTGCTGCGCCCGCACGCTCCGTCGCAGATTCGGGCGGCCCGGATCCGCGTCCTTCGAGCGCTCGAAGCATGCCGATGATCTGACCGATGAAGACGGGCAGATGATCCACGAGCTCGAGGTGAGGCATCGTGCCCGGCACGAGCTCGCCGTGCACACGATCCATCCAACGACGGATGATCTCGTCGCGCTTCGTCTCGAGCAGATCCGAGAGTGTCATTGCGACGAGTATGACACTCGTGATCGCACCAATGCCATCGCGGTCGAGTCGCGTGGCAATCCGCCGCACACGCGCGCGAACGCCACACGGCGCGTCCTCAGTCGGGTTGTGGGATCAGCGAATCGACTTCGCGCAGCGAAACCCGAGAGAGGCAGCACGCTGCGACGGTGCGGCGCCCTCGCGAGCTTTCGGCGAGAGCTTCGTCGCATCCGACATTTCGCCCGGCGCACGAACCGCGCGCAGCGATCCACCGCGGATCACCCGCTGCGTTCCCGTCTCCGGCCCCTTTGGATTCACCTGCTGCCCCTCGGAATAGTCGCCCATGAAGTCGGCGACCCATTCGGCCACACCGCCGAGAAGCCCGATGGCGCCGTCCTTGGCCGCGGTCACCGCGGCGTACTCCCACTCCGCCTCGGTCGGCAGGCGCATTCCGCGCGTTGCGCAGAGCGCCTCTGCTTCGCCGTGCGATACGCAGTTCATTGCGAGCTTCTCGCCGGCGGGCGGTGCATTGCAACCGTTGCCTCCGGGCACGGAAGGACACTTTCCCGCTTCGACGCACTTCGCGTAGTCGCCTGCGGTCACCTCGGCTCGGTCGAGGCAGAAGGTGTCGACGTAGGTCACGTGCTCGGGCGCGGCGCTCTCGAGCGCGTCTGCCGACGTGCCCATCAAGAACCGGCCACCGGATACGACGACACTCCCGGCCGGGCACAACGCAGCTTCGGGCTGCGGCCCCGCGACCGACGCGCTCGCGGACGCGCTGCTCTCGGACGTTCCGGCGGTGGAGGACGAAGGCGGCAGCGCCGCGGACGACGATGCGCCACCTGTCGCGCTCGCGTTCGTCTTCGCGGCGCGAATGCCTGCCGCCACCGCAGCGCCGACGATGAGGAGGACGCCGATCGCCGCCGCGACGAAGAGGATCGATCGCCGAGGCGCCGAGGGCCTCGGCTCCGAGCGCGATGACGCGGCCGGAAGCGGTGGTATCGACTTGCCCGGCGGACGCCATGCGGGAGCACCCGGGCGCGAAGCGCCGACGAGGGCTTGCCAGAACGAGCGGACATCCTCGTAGCGATGCTGCGGCTGCACCGCGAGGGCGCGCGCAAACACCGCTTCGACGTCGTCGGTCACCGTCAGCTTGAGCTTGCGCGGCGTCGGGCGCGACGACTCGTCCATGCTCTGCTGTCCGAGCTCGACGTAGTCGTCGCCGGAGAAGGCGCGCGCACCGCCGCGCATGACCTCCAACAGGACGAGCGCGAGCGCGAAGACGTCGGTCCAGGGTCCCGTCTCGCCGAACCCGCGCGAGAACTGCTCCGGCGCGCCGTAGTGCGGCGTGAACGCCGTGGGCATCGTGCCTGTCTGGTGGACGCCTTCGAGGCGCCTCTTCATCACCTTGGCGATGCCGAAGTCGAGCAGCTTGATCTGCGCGTCGGCCCCGCGCGCGTCGCCGACGACCATCATGTTCTCCGGTTTGATGTCGCGGTGAGCGATCCCGAGCTCGTGGGCGAGTGACAGCGCGCTGGCGACCGGCTCCAAGAGCCGCATCGCTTCGTCGAGCGTGCGCGGCGGAACCTTCGCGATCGTCTCGCCGACGAGCACGTCGTCGAGGCTCTTGCCGTCGAGCCACTCGAGCACCAAGTACGGCAGCGGCGCCTGACCCGCCCGGCGAAGCACGCCGAAGTCGCGCGGTTGAACGATCGCCGAGCATCGCGTCGACAGATCGGCGACCAAGCGACCCTCTTGCGTGAAGTCGGCGAGGAGCGACGCTTGCTCGTTCGGCGGCGCCTGGCTGAGCGCTACGAAGAACTTCACGGCGACCGGCACCTGCCAGACGGTGTTCTCCGCCCGATACACGATCGCGGCACCGCCCTCGCCCGCTGCGCGGCCGAGCACGTACTTGCCGTCGATCACGGTGCCCTGGAGCCCGAGCGGGTCGCCCGCCTGTGCCACGCAGCGAGAGCTTACCGTCAAACCAGGTGACGCTTTGGCTGCCCAGTCGAAAAAACGCTTTTGCCGGCAAGCCTGGGGTTATCCTCCCGCGCGGAGGAACCTCTTGTCCGCGTCCGAGTTACCCGAAAAGAAATCTGGATCCGGTGTGTACATCATCGGCGCGCTGCTCCTGGCGGCGGGTATCGGCGCAATCATCGTTTTCACGGGTGGCGACGACAAGCCGCCGGCGCCGCCGCCGCCACCGACCGCGATCCAGGCGGACAACACCCCGCCCGCACCCGCGCCGCCTCCTCCTCCACCGCCGCCCACGGCGAGCGCGACGGCCAGCACGAGCGCCGAGCCCGCAGCTTCCGGCACCGGAGGCCCCAAGGGCCCGCCCGGCCCCGGCGCGTGCTCGAACTGCGGACAGGGAAAGAGCAACAGCTCCTTGGACAGCGCCCTTCGCGCAGCCGCAGGCTCGGCGCGCGGCTGCTACAACCGCGCGCTGCAGAAGAACGCCGGCGCGGCGGGCAAGCTCACCGTCAACGTCCAGGTCGGGCCGAGCGGGTCGGTCTGCGGCGCCTCGATCAGCAATGACAGCGTCGGCAGCCCCGAGGTCTCGCAGTGCGTTCTGCAACGCTTCCAGGGCAAGAGCTTCCCGAAGCCGGATCAGGGGTGCGTCTCGGTGGCCATCCCGATGAGCTTTGAAGTGAAGCAGTGACTCGCGAGCCCATTTTGCTCGATGACGTTGGTGCCTGTGGATTCACCCCCCCAACCCCCCTCACGAAGTGAGGGGGGTGCGAGTGAACCGCAGGGGGTGCTGCTGAGCGTCGCCTACGACGGGCGGCCATTTTCGGGCTACGCGATGCAGCGCGACCAGCGCACGGTCGCGGGCGAGCTCTTGGGCGCGCTTCGCCAGATCGATCCGAGCATCACCGAGGTGCGCGGCGCGAGCCGCACGGACTCGGGCGTCCACGCCAAGGATCAACGCGTGAGCTTCGATCCTTCGAAGGAGTACCCCCTCACCGCGTGGACGCACGGCGCGCAGAAGCATCTGCCCGAAGAGATCTCGATCAAGCGCGCCTGGTACGTCGAACGAGGCTTCTCGCCGCGACACCGAGCGCTCGCCAAGACCTACCGCTACACCCTCCTGGCGGACGAGTCGCGCGACCCCTTCCTCGAAGGACGCGCGTGGCGGGTTCCCGAGCTCGCGGCCGAGCGAGCGAGGCGCCTGCTCGAGCTCGAGGGCGAGACAGCGCGCGGCACGCACGACTTCGCTGCGTTCCGGAACGCCGCCGATCAACGTGAGATCACCGTTCGCACGTTGTTCTCCGTCACCGTCCGCGCTTCGGCAGAAGACCCGCGGCTCGTCTTCGTCGACGTACGCGGCGATGGCTTCCTCTACAACATGGTCCGCATCCTCGTCGGGACGATCGTCGACGTCGCCCGAGGCCGCCTGCAGCCCGGCGCCGTCGCGCGCGCGCTCGCATCGAAGGATCGCCGCGACGCAGGGATCACCGCGCCGGCCGACGGCCTCGTGCTCGAGCGCTATGAGATCCGAGGAATCGACGACTGAGGGCGTGTAGCATCGACGGATGCTTCGCTCTTGCACTCTCGTCTTTCTTTGCGGCTGCAGCGAGGTGCTCGTTCCGCCCGATGACGGGACCGGCGGCGGTGGCAGCGCGCCCAGCTCTTCGGTGAGTGGATCGCAAGTCGCCAGCAGCGCAGGGACCGGAGGAAGCGGCGGCAACGACCCGGTGCGCACCATCGTCGTCGACGTGGAGGTGACCGAGGGCATCGACGCCGACAGCGTCGTGGTCCTCCTCAGCGCCCCGGACGGACAGGTGACCGACAGCTGGCTCGGCGGGGAGCTTCCGATCGAGACGCCGGTGACCGACGGCGATCTCGTTTCTTACGTCTACATGCGAGGCACTTCATCCACTGCGCAGAGCTTCCGCATCACGCCAGCGGTGACCGAGGTTCGCACCGCGACCTACCAGCAGGTCTTCGACGGTCCCTGCGATTTCGGCGACCCAATGACCGTGTTCCTCGAGATCCCCCAAGTCGAGAACGGAAACGTCTTCGACCTCTGGCTTGCAGGGGCGTACTGGTTTCCGGTGAGCGGCCTCGGTCCCGGAACGAACGAGATCGAGGTGCGGGGCTGTCCCGGGACCACCAGCTTCGATCTCCTGATCGTCCCGAAGGAGTACAGCAACACCGACCCTCTGGCGTTCGCGCGGATCGATTCCATCGCGTATGTGCCCGGCACGACGATCACGTTGCCGATCGCCTGGAGCACGGAGCGTTCGCTCGTCGACATCATCGTCGAGGCCGAGCCCGAGACGCTGTTCAGAGCATCCGGCTTCTGGCACAACTGGAGCTTCGGTGGCTTTCCCGTCACCACGTCGACCGGCGCCGAGACGAACGAGCGCGGAACGGCGATGCTCACGTATGGCCCCTTCGCCGTCGGACCCGGAAACTCGCGAGCGAGCGTGGCCGTCCCGCCGTTCTGGTCATGCGAGCTCGACATGACGTGGAAGGTCGCGCCCTTCGACGGCGCCCCGCTCCACGCCAGGATCGGCGCGCTCGCCGGCTTCGCGCCGGCCGCCGACAGCAGCGTCTCGCTCGCCTCGGACGGTGAGATCGGCGACGTCATGACGCGGACCAAACATGACTACGAGAGCGACACGCCTTCGTACTGGAAGCTGCATGAGGATCCGGTGACACCGTATCCGCTCCCCGTGCCGCCCGATGTGCCGCAACAGCTCCTGCCCGGCTTCATCTGGCCCGCGGTCGGAGAGATCCAGTACACCCACGAGGACCACGGTCCGATCGAGGGGTATGCCGAGTACGTCAAGACGACCGCCGCGATGGACGGCCGTGCTCGTTATCGCGTGCCCGACGGCTGCCCTTGAGGCCGATCAGCCCCACACGTCGCGAACGGCGATCGTCTCTTCGCGACCGGGTCCGACGCTCACCAGGTACGCCTCGGCCGAAGTCTTCTCTTCGATGAAGCGCACGAGGTCACGCGCGGCACCGGGGAGATCCTCGAGCCGGCGCGCACCGCCGATCTCTTCCTTCCATCCGGGCAGCTTCGTGAAGACCGGTCGCGCGCGCTCGAGGTCCGCAGGAAGATCGTCGGTCGTTCCGTCGGCCGTCTCGTAGCCGGTGCAAACCTCGACCGTGTCGAGCCCGGTGAGGACGTCGAGCTTGGTGATCGCCCACGCGTCGACGCCGCTGACGCGCGCCGCATAGCGGTTCCTTGCGGTGACCGACAACGATGCCGGAGACCCCGCCGATCGCGAT
>JBGTSH010000135.1:0-25594 GCA_041940405.1 Polyangiaceae bacterium
GACCAGGCTGGACCCACGCTGAGCAGGGATCTGACGACTCGGATCCTTGTCCAGAGCCTTTGCAGCTCCAGCGAAGGCCCCGTAACTCAGACGAGCTCCGTTCTCCTTGACAGACTTCAGAAAGGCGGTCGTCAGCTCCAAGGACTGTGGGGCTTTCTTGGCCTTTTTCTTCGGCGTTTTGGCGACATTCTCAAACATTGCAGGTCTCCTTGACCCAGGGTTTCGTGAGGGTTCGAGTTGACCAGACTGCCTGGCCTCCCCGCCCCCCACACGACCAGCGCCAGGAGGCGCGCGCGTGTGCGAACGCGTCTCGCAACGAAGCCGACGGCGCGCTGCGGAAACTCGTCGAGCTCGAGGAACGCGCCGATCCCCATCATGCCGAAGAGGAGGAGGATCGTGTCGCCGTCGACGGAGCCGAGCGCCTCGCCGGCGGGAATGACGCCGAACGCGACGCAGGCAACCGCGCCGAGCAGCGCTCCGCCCGCGCGCCCGAGGGGCAGATAGCCCAGGCGCCGGAACGAGATGAGCACGTAGGTGGCGATGAAGATGATCGCGCCGACCATCGACGGGACTAGCCCTCGAGCCCGGCGAGCGCGCCTTCCGGAAGGCGCGCCACGAAGGCTTCACGGGCGCGTTCACACGCAGCGCGGTCGCGCGCGTCGAAGGTCAGCTTCGTCCGGATCTTCGGATCGGTCCACCGCGGGTACGAGCCGACGTCGACGTCGGGGAACTCGCTCACGACCGCGTCGAGGAGCGGCTTGAGGTTCCCTTCGTCGAGCGTGCTCAAGACGGCGAGCGTCACGAAAGGCGCGCCGGCGCCGACGACGTCTTCGACGAGCTTCATCTTCATCTCGAAGATCTCCGGCACACCCGGGAGGACGAAGACATTTCGCATGAGCGTCGCCGGCCAGGGGATCTCGACGTTCTTGATCAGGCGCGCGCCGCGCGGAATGCGCGCCATGAAGAGGTGCCCCTCCTTCAGGCGCTCGCCGTAGGCACCGCGGATCATCGCCTCGAGCTCGGGGGACACCTCGACCTCTTCATCGAACGCCGCAGCGACGGCCGCGATCGTGAGGTCATCGTGCGTCGGGCCCACGCCGCCGCTCGTGAAGACCCAGGTCGAAGCCGCGGCGGCTTCGCGTACCTCGCGCGCGATGACGTCGAGCACGTCCGGGACGACGACGGAACGCTCGAGCACGATGCCGAGCCGGCGCATCGTTCGGGCAAGGACGGCGAGGTTCTTGTCGGCGATCTTCCCGCTGAGGAGCTCGTTGCCGATGATCACGGCGCGCGCGGTGCGGGGCTTTTCGCCGGGGACGCTCACGGCTCCTCTTCGGCGCCGGCCTGCATCGGTTTGGTGACCGGCTGGCCGGACGTGTCGAAGCCGAGGAGCTCTTCGACGCGCTTTTCGGCTTGGTCGATCCGTTCCTGCGCGCGCCGCGCGAGCCGCACCCCTTCTTCGAAGAGGGCGAGCGCACGCTCCAGCGGCAGGTCCCCTTGCTCGAGCTCTTCGACGATCTTGGCGAGCCGCTCGGTGCTCGCTTCGAAGGTCTCTTCGGCGGCTTCTGCGCTCATCGCCCCTCTCCTTCGCCGGTGTTCGATGCCTCGAGCGACGAGCGTCCGAAGGGAATGCCACCCAAGAGGAGCCCGCCGTCGGGCGCCGGAACGACCGGCACTGCGAGGCCGGACGGCAGCACGAGGCGGAGCGCAGGGGGCGCGGCGCCTCCGCTCTCGACGCGGATCATCGATGCGAGGCCCGGGTCGAATTCGTTGCCCCGCGCCACGCGCCGCTTCTGCAGGCCCACCTTCGCGAAGCGCCTGACATCTCCGTCAGGATCGATGGCCGCTGCCATCTTCAGCACGCGCTCGCGCTGTACTTCGGTTCGCAAGGAGAGCGCCCGAACGATCGCGCGCCGTACCCGCTCGTCGTCCTCGAGGCCGTAGCGCTCCGCGAGGATGCTGGCGCTCGACGGATCGCTCGCTTCTCCCAACCCGAGCGCAACCGCCGCGCGCACGGCAGGGTCGGTGCCCTCGAGCAGGGCGCGCACCCTCGCTCGCGCCGTCCCGTCGTCGCGCCGTGGCAGCGCGCGCGCTGCCAGCACGGCGAGCGGTCCGCCATTTTCGGCGAGGCGCAGGAGCGTCTGGAAGGGGACGCGGTCGGCGCCTTCGCGCGAGAGGAGCACCACCCCCGCGGCGGTCGCGAGCGTCGAAGGCTTCTCGGCGTCGACGCCGGCGAATATCGGACCGAAAGCCTGGAGCTCGTCACCGCCCCGAACGAGAGCTCCGCGCGCGGCACCGGCGACGATCGCGAGCGACGGCTTTTCGCCCAGCGCTTCTTTTGCCGTCGCCTTGCCCAGCGCGACGTAGCCGAACGCCGCCGTCTCGTGATCCGACCCGTCCTGGCTCTTCGCGAACGACACGAGCGCCGCCTCGAGGCCTGGGACCTCTTCGGAGAGCACCAACGCGCGGATGATCGCGGCACGTACAAAGGCGCGGCGCCGCGCAGGCTTCGCGTCCTCGAGACCGGCTTCGATCGCTTGCGCCGACGCGGGCGCTGCGCTCTGACCGAGCGCAGAGATCGCCGCCGGACCGAGCGCTTCGTGCTCGACGAGCTTTGCTATCTCGCCCGCTGCACCCATCCGTCCGAGGGCCATCACCGCGCGAAGTGCCTCTTCGCCTTCGAGGGTGGGGAGGAGCTTCGCGACCGGACCCGCCAGCTCGGCATTCGCGAGATCGCCCGCGAGCTCCAGCGCGGCCGACCTCGTGACGGCGTCCTTCAGCGCCTTGGTGACGGCCATGGGCGCCTTCGGGTGTCCTAGGATCACGAGCACCTCGGCCGCAGCGCCCACGACGCGCGGCTCGGACTGGTCGAGCCACGGAACGACGAGCGTCGCGACGCTCGTGTCCCCGAGCTTTGCGAGCGAAACGGCTGCCGCGGCGGCCGTTCGGCTGGGCGGGCGTGTTCCGCCGATCTCGGCACGGAGCGGCGGGATCGCGCGCACGTCGCCGAGATCGCCGAGGAGAGCGATGAGCGGCTGCGAGAGGACACGCGGCGTTCGCTCCGCGGGCGCCTTCGGCTCCTTGCGCGGCCTTTCCTTGGCTGTGCCTTTGCCGGTCGCGGCCTTCTTCGGTCGCGGCTTCCTCCCTTCCTCTCCGGGGAACGGCTCCGGCTCGCCGCCGGGCGGCGGCTCGTCCTCGATCTCTTCGGGGGGCGGTTCGAACAGGATCCGATCCAGATCGACTGGCGGCACGGCGACGAGGGCGGCTCGCGCCGCCTCTCCGGCCGGGCCGCGCTGCGCAGCCGCGGTCACGAGCGCGTTGAGAGAGTCGGGATCGCCGGCGCGTGCGAGCGCGAGCGCCGCGGAGTGACGGAGCAGGCCGGAGACGGCGAGCGCAGGATCCCGGCGAGCAGCGCCTTCGGCCAGCTCTCGAACCAAGAACTTTCGGACATCGGCGCGCCGCGCGTGATCGCGAAGGAGCCGTACCGCGAGCAGGCGCGCGTCGAGGTCGCGCGCGACGGCGCTCCCCGTCTCGAGCGCCTCGAGCAGGGCGTCGACGGCTTGCGGCGTGCCCGAAGCTGCGAGGCGCTCGACGCCACGCCGGCGGTCTTCTTCGAGCGGGCCGTAGAGGAGGTCCCGTCCCGTCGCGACGGCGGTTCGGTCGAGGAGGCTACCGCCTACGGGCAGAGGGGTCGTCGGACCGCCGGGGACCGCTTGGGCGGACGCCTGCCCCGCCGGGGCAAAGATCCCCGCGGCCGCCAGCAGATAGCCGAGCCCTGTCCGCCGCATCACCTACCTTCTACCAGGTTGGCTCACGGGCTGGGGCTGTGGCTCCGGCGTCCATGGAATGTCGTGACGAAACAGTCCTTTTCTTGCTCGGGGGCCCCCGGCGAGCCGACCCCGAGGGGGAGCACGGAAGGGTCTCTGGACGCCCATGGCTGGGGTCGAGTAGGTTTTGCCGCCATGCACCTCCCCAAGGTTGCGGAACGTATCGTTACCTTTTCGGCAGACCGTGCTTGGTCGGCCCTGCAGCTCCTGAATCGTGTGGCCCCGGAGACCGCGCCTTTTCAGCCCAAGTGGGCGGATTCCCCGATCCCGCGCGGGGAAAAGCGAACGAAGCCGCCGCTCGGCTGGCCCCGAGAGACCGACAGCCTCTGCCCCAAGTGTGTGAAAGAGGCGCGAACCGCGATCCTCCGCGGCGACGAAGAGATCGGGCACCTCATCCACGACAAGCCGGGTGAGATCCGAGCGAAAATTCACGAGAAGAACGGCTCCATCGTGATGGAGAAGACGTGCCCGAAGCACGGCCATTTCGAGGACACGATCGCGATCGATCCCGCCTTCCTCAAGCGCCTCGAGGATCTGTTTCCGGGACGTGACGTTCAGATGACGCCCGACGCCCTGCACGAGCATGGGTCGAGCGCCATCAAGTACGGCCGCGGCGGCGTGCTCACGGTCGATCTGACCAACCGCTGCAACATGATGTGCGACCCGTGCTTCATGGACGCGAACCAGGTCGGGTACGTCCACGAGCTCGGTTGGGAGGAGATCACCAAGATCCTCGACGACGCCGTCAGCGTGCGGCCGCGCCGGCAGATGTCGATCCAGTTCTCCGGCGGCGAGCCGACGCTCTCGCCGTACTTCCTCGACGCGATCCGCTACGCAAGGAAGGTCGGCTACTTCGCCGTTCAGTGCGCGACCAACGGTCTCCGCTTCGCGGAGGAGCCGGGCTTCGCCGCCGCCGCAAAAGAGGCCGGCCTCCGCATGGTGTACCTGCAGTTCGACGGCGTAACGAACCAGTCGAACAGCCACCGCAAGATCTCGAACCTCTACGACGTGAAGCTCCGCGCGATCGAGGAGTGCGCGAAGGTCGGCATCGACGTCATCCTCGTCGTCACGATCGTGAACGGCGTGAACAACGATCAGGTGGGCCCGATCGTCGAGTTCGCGGTCGAGAACGCCGACAAGGTGACCGTCGTCTCCTTCCAGCCGGTGAGCTTCACCGGCCGCGACGAGGACGTCGACGACGAAACGCGGAAGAAGCAACGCTACACGCTCTCGCACCTCGCTCACGACATCCACGACCAGGCCGGCGTGACCGAGCCGATGCGCGATTGGTTCCCGCTCTCGGCCCTCTCGCCGTTCGGCGACGTGTGCGATCTCATCGACGGTCCGGACCGCAACTTCGGTCAGCTCAAGTGCGGCTGCCACCCGAACTGCGGCATCGGCACGGTCCTCTTCGTCAACAAAAAGACCAAGCAGATGGTCCCGCTCTGCGAGTTCCTGAACCTCGAAGGCGTGCTCGCCGACATGCGCACGATCTTCGACGCCGGTCGCGGCAAGAAGCTCACCGCCGCGCAGCTCGTCGCCTCGATCCTCCGCAACTACAACCCCGACAAGGCGCCGCCCGGCTTCACCATCGACACGCTCGTGAAGCAGTTCATGAGTCAGATGGGCACCCGCCACAAAGAGAACGACGCCGCCGAGTTCGAGTGGCGCGTGCTCTTCGTCGCCGGCATGTGGTTCCAGGATCTGTTCAACTACGACTTCCGCCGGACGGAGATGTGCATCATTCCCTACGGCACGCAGATGGGTGAGATCAGCTTCTGCGCGTACAACACCGGCGCTGGCTGGCGGAACATCATCGAGAAGATGAAGGCGAACGCGACGGTCGCCGAGTGGTACGCGAAATACGGCCGCCACCCGGTCCACGCGAAGAACAAGGACCTTCAGCTCCCGAGCTACGACAACCCGATCACCGTGTCGGAGCACGCCCTGGCGAAGGAAGAGCGTGAGCGCGGAGCCAAGGTTCAGGCGCCGGCGAAGAAGAAGAAGCTCAAGCACTTGCCGGTCGTCGGCGGCGCCTGAGTGATGGGGCCGTAGGCCCCTGCGGATCGCAAATTGCGACGCATCTTTGGTTCTCCAACGAATCAAATCGTCTCTTCTTTCGTCCCGGTGGTCGCAAATCGGCCCGATTCTTCGCACGGCGTGCTATCCCCAAGACTCACCCATGAGCTCGGTCGAGCCATTGGGTGCCGGTTCGAGGAGGCGGTCGCCATCCTGGCGTGAAGCAGGAGCGTTGATTTGGGCTCAAACATCTCATCGGACGAGCCCACGCCCACACCCCAGCCGATCTCGGCTCGGGGCCTGCGGCGGAGGGCGAACGAGGGCGAGCCGGCCTTCGTTCCGGACGTGCGTCCGACGCCGTCGAGGCCGCGCGCCGCGCTCGGCGTGGTGGAGCTCGTCCTCGACGAGGGGCAAACGGTCAAGGCCGTTGGCGTAATCTACGGGCTGGAGCACACGATCCGAGGAGACGGCTTCGAGGCCGTGCTCTTTCTCGACCATTACAATCAGCGCATCAAGATCCTGGAGTACCGGGCGACGAACTTCGAGGCGTTGATTCTCCGCGTCCGAGCGACCGCCGAGGCGAACGGTTTCGACAAGATCGTCGTCATGGCAACCCATGACGACTGGCTGGAGTTCCTGCGCTTCGGCTACGTGCTCGAGGCGGTGATTCGTCACTACCACCGCGGCGAGGACGCCTTCGTGGTCAGCAAGTTTCGATCGCAAGATCGACTCACCTCGACCGCTCTGATGGAGGAGACGCTGCTGATCGAGCAGATCATGGCCGACCGAAGCCCGAGCGCGGCCAGGGCGCTGCCGGATTCGTACGAGATTGGCTTCGCGCACCGTGAGGACATCCCCGAGCTCGTCGCCCTCTACTCGGCCATCTTCGAAAGCTACCCGTCGCCGCTCATCCACGCCAGCTACCTCGAGACGGTGTTCGGCACGGATACGGTCTTCGCCGTCTGTAGGAGGGAGGGCGTCATCGTCGCCGCCGCAAGCGTCGAGCTGCACGCCTCCGATCTGGCCGCCGAGATGACCGATTGCGCGACGCTCCCGACCCATCGCGGGCACGGGCTCATGACTCATCTCCTTCGCTACCTGGAGCGTGAGCTCGAGCGACGCTCGTACGTCTGCGCCTACACGATGGCGCGAGCCCGATCGTTCGGGATGAACGCCGTGTTCCACGGGATGGGCTACGAGTTCATGGGCAGGTTGGTCAACAACTGCGACATCTACGGCGCGTACGAGGACATGAACATTTGGGTTCGCCGACTCGGCACCCCTTCCGAGGGCACCTCCGGGTGAGTTGGGGCGGGGCGCGACGTTTTGTCGCATCCGTCCTCGGGCTCCTCGCGCTCGTGGTCGCTTCGGTCGGCACGCCGGCGACCGCCCGGGCCGACGATGACGTTCTCGTCATTGGGCTAACGGGAAAGTACCCGCCGTTCAACTACTTCGACGAACGAGGGGAGCTGGTCGGGTTCGACGTCGACTTCGCGAACGCGCTCTGTGCCGAGATCGGGAGAAAGTGCGAGCTTCGAACCTTCGCATGGGATGGGCTCCTGAGCGCGCTCCTCGCGGGGCGGATCGACGCCGTCATCGCGAGCATGGCGATCACCGAGGAGCGCGAGAAATCGGTTCGCTTCACTGTGCCCTATTACGAGTCGGGGGCGAGGCTGTTCCGGCGGCCGGGCGCGGGCGATCCGAACCGGCCCGGCTTCGCGATCGGCGTTACGCTCGGAACCACCTACGAGGGGGTGGCAGCGCGCGCGTTTCCGGACGCCGAAGTGCGAACGCTCAAGGGCGACACCGACATCGTTCAGGACCTCGTCACCGGCCGGCTCGACGGGATGATCACCGACGACCAGGTAGGCGCGTATCTCCTACGGGAGCGCGGCGGCGTCGTCGAGCGCTACGGCGAGCGCCTCGTCGAAGAGCGCATCGGCATCCCGGTTCGACCCGGCCGCGACGAGCTCCTGCGGGACTTGAACCGGGGCATCGAGTCGCTGCGCCGGTCCGGAAAGCAGGCCGAGCTCCTCGCGAAACACGTCGGCGGCGTCGAGTCGGCGCAGCCGAGGCAAACCGAGAGCCTCGTCTCGCGGGTAGCGCCGAGCTTGATCGGCGCAGCCGCCAAGAGCGTCGTTCTCTGCATCTTCGGGTTGGGTCTCGGCTGTTTGACCGCGCTGCTGCTCGCCGGGGGATTGGTCGCACGGCCGTGGATCGCCAGGCCCGTGGCGGCCTGGGTGGACTTCGTCCGGGCTACGCCGTTCCTGGTGCAGTTGTTCGCGCTGTACTTCGGGCCGCCGGCGCTCGGGGTGAGCATCGATGCTTGGACGTGCGGCGCCCTCGCCATCGCCCTTCACAGCTCGGCCTACCTCGCGGAGACGATCAAGGCGGCCTACCGCGCCGTCCCGGACGGCCAGCGCCTGGCGGCCCGATCTCTCGGTCTCGGTCCATTCGAGACGCTGCGCTGGATCGTTGCCCCGCAGATGCTGCCAATCTGCGCGGCGCCGGCCCTCAATACGGTGGTGGCGATGATCAAGGACTCGGCGGTCGTCTCCGCCATCGGCGTCATGGAGCTGACGCTGCAGACGCAGCAGCTCGTGGCCGCGACCTATCGTCCACTCGAGCTCTATGCGCTCGCAGCGTGCCTCTACTTCGTCATGACGTGGCCGCTCTTGTGGCTCGGCAGGCGGCTCGAGCAGCGCTGGCGGCGGGTTGGGCTATTGCATGGTTGAGCGAGCACCGGTGATTCGGGCCGAGGGGCTGGTCGTACGAAGAGGCGGCAGAGCGGTGCTCGATCGGCTCGACGTCGACATCGAGAAGGGATCGCCGTTCGCGATCGTCGGCCGGAGCGGCTCCGGCAAGACGACGCTCCTGATGGCGCTCGCGGGGCTCTGGCCCATCGACGCCGGCTCGGTGAAGGTCGATTCGACCGTGCTCTCCGACTTGTCGCCCCGCGATCGGGCGAGGCAAATCGGCATCGTCTTTCAGGACCATCAGCTCTTCCCCCACCTGACCGCGCTCGAGAACGTCGCCCTCGCGCCCCGGCTCGCCGGTCGCGCAGGCAGCGACGAGGCCGCACGCAAGCTCCTCGGCGATCTGGGCTTGGACGGCCTTGCTGCGCGCCGCCCGCACGAGCTGTCGGGAGGGCAAAAGCAGCGGGTTGCGATCGCTCGAACCCTGGTGCTCGAGCCTCGTGTCGTCCTCTTCGACGAGCCGAGCGCGGCGCTCGATCCGAAGACCTCGCGCGATCTCGCCGCGCTGCTCGTCGCGCTGGGGGATCGCACGCAGGTGATCGTGGTGAGCCACGACATCGCCTTCGTCGGAGAGTGCTGTGATCGTGGAATTCGTCTCGAAGGCGGGACGATCACCGCGCGGGGGCCCCTCTCGGAGATCGTCCAAGAATGAGATCGCGCGACGCGACCCTGGTGTACTTCGACCGCGCCCAGCTCGAGCACGCACCGAGGTACGAATGGACCTTCGGCCGCCGCATCGCACATCCCGAGACCGCGCGGCGCGCCGAGCGAATCGCACACGCCCTCGAGCTCGAGCCGGCAATCTTCCGCATTTCGCCGCCACCGATCGCCGTGCCCAAGCTCGAGCTCCCGCGCGTGCACGACGAGCGGTTGGCGCAGCTCTATCGGACGGCGGCAAAACGAGTCGCACCGGGAGAAACGTTCTGTCCGTCCGTGTTCCCGCGGCGTGATCAGACCGAGCCCAATCCCAAGGATATCCACCACGCCGGCTACTTCTGCTTCGACTCGGGCACCCCGCTCACCTCGGCGACCTTCTCGGCGGCGAGCCGGAGCGCCGCATGCGCGGTCGCCGCCGCACATGCGGTCCGATCGGGGCTCACCCACGCGTACGCGCTGTGCCGCCCTCCGGGGCACCATGCGCAGCGAGATCTGTTCGGCGGCTATTGCTACTTCAACAACGCGGCGCTCGCTGCCTCGCGCCTGCGAGGTCGGGGTGCGATCATCGACATCGACTTTCACCACGGCAATGGGACGCAAGCGATCTTCGAGCGCGACCCCGACGTGCTGTTCATCTCGATTCACGGCGATCCGAGGGAGTTCTATCCGTACTTCAGCGGCTTCTCGACCGAACGGGGCGAGGGCAAAGGTGAAGGCGCGACCTTGAACCTCCCCCTCCCCGCCGGCTGCGACGCTCAAGAGTATCTGCGCGTGCTCCGCAGCCGCGCCCTCACGACCGCACGAAAGTTCGATCCGCGGTGGCTTATCATTTCGGCCGGCTTCGATACGCATCGGGACGATCCCATCGGCGAATTCGCCCTTGCGACCGCGGACTACTTCGAGATCGGTGCCGAGCTCGGCCGCATGGGTCTGCCCACCGTCGTGGTTCAAGAAGGAGGCTATGCGACGGCCGTCCTCGGCAAGAACGTCGTGTCGTTCCTCCACGGTCTCCGCGACGGCTTGGCGCACGCGCACTCGCGAGGTCGGAGCGGCCGTCGCTGACGCTTCGCGGTCGCCGCTGACGGCCGCAGGCTGCTCGCCGAAAACGACCCCCCAGCGCTCGAAGGGTTGGATCACCGTACACGCGGGTTCGGCTACGCTCCCACGACATGGTGAAGAAGCCGCCTCCGGGTGGAGGCCCGCACCGTCATCGCCACACGCTTTCAGCGCTCAGCCACGCGGCGTCGCCGGAGTCGCTCGAGTCCGCCCTCTCGCTGGTGATCGGAGAACCCGACGACACCGCCTTCGTCGCACGCTGCATCCTGTCCGAGGGGCCGTCGCATCATCGGGCTGCGAGCTGGGCTCTGGTGGTGTTGGCCGCCGAGGTCGCGCGTCGCCTGGGCGTCGCTGGTCCTCCGCCCGCCGCTGCCGACGCGGTGCCGGTGGCATTGCGGCTTCCACCCCACCAGGTGCGCCCGGACGACGCGGCCTTTCCGCTCTCGCTGCCGCTGTCCCCGCTTCGGACGCTCCTCGACCGGGAGCGCGATGTCGAGGCGATCGCCGACGCGCTCGTGGACGGCCCGCCTCATCACGCGCTCGCCAATGCCGCCCTCGTCGCGTTGCTGGGCCGAATCCTCGAACGCGCCGGCGAGCTCGAGGCCGATCGCGCGTGAGCGTCGAGCTGCCCGAGAGCTTGGTCGTGAGCTTTCAAGTCGCCGCCGCCGAGCTCGGCATGGCGACCGCGTCCCGCATCTTCGTGGAGGAGATCGCCCGCTCCCATGGCGTGGAGGGGGTCATCTTGGCGCGCGACGCGATGGGCCGCGACTTCGCGGTCTTCGATTCGGTCGCCTCGTCATGGCTCGCCTTCGGGACGACGCCCGCTCTCGAGGCGGGACCGGTCCTCGGCGTCCTGACAGCGGCGCGCCGGATCCTCGTCGTAGGCACCGAAGCCGACGCCCTCGACGCGGTGGTTCCCCTCCTCTCGGTCCCGATCGGGCTCATCGCCGGCGCGGGTGGCCTGCGCGAGGACGTCGAGCGCAACGCATCGAACTACCCCGGACGGGTCGAGGTCGTGCCGCTGGACGCGTGGTCGCTGTGGGCCGGCGCGAGGAGCGCGCTCCTCACGTTCGTTTATGGCGCCGACGAGCACGTAGCGAACGTATCGCCCGCGTATCTCCGCCTGGTCGGACCCGACGTCCGCGCGTCGTTCCGGACGCTGATTGGCTGGAACCTGCTCGGCGGACGACCGCGTCTGCATCCGCGCTATCTCGCAGAGACCGGGATCGAAGACTTTTCGATGCTCGTGCATCCGGCGCCGCTCGAGGCACGACCTTGATGCTGCGCTGGATGCTGCCCGCGATCCTGGTCCTCGCGATCGTCTGGCAGGCGTTTCGCCCCGAACGGCGCCTCGTCGGGGTCGTCGTCGCCGCAAGCGCGTCGTGCCTCGCCTCCGCCGTGCTCGGCGGGCTCCCGACACGAGAGATCTTCGCGGCGGTGCCGTGGGACGTGCTCGTGATCCTGGTCTCGCTCGGCGCGCTCTCCGGCATTTTCGCCGAGGCCCGCGTGTTCCAGCGCGTCGCCGTCGCGATCGCGAAGCTGAGCCGCGGCGACCCGCGCCGTCTCTATCTGGTCGTCGCCGTCACGATGTACCTGGTGAGCGCGCTCGTGAACAACCTCACGGCGCTCTTGCTCGTGTTGCCGGTCGTGCTGTTGATCCTGCGGCTCATCGCACCCACGCAGCGGTACACCTCGTGGGCTCTCGGCCTGATGCTCGTGGCGTGCAACCTCGGCGGGGCGGCGACGCCAATTGGGGACTTTCCGGCGATCTTGCTCCTCGGCGCGGGGAGGATGCCCTTCGGTGACTACCTGTCTCAGGCAACGCCATCGACCGCGATCGCGCTCTTGATTCTCCTCGCCATCGTGCGCTTCGTCGTTCGACCGGCCGACGGCCTGCCCCGGGACGAGCTGACCACCCGCATCACGCTTCGCGTCGCCGAAGGAATGCATCGTGGCGTAAGGACCGACCTGCGCTTGGCGGTGCCTGCGGCCGCGCTCCTCGGAGCCATGCTCTTGGCGTGGACGGCGTTGCCTCAGCACTGGGGAATCAGCCCCGATCTCGTGGGTTGGGTCGGGGCGGCGCTCGCGCTCGCGCTTGCAGGCGCCGTCGGCGAGCGCGTCGCTCGAAAGAGCGTCGACGCAGAGGCCGTCTTGTTCCTCCTGGCGCTGTTCCTCATGGTCGGCACCGTACGTGCGACGGGCCTGTTCGAGGCTGCTGGTCAGCTGCTCCTCTCGCTGCCAGGTCCGCCAGCCGTTCGGCTCGTCGTCTTTCTGCTCCTCGCTGCGATGCTCACCGGGATCTTCTCGGCGGGCCCGAGCATGGCCGCGCTGCTCGAGGTCGCCGACGTCCTGGCGCGCGAGCTGTCGCCGGACGCCGTCTATGTCGGCCTCGCGCTCTCGGTGTGCGCCGGAAGCTCGTTGTTCCTCACTGCCGCGACATCCGGTCCGCTCGCCCAAGCGCTCGCCGAGCGCGCGGACCTTCGGGACGCGCACGGCAAGCCGCTGTCATTCGGCTTCCGGCAGTTCGTCCCCGTCGGCCTCGTGTCCTTCTGCGGAATCCTCGCCGTCGGGATCATGCAGGCGCTGCTCAGGCTCTGAGGCCGCCCTCACACCCCCCACGCAGGCCCAACCATGTCACATTCGCGTTCGTGAACACATCGAACGAGGACGACCACGTTCCCGAAGCTGCTCCGATGGTGCCCCTGGAGCACGAGCGGCTGAGCGCCGCCGAGATGGCGCATCGCGCTCGCACCTTCCTCGAGCTCTTTCGAAGGCGACGCTCGGTGCGACACTTTTCGCCGGAGCCCGTCGACCTCGGGATCATCCGTGACTGCATCGCGACCGCGGCTCAGGCGCCGTCGGGGGCGAACAAGCAGCCGTGGACGTTCGTGCTGGTGACCGATCGCGAGGTGAAACGTCGGATTCGATTGGCGGCCGAGGAGGAGGAGCGGGCGTTCTATGGCGGCCGCGCAACGCCGAGCTGGCTCGCGGATTTGGAGCCGCTCGGAACGACCTGTCTCAAACCGTTCCTCGAGGAGGCACCCGCGCTGGTCGTCATCTTCGCGCGCCGCTATGGCTCGGCGCCCGAAGAGAAGCACTACTACGTCAGCGAATCGGTGGGGATCGCGGCGGGCTTCCTGATCGCGGCGCTCCACCACGCGGGCCTCGCTACGCTGACGCACACGCCGAGCCCCATGACGTTCCTCTCGCGGATCCTCGACCGGCCCGAGAGCGAGCGAGCGTTCCTCCTCCTGCCCGTCGGGCTGCCCGCGGAGAAGTGCCGGGTGCCTGCGATCGAAAGAAAGCCCCTCACGGAGGTGCTCGTCGAGTTCTGAGCGGGCGTGGACGTGCTCGCTTCGGGACTGGGCTCAGGGAGGACCCGCCCCCCACGCGCCGTTCGTAGCCGCGGCGCGTGGGGAGCGAGGGGCCGCACCACCTCGTATGGACGACCCGTCGCCCCCTCAGCACCTTTCGTGCCGTGGCTCGGTAGTTGCTGAACCAACGACATGCTCCGCTGTCTTGATGGGCGAACATCGCCCTGTCTGGTCCTCTGTATTCTCGGAATGACCGCTTGCGCGCCTGCGCCGAACGACGTTCCCTGTTCGAACGACGCGGTTTGCGAGCAGGCGAACAGCCGCTTCTCCTATTGCCTCGAGTCTCGTTGCGTCGAGTGCATCAGCAGCGTCGCCTGCGGGGACAACGGCCGCTGCATCGACGGTACTTGCATCCGCAAGTGTTCGGACGATCGACAATGCCCTGAAGGCGAGCGTTGTCAGTCGGGGACGTGCGCGACCCCGTAAAACGCGACATCATGTCGCAGCGGAGACAAATTGTCGCATGACCCATCCCGTGGAGAAGAGCTCGGGCAGGATGGCCTTGGCGAGTCAGCTCGGCCTCCTTTTGGTGATCCCCATCGCGGTCGCCTTCGGCGTCTACGGGCTGGTTTCGCACCAAAACCGGCAGCACGTCCTCATGGCCGAAGCGTCCGCGGAGCTCGGGAACAATGCCGTACTGGTCGAGGCTGCAATGATCGGTGCGCTCGAGCGCGGCGAGCTCGAGCCCTTGAAGCAGCGGCTCACCCGCTTCACGCGCGCCGACCGGATCCTTGGAATCGCCTGCTTCGACGGAGAGGGCAGGCCGATCCTGGTCACGGAACAACTGAGGAGCGCCACCGACGGGCTCGCGGCGTTGGCAGACACGGTGAGGGCGACTGGCACCGAGATCGAAGAGCGGGTCGAGCTCCGGGGCGGGCCGACGCTCTTGCGGGCCGTGCTCGTGGCCCCGCGGAACGGACCACCAGTCGTGGCGATCGTCGCGCGAGACATAACGTACGTCGACGGGCTGGCGACGACGCTCAACAGAGGACTGGCGTTGACCGGGCTCGCTCTCCTCGGGATAGCGTGTCTCCTGATCATCGTGGTAACCCGTGCGACCGTCGGGCGACCCGCCGCCGCGATCGTTGCGGGAGCCGAAGCGATCGCCGGGGGCGCGCTCGGAGGCACCGTTCCCGAACAGGGCGCGAGCGAGCTGGCCCGGCTCGCCGCCGCGTTCAACGCGATGTCGCGCTCCCTCGTCGACGCCAGCGTTCGCGCCGAGAACGAAGCGCAGCGACGCGTCGAAGAGGAGACGGCTCGCATCGGCGCCGAGCGGAAGCTTCAGCATGCGCGCGCGCTCGCTGCGGTCGGACAAGTAGCAGCATCGATCGCCCATGAGATCGGCTCTCCCCTCGGCGTCATCCTGGGCCGAGCGCGGCTGCTCGCCGCACGTACCGACTGTCCAGAGCCCATACGGAGCGATCTCGACACGATCGCGACGCAATCGGATCGCATCTCACGGGTCGTCGCCCGAATGCTCGCGACCGCACGGCCGGCCAAAGGCGTCGACAAGAACAGCGACGTGCTCGCGGTGGCCCGCGACGTGCTCGCATTCCTCGGGCCCGAATGCCGGCAGCGGAAGGTCGTCGCTCGCCTCGAAGGCAAGCGATCGCTTTTCGCCGCGATCGACGCCGACCGGTTGTTCCAGGTGCTCTTCAACCTGTCGTGGAATGCGATCGAGGCGCAGCCCGACGGCGGCGACCTGACCATTCGAATCGAACGCGTTCCTGACGAGAACGGGCGTCGCGTGAGGATCGAGGTGTCGGATGCGGGCCCCGGCGTCCCGGACGCGATCGCAAAGAGCATCTTCGAGCCATTCTTCACCACGAAGAGCGACCGCGCCGGAACCGGTCTCGGGTTGGATATCGTGAGCGGCATCGTCCGAGAGGCGGGCGGAACCGTCGTGCTCGCGACGGACAACCCGAGCGGAGCGGCGTTCGTCGTCACCCTACCCGCGGCCGAAGAAGAAGCCGTGTTCGCGCACGCCGCGCAACAGGAGGCGGCATCATGAGCCGAGCGGAGATCCTCGTCGTCGACGACGAGCCCGAGATGGCGAAGCTCGTTGCGGATATCGCGCGTGGTCGCGGCCATCAGGCAACTTGCGTCGTCGACCCGGCGGAGGTGATGCCACTCATCGAACGAAAGAGCTTCGATCTCGTCGTCACCGACGTCCGCATGCCGACGTTCGACGGAATCGAGTTGATCGAGCGCATCTGTCGCTACGACGACCGCATCGCCGTCATCGCGATGACCGCGTTCGGTTCCATCGATACCGCGGTGCGCGCGGTGCGTGCAGGAGCATCCGACTACCTTCCGAAGCCGTTTCCACCCGATGAAATGGCCCTTCGCCTCGAAAATGCCCTCGCCAGGCGCGCCATGAGCGTCGAGCTGTCGCGGCTGCGCTCCGCCATGCCGGAGCAGCCGGTGCTGGCCGGGATGGCCGGAAAGAGCCAGGCCCTCGCCGATGTCGCCGCTCTCGTCCGACGTGTTGCGGATACGCCGACCACCGTGCTCGTCACCGGACCCAGCGGGAGCGGCAAGGAGCTCGTCGCACGTTCTCTCCACGACCTGAGCGGCCGTCGGACACGGCCGTTCGTCGCCATCAACTGCGCTGCCATTCCGGAGACGCTGCTCGAGGCCGAGCTGTTCGGCGTGAAGAGGGGCGCCTTCACCGACGCTCGTGCCGATCGAAGCGGCGTCTTCCAGCATGCAGACGGCGGCACGCTGTTCCTGGACGAGATTGGCGAGCTGGCGGTCCCGCTCCAGGCAAAGCTGTTGCGCGTTCTTCAGGACGGAGAGGTTCGGTCGGTCGGCGCCGAGGCCGCGATACACGTCGACGTGCGCGTGGTGGCCGCCACGAACCGAAACCTTCGCGCTGCCGTAGCGGACAAGACCTTTCGAGAAGATCTGTTCTACCGGTTGGCGGTCATCGAGATCGGGATCCCTGCGCTCTGCGATCGCCCCGACGACATCATTCCGCTCGCCGAGCACTTTCTGAGGCGCGCCGCCACTCGCGCCAACAAATCGGTTCGCGGATTCTCGGGGGCCGCAACGAAGCGGCTGCTGGGCTACGGCTGGCCGGGCAACGTTCGAGAGCTCGAGAACGCCATCGAGCGGGCTGTCGCGCTGTGCGAAACCTCCACCGTGTCGGTCGACGATCTCCCTGAAGCTACCGCCGTCCCGATGCAGGTCGACATGCTGGCCCGCGCGGCGGACCGCGGCATGACCATCGCGGAGCTCGACCGTGCCTACGCGCAGCTGGTTCTCGATCGCGTCGGCGGGAACAAGCAGCGCGCGGCGACGCTGCTGGGCATCGATCGCCGCACACTTCAGCGGTGGTTCGGCGACAGCACGGAGAGCGAAACGGCGACCTAATGGGTGTCGGGCGACCGCTTGGGAGACGGCGGGTCCGGATCGAGCACGACGTACCCCAGCTCCTGGACCGCTGCCACGCACGCGTCGCAGTGGGTAGAGAGCCGCGTGACGCGCCGGGACCCGTCGACGAGCCACCTGCGCCAGGCGAACGTGCAGTGCTCCCGCACGCGGACGAGACCAACGAGGCCACCTAAATCGCGCGGCTGTGTCATCGCCGAGAGTGGAGAGAGCGGGGTTTCACGCGGCTCGGAGCGGATTGCCTCGACGCAGCTCGATGAGCAAGGCGAGCAGGTCATTGATGGCGCGTTGGCGCGGCACGTAGTGCGTTGCCGCGGACCGCCGGCTGGCGCCGACGCGAATCGACAAGAGCGGCGCAGGAGGTCGCGACGTGAATACATCCTCGTCGGTTTCGTCGTCGCCAACATAGACAGCCGCATCGCAGGACAGCTTCACCCGCTCTCGCTCGAGCGCGCTTCCCTTGTCCGGCGCGCCCTCCGGGATCAAGTTGACGACCTGCTTGCCTCCGACGACACGAACGGCGTCGAGCGCGGCGATGGCGTTCGCGACCGCCGAGCGGGCTCGGGGCTTGTCGACCGCCAGGCGGTAGTGGATCGCGAGCGAGAAGATCTTGTCCTCGATCTGGACGCCTTCTACATCGCGAAGCGCGTCGCTGAGCCGCGCCAACCAACTTCGAACCACGCCGATCAGGCGGTCGTTTGCGTGCCACGGCTCCAACCCGTGGTTTCCGATGACCGCGTACACGCCGACACCGCGCAGGCGGCGGAGCGCGTCGTCCTGAGCTCGCCCCGTAATGACGATCGTGGGGTAATGCGCCGCGACTTGGGCCAGTAGCTCGCGCGTGCGCGGCCGCAGGTTGGCCCTCGATGGGTCGTCCACGATTGGCGCGAGCGTCCCGTCATAGTCGAACGCAAGGAGGGTCGACGACGCGGCGAACTGCGCCAGGACGGCTCGGGCTTCGGGCAACAGCAGGTTCTTCATTCGGCTGAACACGCCCCCCAACACGCCGTTCGGTCCCGGCGCGCGGGGAGCGACCGAGCGCGGCACCAGAGAAAGACGCGCTCGAGCGCCCGAAAAGCAACTTCGGTGCCGGGTCGGTTATCTCTGTGGCCCGATCCTGTGCGGACACTCCCGCGACAAGATGTCGCCTCAGCGACTTTTTGTCGCGCCTTCACCCTTGTGTTCGTCCGAATGGCCGTCCGTTGCGCCCGAGCCTTCCGAACGCGGACCGTCCACCGGCGGCGCGCTCGATGAGGAGGGCTCACCGACGAACGAGTCCTCGCCTGCGTCGAGCCGAAAGAGGCGCGCGTCGATCTCGCGTTGCAAGTGCTCGGCCGCCCCCGGGCTGAGGAAGCCCTTCTGCGTGTCCGCCAGCACGGCGCGCTTCTCCTGCTGCAAGAGGTGGCGACGAGCCGCGATGCGATCCTCCTCCTCCAGCTCCGACGCCGCGAGGTGGAGGGCGCGAATGGCCTGCTCCGCCTGCTCCTGGCGGGCGTGATACTCACCGCGCAGCGCAGCAGCCGTGGGGGGCTGGACGCCGCCTTCGTGCTCCATCCGCTCGAGCGCCGCCAGCGCCGACTTGACCGCGCGCAGCTCGCCCCGCTCGATCTCGTAGCGGTGCCGCTCCTCTTTCAGCCCCACCAGCCCGAGAGCGCGAAGAAGGGGCGTCATCGACAAACCCTGCACGAGGATGGAGAGCACGACGACGCCGTAGGTCATCGTGATCAAGAGCTCTCGGTGGGGAAACTCGGGGGCGAGGCCGAGCGCGAGGACCATCGACAAGCCGCCCCGTAGACCGCCCCAGACGAGCACGGCCGTCCAGCTCCAGGGCGTCCTCTCCTTCGTCAGGCGGAGAAAGCCGCTCGCCACGCCGACCACCACGCCGCGCGCAAGCGTGACGATGGCAAAGGCGATGACGATCGGTAACGCCGAAGCCAGCAGCATCTCGAGGCGCTACGACGACGGCCGCAAAAATCGACCCTCGCGGTCACGAACGTCCGCACCCGGACACATTTGATTTGATATCCAACCACTCTGTTATATAGTTGGTGCTCAAAGGAGGTTCCATGCAAGCGCGTTTCCGCGCCTACGGGCGCAAAGACTTGGAGGCACTGCCGGAGCTGTCCGCATGGAGCCCCGAGGAGAGATTCGCGATGAGCGTCGTGGCGCGCGTCTTCCCGTTTCGGGTGAACGAGTACGTGTTGCGGACGCTCATCGACTGGACCCGGGCCCCCGACGACCCGATGTTCAGGCTGGTCTTTCCGCACCGCGACATGCTCGACCCGACCGACTTCGAGCGGCTCGCCGCCGCGTCGCGCTCCGGTGCCGACGACGCAGAGCTCGACCGTATCGCGCGGCAGATCCAGGTCGAGCACAATCCGCACCCGGCAGGCCAAGCGACCGCGAACGTCCCCGTTCTGGGCGACCGACCGCTCGCCGGCATTCAGCACAAGTATCGGGAGACCGTGCTGTTCTTTCCCGCGCAGGGCCAGACCTGCCACGCCTATTGCAGCTATTGCTTCCGGTGGCCGCAGTTCGTCGGCCTCGACGACCTCAGATTCGCCAGCAAGGAATCCGAGTCTCTCGTCTCCTACCTGCGCGCAAACGAGGACGTGACGAACGTGCTCATTACCGGCGGCGATCCGCTGGTGATGGGTACGCGCGTCCTCGAGCGCTACCTCGCACCCATCCTCGACGCGGAGCTGCCGCACCTCTCCACCATTCGGATCGGCACGAAGGCGCCGGCTTATTGGCCACAGCGCTTCGTCACGGACAAGGACGCCGACGAGCTACTGCGCCTGTTCGAGCGCGTCGTCGCCCGCGGCCTGCACCTGGCGGTGATGGCACACTACTCCCACCCGGTGGAGCTCGAGAATCCGATCGCACAACGGGCCCTTGCACGAATTCAATCGACGGGCGCGGTCGTACGCTGCCAGGCGCCTTTGGTGCGCCACGTCAATGACGACGCCATCACCTGGGCCGAGATGTGGCGACTGCAGACCCGTCTCGGGGCGGTCCCCTACTACATGTTCGTCGAGCGAAATACCGGTCCTCGTCGATACTTCGACGTTCCGCTCGAGCGCGCCTACGAGATCTACCGCGGCGCAATCGCGCGCGTCTCGGGTCTTGCACGGACGGCGCGCGGCCCGTCGATGAGCGCGATGCCCGGCAAGGTGGTGATCGACGGGACCCCTACGATGGCCGGAGAGCGTGTGTTTGCGCTTCGACTGCTTCAGGCGCGCGACCCGGAGTGGGTCAATCGGCCCTTTTATGCTCGCTTCGACCCCGATGCGACCTGGTTCGATCAGCTTCGCCCCGCGTTCGGAGAGGCGCGCTTCTTCTTCGAGAACGAGCGCGCCACGCCGCCATGGGCAGCTCCAAAGCTCGGACGGCGCCACCTGCGGGTCTTGCGGACACCGGAGGCGGCGTGAACGCGCTGTCCCTCGACCGCCGGGTAGCGCACATGCCGCGGTCCGCGACCCTCGCAATTCGCGACCGCTGCACCGCGCTTCGCGAGGCCGGCACGCGCGTCTTCGACTTCGGATTGGGGCAATCGCCATTTCCCGTCCCTGCGCCGGTGGTGGAGGCGCTTCGCGCCCACGCGCACGAGAAGGCCTACCTGCCGGTGAGCGGCCTGCCTGCGCTACGCGCTGCCGTCGCGGAGCACCTGGCTCTCCGACAATCGATCCCATTCGCGCCTGGTGACATCATCGTCGGTCCCGGCTCCAAGGAGCTGCTCTTCCTGTTGCAGGTCGTCCACGACGGCGCGCTCATCATTCCGACACCGGGCTGGGTGTCGTATGAGCCGCAAGCTCGGATCCTGGGCCGGCAGCCTCTGCTCCTGCCCACCGCGCGGCTCGACGGATATGTGCTCGATCCGGAGTACCTGGACGCCTGGCTGGAACGAAATGGGAGCAGCTCGCGAATCCTCGTCCTCAATTACCCGAACAATCCCACCGGCGCGACCTTCGACGCGGCACATCTGCGAGCCATCGGTGGGGTAGCGAGAAAGCACCGCCTCGTGGTCCTCTCCGACGAAATCTATGGTCCGCTCCAGTTCGACGGAAAACACCGATCCATCGCGACCGAATACCCCGAAGGAACCATCGTCGCGACGGGGCTCTCGAAGTGGTGCGGCGCCGGGGGCTGGCGCTTGGGCGTGATGGCCTTCCCACCGGGGCTGAGGCGCGTGCGCGAAACCATGTTGGCGGTCGCCAGCGAAACGTTCACGTCGACGTCGGCACCGATTCAATATGCAGCCGTCACCGCCTTCGCCGGCGGAGCCGCCATCGACGACTACGTCGCGGCCTGCCGCAACGTGCTGGCGGATCTGCTCCGCGCCGCGGGCAGCCGGCTCCGCGACGCCGGGCTCGACGTTCCGGCGCCGAGCGGTGGGTTCTACCTCTACCCGGACTTTGGACGCTTCGCCGCCGCGCTGCGCCGCCGTGCCATCGCGACTTCGGGTGATCTGGCGGCAGCCCTCCTCCAAGAGGCGGGCGTAGCCGCGCTCCCGGGAGAAGTGTTCGGCCGGCCGGCGACGGAGCTCTCCCTGAGGCTCTCGCTCGTCGACTTCGATGGCGCGGCCGCTCTCGACGCGCTCGCCGCCGGGGGCGCTTCATCCGTGCTACGGGTCTGCGAGCCCGTGCTCGCCGGGCTCGACGCGATCACGAGCTGGACCCGGAACATCGGAAGGGGGACCGCGTGAGCGTCGCGCCTGCACACGCCCCGACCGCTCGCGAGCCGGCGGGCGGCGAGCTCGGCGTCACGCTCGAGCTCTTGCGCGCGATCTGGGGCCTCAACCATGCGATCGAACGCGCTTCGGCGCGGATGGACGTGCGGCTGGGGGTCACCGCCCAGCAACGCCTCGCGCTTCGCGTCATGGGCCGCGGCCCGATCTCGCCGGGCGCACTGGCGCGGCTCCTGTGCGTCGACGCGAGCACGGTATCCGTGACGCTGCGCCGCCTCGAGAGCAAGGGCCTCGTAAAGCGCTCGGCGAGCACGACGGATAGGCGGCAGGTATTGCTGTCCCTGACGAAGAAGGGGCGCAGCCTGGATCGACCCGACACCGCTTCGCTCGAGGGCGCTCTGGAGCGCACGATGCAGCGCCTGGGGACGGGCGAGACAAGAGTCGCGCGACGCTTCCTGAGCACCCTCACGCGCGAGATCGAATCGCACATCGACCCGGGCTAGCGCGCGCGATGCCTTCGAAACCGGCGGCACATCGCGCATCCCTCCCATCATGAACGACATCAGAGCCGATCAGATTCCACGAATTTTGGTTGCCCTCGACGAGGACGAAGCGGCCGAGCGCGCATCATGACCCTTTACGATGGCCTCCTCGCCTTCGGGGCGCTGGTTGCGTGCATCGCCGCCGGCTTCTTCATCGGCCGCCTAGCGCACGTGGTCCTTCGTCGCGTCGCCAGCCGGACATCGGTCGCGTGGGACGACACCGTCGTCGGCGTCGTTCGGTCGCCGCTGATGTTTGGTGCGTTCGTGCTCGCGCTGGAGATCGCGCTCTCGGTGGCGCCGCTAGCTCCGTCGGTTGCGCGGGTCGGAAAAGAAGTCGCGGCCGCGCTGGTCTACGTCGCGATCTTCTTCCTCCTCGTGCGGATCGTAGACGCCGGCCGCACGGCGCTCGAGCAGTCTGGCGCGCTCGAGCGGCGGGAAGCGCTCAGCCTGGTGCAGATCGGCGGCCGCATCTTGAAGGTGGCCATCCTTGCCGTCTGCGCGCTCGCGCTGCTCGCTCACTTCGGCTTCTCGGTCGCCACGCTCGTCGCCGGCCTCGGGCTCGGCGGGCTCGCGATCGGTCTCGCCGCGCAGAAGACGCTCGAGAACATGTTCGGGGCGCTCTCCCTCGCGCTCGATCGGCCGCTCCGCGCCGGTGACTTCATCAAGGTCGGCGACCACATCGGTACGGTAGAGACGATCGGCCTCCGCTCGACTGCCATCCGCACCCTGGACCGCACACTCGTCAGCGTTCCGAACGGGGACCTGGCGAACGCACGGATCGAGAACTATGCGGTCCGCGATCGCATCCGGCTCGCGTGCACGATTGGGCTCGTCTACTCGACCTCTCCCGCAGCGATGCGACGGATCCTCGCCGACCTGGAGAAGGTGCTCCGTGAGCATCCCAAGATATGGCCGGATGCGATTGTCGTCCGCTTCTCGTCCTTCGGGGCGTCGTCGCTCGACATCGAGATCATGGCCTGGTTCCAGGTCACCGAATGGAGCGACTTTCAACTCGTTCGCCAAGACGTCCTCCTGTCGTTCATGGAGGTGGTCGAGCGCGCTGGTTCGAGCTTCGCCTTCCCCTCGCGCACCCTCTATGTCGAGGCGGTGGCTGCAGCACCGCCCCGGGGTGGCGGATAGGTCTCGCTACCGGGCGCCGACGCACCCTCGCCCATTCAGCGGGCTACGGCGGCGGCGTCGCTCTGTCTTTGCAGCGCCTTGTCGATGCACCGACCGAGGTCATCCGGCTGAAAGGGCTTCGGCAGGTAGTCCTGCGCTCCCGCACGAATTGCGCGCATTGCCGTCTGTGCGGTGCCGAATGCGCTGACGGCTACCACGGCGATCCGCCGATCGAGGCGAGCAATTCTCTCGATGAGCTCCATGCCGTCCATGTCCGGCATCCTGACGTCGGTGATGACCAGGTCGAATCCGCCATGATCGAGGAGGAGCATTGCCGCGGCCGGACTGGAAGCGCACGTCGCGCGATGCCCTCGGCTTCTGGCGATGTCCGCCACCAGGCTCGCCATCTCGGGCTCGTCATCGATCACCAGGATCTCGGCCGGCTTCATGACCCAACGTGGGGGACGCAGCTGCTGCCCATGCCCCGGGCCAGCAACTTGCGCGCCAGCATGATGCGCAGCCCCAGTGCGCCCCGAGATCGGCGGGCAGTGCGATCGGTTGTCGCAGCATGCCGTAATATGCGATTCGGGCCGATTTCTTTTGAGCATCAATATTTCGGTCGCTATAGCTTGGTGCTGGGCTCACTTGTGCGACTCCTTCGTCAAGGAGGGCCTTCAACCAGACCGGGCGCGCTCCTGTGCCCGCATGACCGACCGTAATGCCGACCCGAGCCGTGGCGAGTACACGCCGCGAGCTTGGGGCTGGCTTCCCCGTGCTTCGGAGGCGAAATGAGCGAGACCTTTGCGATGGATGGCCGCTTCCTCCAACCCGGATGGGAAGGACGACTGCGCCTCCCCGACGCAGACGCCGACGTTCCGCAAGACCTCGAATGGTGCGAGCTACTCGAGCGCGACAGCTGGCAGAAGCTGCGTTTTCACGACTACGATCAGATCTACAAGCGCCCTGGCCTCTATGAGCACCTCTTCTACGGCCTCTTGGAGTGTCGCTCACCGCGCCGCGTGATCGGGCTCTTGGAGGCGGTGCGAAGAGACCGCAACGCCGGCCCCTTCTCGGCCGTCGATCTGGGCGCCGGCAACGGCATCGTAGGCGAGGAGCTGCGCCGCGCGGGCGCGAAGGTCGTCGTCGGGATCGATATCCTGCCGGAAGCACGCGACGCCGCGGCACGCGACCGTCCCGGCGTCTACGACGACTACCTCGTCGACGACTTCATTCAACCGCACCCAGCTTCGATCCGATGCCTCGAGACCGCCCGGCCGGACGTCCTCGCCTGCGTGGCGGCGCTGGGCTTCGGGGACATCCCGCCCCTGGCGTTCTACAACGCCGCCAACGCGGTCAAGGTCGGCGGCCAACTCGCGTTCAATATCAAAGAAGAGTTTTTGGACGAGAGGTACACGCACGGGTTCAGCGAGCTCATCCGAAGGCTGCTGAAAGAGCGAGTCATGCGGCTCGAGGCGTGGGTGCGGTACCGACACCGGCTGAGCGCGTCGGGTCGGTCGCTCTTCTACACGGCGATCGTCGCCACGAAGCTCCAAGAAATCCCGATCTCGTTCGTCGTGGACCCGTGATCCGCTTCGAGCGCGTCGGAAAGACGTTCCCCGGCGGTGTCCACGTGCTGCGGGAAGTGAGCCTCGACGTGGCTCGAGGCGAGCTCCTCGCATTGGTCGGCGCATCCGGGAGCGGCAAGACGACGATGCTGAAGTGCATCAATCGGCTGGTGGAGCCGACCACCGGTCGAATCGAGATCGATGGGCGCCGTCATGAAGCGGTCGATCCGTTCGACCTTCGAAGGTCGATCGGCATGGTCTTTCAGCGCTTCGCGCTCTTTCCGCACATGACCGTGGGCGAGAACATCGCCGTCGTGCCCCGCCTGTTGGGCTGGTCCGATGCCGCCGTGGCGTCGCGCGTCGACGAGCTGCTCGAGCTCGTCGGCCTCAGCCCGAACGTCTATCGCGAGCGATCGCCGAGCGCCCTGTCGGGCGGGCAGCAACAGCGCGTCGGTGTCGCTCGCGGGCTCGCGGCGAGGCCCAAGATCTTGCTCATGGACGAGCCGTTTGGCGCGCTCGATCCTCCGACCCGAGAGGTCCTGGGCCGCGAGTGCCGCCGCTTGCACGAGGAGCTCGGGCTGACCACGGTCATGGTCACC
>JBGTSH010000136.1:0-25344 GCA_041940405.1 Polyangiaceae bacterium
GGTACGCGTTCTATTCCGATCGGCTCATGCTCACTGTCTCGAACCGCGGCTTGAGGCCCACCGACAAGATCGCCGCTCAGTCGGACCCGGCCGAGCCCGCCTCCGACACGCGCCGCGGTTGGGGCCTCGGTCTCATGCGTTCGCTTATGGATGACGTTCGCATTGAACCCATCGACGACGGCACGCGGATCGTGATGACGAAACTCCTCCCGACCGGCTAACGAGCGTCTCTACCGCGGATCAAGCGGAAGGAGCGAATACTCCTGATCAACGATTCGCGGGTATGAGCGTTATTTCGGGTGAAATTCTTCAGCCTTGTAGCATCGACCTCATCGCGTTTTCGGATTACACTTACGCAATAGGTTCTACTCCCGCCTAGCGGTACCCCAATATGATCTGTCCCGAATGCGGCCGGGAAACTTCGAACGAACAGGCGTTCTGCGAGCAGTGCGGCGCTTATGTACGTTCGCAGTTCGGCAAAGTGCTCGGGACCGGGCCGCTCGTTCCGTTGGCCCGGGCTATGGAAACCGGGCCCTTGGTCCAGCAGGTCGCGAAGGATTCGCTTGAGCAACTCGAGTGGTCCGAGATAGAGAAACTGATCATTGCCGAGGACAAGCTTTGGCCTACCGAGACGATCTTTGCCATCAACGCCGACGAGGAGCTTGATGCGGGGACCGAATCTGAAGCCGACTTCGACGACGCTCTCGCCGACGACGATCTCGAACAGAGCTTATCGGGCAGGATCAAACGAGAGGATCTCGAGCTCGGATCGGCACTTGAGCCGCTCGCCGCCGAGGAGTCGAAGAAAGAAGATCACCCTGCCCCTCATGTGCCCCATATCCGAAACATCGCCCCGGTCGGCCAGGAGGCAATTGAGGACAACCCATTTCTGAAGACCAACCCCGATATGTTCATCGAGGTTGCGTCACCCGAAGCGATACCCGAACCGCGACCGCGAAATTTGCGGCGTGCCGTTACGATCGCTGCGCTTGCCATAGTTCCGATAGTGTTCTTTGCGGGCGGGGTCACGCTCGGCGTGCGATTCGCCGACTACGCGAAGTACGAAATTCCGGCTCAGACCGCAGTGCCTCCCGTTTCGACCGAACCGCCGCGAGTCATTCCGCCGGCCGGGATGGCGTACGTCCCAGGCGGCAATTTTCTGATGGGCAGCGACGACGGCGACACGATCTCGAAGCCGCCGCATTTCGTCTCTGTCGAACCGTTCTTTATGGACACGACCGAGGTGACGAATTCGCAGTACGCCGAATTTCTCAGAGCGACCGGACAGGTCGAGCCGCGTTCGTGGCCGGAAGGCGTCTACCCCGAAGCCGAGGCGAACTTTCCGGTCACCGGCATCACGTGGTACGAAGCCGCGGAGTACGCCGCATGGAAAGGGAAGCGGCTGCCAACTGAAGCCGAGTGGGAGTTTGCCGCTCGCGGGACGGATGGAAGGGCGTACCCGTGGGGCGATGAATGGGACGGATCGCATGCGAACGCAGGCAAAAATGCCGTAGGGTTGCGGCCTGTCGGACAGGGCGGTGTGTCGCCGTATGGCATCTACGATATGTCCGGCAATGCGTGGGAGTGGACCGCGAGCGAGTGGGGGCGCGGGACCGAAGGTTTGGTCGCGCTCCGCGGCGGCAGCGGTGACAGCGGTGAGCTCATTGCGCGCTGCGCCCATGGCGAGCCCGAGAAACCGGGAGCAAAGCGCCCGGACCTCGGGCTCCGGTGCTGCGCCGGTCCCGCGAACATGGCCCGCGTGGTGCTCGACGTCGACCGCGGTCCCGCGCTCAAGCTCCGTCCCAACGACGAGGAGCTCATCAAGCGGCTCGAGGTCGTCGGAAGATCGCTGTCGTCGCTCGCCGAAGGAACACCGAAGCCGGGTGGCAGCCCGGACGAGGTGGCAAAGGCCTTCGATGCGGAGCGAGCGTGGGCGTGGCGACCCGCCGGCAACGAGCAGCTCTTTCTCGGCGGCGGATGCTCGAAGACCAAGTCGGAGAAGACGTGCGGCGTCGTCGTCGCTCGCGACACCGCCGAAGGGACGCTCGCGCCGCTCGCCTTCGTCGCGACCGACGAATGGCAACCGACCCTCAGCGAGAGCGAGACGGCCGAGGCCATCTTCATCCACGGGGGCGATCGAAACGGCGCGTTCCGCAAGCGCGTCACCTACGAGTGGGGCCGCATAGGCATCGGCGAAAAGCAGCGGAAAAAGCGCCGAAAGAAGGGGAAGCCAAGGTACGAGTGAGGCGCGGTGTAAGCCCCACCCGAGGCCCGCGTTTCGAGCGCGTGTCTTCTTTGGCTTCTCGACCCGCGCTCGCTACGGCGGCGGTCCTGCTCGCGGTCGCCCTGCATCCCGCGTCCGCGTCGGCCGAAGAGAAGCCCAGCTGGGACAGCTGGGAGGACAACAAGAAAGAGGAGAAGTGGGGCGCCGAGCTCCAGGTGGGCGCGCTCGTCGGCGTCGAGCGTCGCCCGGGCCGCGAGCGTTCGGCTCCGGTCGTCGGTGGTGTGGCCTCGATCGGGTTTCGCCGCCGGCTCGAGTTCAAGAAGACGGACGAGAACGACGTCCCGATGTTCCTCGCCCTGCCGACGCTCGGGCTCGCGCTCATACCGCCTTCGGGTGTCTACGGCACCGAGCTGGGGCTCGATCTCCATATCGAGGGTCACGCGCTGCCGACCACGGGCGGTATGCGATGGATCGTGGCGATGGATCCGGTCTTCCGCGTATGGAAGGAAAACTCGCGATTCCGCTTTCCGACGCTCGTGCAGTACGTGATGCCGACCGTCGGCGTGGCCTTCGATTCGCCCGGCCCGGGCGACGCGATCCAAGGCACGCGCGGCCTCCTCTATGTCGCGCCGAAGCTCTTTCCGTTCGGCATCCTGATCACCAACGACGTCGGAGTCGAGCTCGACGGCTACATCCCGTTCTACATCGATCCGGACGACGCCAGCGCAGCGTGGGGTCTCAGCTTCGGGACCAAGCTGATCGTGCGCTGAACCGCCGGGCTCAGCGCGCTGTCGCTTCCCTCAGCGGCCAGCCGTGATCGAGCGGACCGTGGCCGCCTCCGAGCCCAGGAGCGCTCTCGATCGCTCTTGCGACGTACGCGCGTGCTCTTCGAGCCGCCGACTCGAGGTCCATCCCTTGGGCGAGCGACGCCGCCAGCGCCGAAGCCAGGGTGCACCCCGTGCCGTGCGTCGAGCGGGTGTCGATCCGCGGCCCGCGCAGGACGATGTCCGGTCCTTCTCGACGAACGATCACGTCGACGACCTCGGCGCCACAGAGGTGACCTCCCTTCATGTATGCCGCGCTCGCGCCCATCTCCAGGATGCGCCTGCCCGCTCTTCCGAGATCTACGACGGATTCGACGGGCGCGCCGGTGAGCGCCGCCGCTTCGGGCGCGTTGGGGGTCACGACGTCGGCCAGAGGAAAGAGCGCACCGACGAGCGCGCCCTGCGCCGCGTCCTGCAAGAGCGCAGCCCCGCCTTTGGCGATCATGACAGGATCGACGACGAGCTTGGGCCGAGGCTCTGCCGCGCGGATGCGATCTGCCACCACCTGGACGATCGCTGCGTCGTGGAGCATGCCCGTCTTGACGACATCGGCGCCGAGGTCTTCGAGGACCACCGACATCTGCTTGTCGACGAACGCGGGCTCGATCGGGACCACGCCGAAGACGCCGCGCGTGTTCTGCGCGGTGAGGGCCGTGATGGCCGTCATGGCGTAGCCGCCGAGGGCGGTGACGGTCTTGATGTCAGCACGTACTCGTCGCCGTCGAGCACGGCCGTCGTCTGCGTCCCGCCCGAGTCCGAGCCGGCGACCACGAGAACACGTCCGAGCATCGGGGGAGTGGAACAGGAAGCGGGCCGCGGGAGAAGCATCGGGTATGCTTCGCGCCGGTGCGAATCGAACAGGGCAGTCTGCGCGCGTTCCGCGAGGTCGCGCGCCTCTTCAGCCAGCGCTTGGATCGCACCGGCCTGGGCCGCCTCGCGCGGACGAACGCGATGTTCATCGCCGCCGTCGCGGTCATCTGGATCGTGTATCTGCGCGCCACGGACGGTCCGACCGCCCCGACACTGGCCATCCCGGTGAAGGTTGCGCGAGCGGCGCTCTGGCTCTCGGCCTTCCCCCTGGCGTTCGCGGCCGCGCACCAGCGCCGTCTCGTCGACCGACGCGACGGCATCGAAGCGCTGGCGCTCGCGAGGGGAGTGGATGGCACACGCATGGTCTCTGCGCGCTTCGCAGCGACGCTCTCGCGGAGCGCTCTCGTCATCGCGGCGCCGGCGGCCCTCGCGGGCCTCGTGTCTCTCGCTTGCGCCAACACGCTGCGGTCCGCCGCCGATCGATTGCTGGTCCTCGCCGTCGTCTCGGGGTTCGGCGTCCTCGCGGGCCTGGTGCTGGGGTCGTTGGGCGCGCTCTCCGAGCTCGTGGCTCCGCAGCGGGGTCGCAGCGTCCTGCTCGCGACCTTCTTCGTCTCCTGGGGGCTCGCGGATCTCGCCGAGCGGCCGTTCTTCTCGATCACCGGCGCGCTCGCCCTCGCGCTCAAGGGCACCCTGCGTGTGCTCGGACTGGGGGCCGTCGGTTGAGCGCGGAAGCCGTCGTGCTGAGCGGCGTCGTCGCGCGCGATCGGTCGGGCGCGCGCGGCGCCCCGCGCGGATCGCTCACGGGCGCGAGCCTCTCGCTCGGTGTCGGCGTCGTCGCGATCCTCGGTGCGCCAGAAGACGGCTCGATCGCGCTCTTCGACGTCCTCTCGGGCCACCGCAGACCGGAGCGGGGTGAGGTCCGCGTCGCCGGCAAGGATCCTGCGCGCGACGTCGAGGCGCGCCGCCGCATAGGAGCCGTCGGCCTCTCGGCCGCGCTGCCGGCGGCGGCGACGGTCGCCCAAGCCATCGAGATCGCACGCAGCGCGCACGGCTCCAGCTCGAGCCCCCAGGCGGTGCTCGACACGATCGGTCTCGGCGCCCTCGGCCGCCGCAAGCCCGCGTCGCTTACCTCGGCGGAAGCGCGCGCGGTCGAGCTCGCGATCGCGCTCGCGACCGAGTCTCCGGCGCTGCTCGTGGTGCACGAGCCGTTCAGCGACATGGCGCGATCGAGCGACGAGACGCTCGCATCGCTGGAAGCGATCGGCAAGAGCGCGGCCGTCGTCGTGCTCACGTCGTCGCCCGCCGATGCGCGACGATTCGAGCGTGTGCTCGTCCTCGCGCGCGGGTTCGTCGCCCGCGAGTCCACCGGCGCGCACCCCGTGCTCGGTGCACCTGCCGCTTGCCACCTCGTCGCCTGGATCGCGAGCGGTGCGCGCGAGCTCGCCGCGGCGCTCGCGGGCCGAGCCGAGGTCGCGTCGCTCATCCTCTCGGCCGACGCACCGGGGGGCCTCGCGGTCGTGCGCTTGGCGGGGACCGACATGGATGCGCTCGCGTCCGCGTTCGCCGAGGCTGCAGCGACCACCGGCGCCGATGTCGAGGCGCTGCGCGAAATGGCACCGGTCACCCCCGAGGTCACCGCGATGACCGAGTGGGAGGTGCGCGCGCGGCAGCTGACCGCAATGCACGTCGCAGCGTCCGATGCGCGGCTGCGTGCGGAGCTTGCGGCCGCAGACGCCGCGGCCCGCGCCGCGGCCTATGCTGGGCGTGGATACGCACCTGCCCAGCATCAAGCGCAGACCGGGCCTGCGGATCTCGCGCCTGCCTGGGGACCCGCCGCCCCGGCCGAGCTGTCGCCCGGCGTGCTCGCTCCTGCCGAAGGCGCAGAGCAGCCAGCGGTCGAGCAGCCGACCGCCGAGCCGCCGCGCGGTGGCGACGGAAGCGAGGGACAGAAGTGAGCACCGCGGCCGTCCTCGCCGGACTGAAGATGGCGCTCGCGCGTCTGAAGGTCGCCCGAACCCTGGTGACCTTCGTGGTTGCCGTCGCCGCAGTGCTCGTGATCGCCGTCGTCGAACGAGCGGCGTCGAGCGCCGGCGCGGCCGATCGATCGCTCGCGGCGGTGTTCCGGTTCATCGTCCCGCTCTCGGTCATCGTGCTCATCGGGACGGCGACCGGGGGCCTGAACCTTCGCGAGGCGGCGTGGCCCGCGAGCAGGTTCGGTCACCCGCGATCGAACGTCGCGCTCGGCATCGTGCTCGCGTCGGCCGCGGTAGGGGTCGTCTTGTCGGTCGTCGTTGCGCTCGCCGCGTTGCTCGCGTCGCGGGCGGGGGCCGAGGCCGGACGCGCGGCGCTTCCACTAGCGACCGACCTCCTGACGACCGCTTGGATTGCCGTCCTCGCAGGAGGCGCCTACGCCGCCTGGCTCGGCTTCGGCGCCACGTTCGGAAAGAAGGGAGGCGGGCGCTTGTGGTTCCTGGCCGTCGACTTCTTCTTGGGGGGTGCGGGGACGGCCGGCCTCGTCCTGCCGCGCGGCGGGATCACCCACCTCATCGGCGGTGAGGCTCCGTTCGGTCTGTCCCAAGCCGCGAGCTCGGCGATCGTCCCGGCGGTCGCCATCGTCTGCCTGGTGCTTGGTTCCTTGCGCTGCCGCGACTAGACCGCTGGTCGATGACCGCGCCGACCTTCGACCCTGCCGGGTCCGAGCTCACGATCGAGACAAGAGCCGTGGGGATGCTCGCGAAGCTCGCTCACGACCTCTCGATCGCCGCCAATGACATCACTGTCAGCACCGCGGCCGAGGGCGACGACGTGGTCGTGACGCTCCGCGCCCCGGTCGCGAAGCTCGAGGTCCGCGGCGTGCGCAAGGGCACCGCCGTGGACGAGGGCGTCCTCTCGAAGTCCGATCGCACCGAGATCCAGCGGAAGATCCGAGAAGAGGTCCTCAAGGCCTCCGAGGTCGTCGCCAAGCTCTCGGTGCGCGCCACGGCCCTGTCGCTGGCGGAGGCCGGCACGCGGACGGTCGCCGCGAGAGGAACGGTCGCGGTCGGCACGCGCAGCGCGAACGTCTCGACGGAAGCTTCGGTCGAGGTGAGCGCCGATCGCGTTCGGGCCGACGGCCGGGTGCGCCTCGACCTGCCGGCGCTCGGGATCACGCCGCCGAAGGGCCCCCTCGGTGCGTTCAAGGTCCACGAGACGGTGGAGATCGTGTTTCGGCTCGCGTTCTCGAAGCCGACCGCTTGATCTCCCTCAGTCGGTCGTCCTCATACGCTCCTGAGCGACCGCCTCGGAAAATTGTTCTTCTTCCAGGTGACCGTCCGCGGCTGCCTCGAAGGCGATTCGAACGCGCTCGTTGACCGACGACTGGGCAGCGATGCGGACGCGCTCGACGCCCGCGTCGCCCAAGGATGCGAGCGCCACCGCCGCGCCGAGCCTCTCTTCGATCGCGGTGGTGGGGTTGTCGAGGACGGCCTCGAAGTCGTCTTTCGACGTCGCCGCGCTCCGGAACGTCGCGGTGGCGCGCGCCTTCTTCGCCAGATCTTCCTTCCACGCCTTCAGCGAGCGCTCCCCGCGCCGCAGCGCGTCCAGCGATTCGTGCCTGCGTGCACGGTAGGCGGCGAACGCCTCGTGCAATCGGTGCAGCGCGGCGGCGCGATCGTCGGGCCGGCCTGTGATGGCGACCTGAAGTCGCTTGCCGTGGGTCGTCACGATCGAGAGATCGTCGATGGATGCGACTTGATCGAAGGGGATGAACCGCTCACGAAGCCCTCGGACGAGCACGCCGTCGGTGCCGACGACGATCCGACCGCGCGCGAGGCGGACCGAAAGCGCGATGGCGAGGAGGACCGGAAGCGCCAGCCAGAGCTCCCAGCCCGCGGCGCTGATGGGAACGATCGCCATGACGAGCATCAGGCTCGCGCATCCGACGATGCCGCCGACGGTCATCGCGTCGCCGGTGCGGCGTAGCTTGATCGCGAGCGTCGATTTCTCGAGCGTCATCCTGAGCTGATCGAGCGGATCGGGTACGCCCGGCTCGAGATCGAACGTGGCTCGCGCCCCGTCGACGAACAGGAGGATCACCTCATTCGATTGGGGGACGCGGAAGCCGGCTCGAATGCTGGAGCGAGGGATCTGCAGCGCGGGCCGGCCGGGGATCTCGACGTAGATCGATTGGTCGTCGATCGCCACGTGGCCAGGCCGTCCCCACAGCCAGTTCGGCCCGATCTGGAGCGACGCTCGCCACGAGGCGCCGACGACGAGCCGGATGCGCCGGCACGCGTAGCGCCGCGGAGCGCCCATCACTCCTCGGCTGCTGGCGTGCCGACGTCGGGCGCGGCCTCACCCCGGGAGCAGGCGCCGTGGACTTGGTACGGTTTGCCCCGGAGCCGCTGTGCCGCCGTCGTGCCTCGCCACTGGAGATAGGCCTTGTTGAACCGCCACGCGTTCTCGGGATGGAGGATCGGGTTTTTTACGTTGCTCGTCGCCACGAGCAAGAGCACCTGCTCGGCGACGCTCACCGGACACCCGGTGAGACGGATCGGGCTCTTCGTTCGAGCCGCCTCGGCGACCTTGGCGGTGAGCGAAGCCATTTTGACGAAGATGTCATCGTGCTTCGCGGTGTGCGGATCCTTGGTGCTCCGGTCGCGATAGAGGCTCTCGATCTTCACCAGCTTGCCGGCGATTTCGCCCTCGTACTTGGCGCAGTCGCCGATGAAGACCACGCGCTCGTCCGGCTTCGCGTCGATCGGGCCGTCGTAGGCACCGAACACGACGTGAATGCGCTTGAGCTTTTCGTCGCACTGCGCATCGAACTGGCGGAGGATCTCGATCGCCTCTTCGATCGCGCCGGGGCATCCGCCCCAGCAGTAGTCGGTGCGCTCGGGCTCCGGGGGCGGGCCGGCGTAGGCGGTGATGTTCGTCCCTTCGAAGAACTTCTCGACCCGGATGAGGCCGACCTCGAAGCCCGTCGCGCGCTTCTTTGCTTCCTCGAGCGTCACGTCGCCGGTCACTTCGATCGATGCCAGATCGACGGGACCGAAGCCGCGCTCGTGCGCCATGCGGATGTGGTCGACCTTCTTCGGATCGAGGCCGAGGATCCTGCAGCAGACGGCGTCGACGGCGACCTGGCAGTTTCCCATGATGACCAGGTTGAGATTGCGCGGCTTCGGCGTGAGCATGCGCCCCTCACCGGCGACGATGGCGTCGATGGCGACGAGCTCGGGCTGCACGATGTACTGCAGGTCGGCGATCTTCTCGTCGAGGCGGTGATCGTGATCGATGAGGCGGTGCCGGTCGTCCTGGATGCCGATGTAGTTCTTCAGCGAGAAGGTCACCGTCGTCCAAGGGTGCGACTTGAACTTCGGGCAGTTGACGAAGAAGTCGGCCTTGGCCACCGGCTCGGGCGTGAAGAGGTAGTCACGCAGCCGCTCGGGATGGTGGAGCGGGATCTCGACCTGCGGCTCTTCTTCGAAGTGGTAGTGCTTGACGCCGGTGCGCTTGAACATCGGGTAGTAGTCGGCGCCTTCGAAGGCGAGACGGGTCGGCACCGTGATCCCGCAGCGCTCGCCGACCGCGAGCTCTTCGAGCTTCGACGCTTTGTCTTGCAGGGCGAGGACGACGCCCTCGAGGAACTCGGCGCGGGTGAACGCGTACGGAAACTGCGGCTTCGACGCGACACAGTTGGGCTTCACCAGCGTGCGGCCGTGGGGAACGAGCCCGAGCTCCGACAGGCCGTCGCGCACGATGAGGCGGATCCGCTCCTTGTCGTAAGCGTCGCAGTGGCGAAGGATCACCTTCGGGCGCGCGGGGATTTTCATCGCGGTGAGCGTAGCAGACGAAACGGCCCGATCGGTGTAGGGTGCGCCGTCATGCACCGGCACCCGAACATCTCCGCCTGGCACCGCGAAGAGGACGGAAGCTACAAATCCGAATCGAGCGGGTGGGAGCTCGTCGTGACCTGGCGCCCCGAGTCCAAGGATCCCGAGACGCGCCGCGGCTTCTCATGGACTGCTACGGCGCCGGATGGAAAGAAGCTCGAGGCGACCGGCGTCGAAGAAGAGATCGAGGTCGCGATGTCGCACGCCGAGGACGCGGCGCGGCGGGATCCGATCGCATAGGGACGCCGTCATGGCCGACAAGAAGGCGCGCGCGTCCGGCGAGGCGAAGGTCGAGGTCGTCGCGCTCAATCGACGCGCCACGTACGACTACGAGCTGAGCGATCGCTTCGAGGCGGGGCTCGCCCTCATCGGCAGCGAAGTGAAGATGCTCCGCATGGGAAAGGCCGACCTCTCCGACGGCTGGGTCGGCTTCGAACGGGGTGAGGCGTACCTCCGCGGCGTGAACATTCCCGTCCTCCAAGGGTCGCCGTACTCGCACGAAGCAAAGCGCGCACGGAAGCTCCTCTTGCACGCCAAAGAGATCGAGCAGCTCAAGCGCGCCGTCGATCGCGACGGAATGACGGTGACCGTCACCAAACTCTATTTCAAGGGCGGCTTGGCGAAGGTGGAGATCGCGCTCGCCCGCGGAAAGAAGAAGGCCGACAAACGGCAGAGCGTGAAGGCGAAGGACGCCGATCGTGAGGCGCGGCAGGCGATCATGCGCGGCCGGCGGGGCGGAGACTGACGGTGTCGTCAGCGTTGGATCTGAAGTGGGACGGCGGAGGGGAAGGCCGCATCGTCTCGCTCCAAGGCGACGCGATCGTCCTGCGCTCCACCACGCCGCACGCGCCGGGGTCGCGGCCCACAGCGGTGCTCTCGGGCGGCTCGGCCATCCGGGTGAAGGCGCACCGCTCGAAGCGCGACGAGTCGGTCGAGGACGGCAAGACCTTCACGGTCGAGGGGCGCGTGCTCGATCTGACGCGCGATCTTCGCGCGAGCATCGAGTCGGCGCTCGGGATCAAAGCTGGCTGAGACCCCAGACCGAGGCGGCCGTCGCCAAGACCAGCGCGACACCGGTCTGGATCGCGGCTCTTCGCGCGATCGAAAGCGCACGAACCGGATCGCCTTTGACGATCGATTGCACGCCGCCCGCCGAGCGGTACGCGACGCCCGGCGACCTGTAGTGCTCGAGCTCGCCCTCGCCGACGCCGAGGTCGATACGAGGGATCGATGCGTGATCGTAGAGCGTGTCGCTCTCGCGCGGCCGCAGCTCGGAAGCGGTCGCCCACACGCTCGAGGCGAAGCGCGCGCCGCCGATCGCTTGAAACAGCGTCACCACGAGGCTCAAGGTGGCGCTGACCCCGATGGCGAGAGACGCGACGCCGCCTGGGTCGTCGCCGAGCCGCAAGACGTTCGGGTTGCCGTGAAGGGCGAAGGGCGCGCCGAGCGCGAACGCCGCGCAAGGCAGCGTCCAGAGTGCGCGCCGCTCGATTTCGTGGACCATCGACCCCGGTCGCGCATCGTCGGCGCGGCGTGCTGCGCGTACGGTGAGCGCGAGGCCGGGGAGTGCTGCGAGCGCGCCGAGAGCGCCGACGCTCGCCCCCTCGCGCATCATGATCGCCCAGTACCAGCGGTCGGCGAAGCTCAGGGTGGCCATTACCCCCACGCCCGCACCGAAGATGGGCAAGAGGAGGAGGAGCATGATCGCGGTCCCCGCGCGGGAGCGCGACACCGAGCGCGACTGAAGCAAGGCTCCGAGCAGCGCCCCCGCACCGAAGGCGACGCCGACAGCGATGATCCGGGACAGGTCGTCGCCGGCCCTCGCTCCCAGCCGCTGGAAATCGCACACCAACCAGGCCGCGGCGCCGCACGAGACGGCGAGCACGGCGGGGAGGGAGGGTCCAACCCGCATGGAGAGTAAAGACGCCTCCAGTCGTCGCTTTGTTCCCGATTCGAGCTCGGTGCTTACATCGAAGGCTTTTCGGCGAGGTACTGCTGCAGCGCCGTCGGGTCGTCCGCCGCGTGGCGGGCGGTCTCCAGCGAGATGGCGCGCCTGCGCACGAGGTCCGCGAGGCACCGCTCGAGGGGGATCATTCCGGCGCTTTTTCCCGACTGCATCGCGCTTCGCAAGGTCGAGGTCTTGCCTTCGCGGATCGCGTTCGAGACGGCAGCGCTGGCGCGCAAGATCTCGACGGCCAGAACGCGCCCGCCGTCCTCGCGGGGGAGGAGCCGCTGCGAGACGACCGCGCGAAGCGCGTCGGCGAGCTGGATGCGGATCTGCTGCTGCCGCTCTGCGGGCATCGCATCGACGATGCGATCCACGGCCGTCGCTGCCGAACGGGAGTGGAGGCTCGCCAGCACCAGGTGACCCGTCTCTGCGGCGGTGAGCGCGAGCGCGATGCTCTCGGGGTCGCGCATCTCTCCGACCAAGATGACGTCGGGATCCTCGCGGAGCGCGTCACGAAGCCCCGACTGGAAGTCGGGGACCTCACGGCCCACCTGCCGTTGGCGCACGAGGCTGTTCGGCCCGGGCTCGAAGACGTATTCGATCGGATCCTCGAGCGAGACGAGGACGACCGAGCGGCGCTGAAGTGCGGCCGAGGCCAAAGCAGCGAGCGTGGTGCTCTTTCCCGAGCCGGTGACGCCCGTCGTGAGGACGAGGCCGTTCGAGAGCATCGCCAGATCGTCGATGGCGATCGGGAAGCCGAGCTCCTCTACGGCGCGAGGGACGCGGGGGAGGAAGCGGATCGCGGCGGCGAGGCCTCGCGATGTGCGAAACACGTTCATGCGCGCACGGCCGCCGCCGGGGACGTCGATGCCGACGTCGCATGATGCGCGCGCCTGAAGCCGCTGGCGTGCGCTCGTCGGAAGGAGGCTCTCGAAGAGCGACGCGATGGACTCGGACGGGGCGTCACCGAGCGCCTGGAGCCGGCCGTCGATCCGGATCGTGGGGGGCTCTCTCTCCGCCAGATGAAGGTCGGTCGCGCCGAGCAGAACGGCGCGTGTCATGAGCGCTTCGAGCGGACCCGGAATGACCGGACCGGTGGTCTCGTCGAGCGCGGCGAGGGGGCTCGGCTGGGGAGCCGTGGCGACGGGCGCGGCCGGTTGGAGAGCCGCCGGATCGAGCCGCGGCTCCGCAGCCGTCGGCGGCGCCGGTTGCGGCGGGGCTGCGGGCTGCGCCGGCGGTTTGGAGCCTCTGCGCACGACCGCGTCGATCGCGAGCTCGGCGCCCGGACGCTTGGTAACCACGATCGTCCACGCGCCCAGTTTTTGCGCCTCGTGAACGAGCTCGACCCGACCGAGGCGCTCGAGGACGGTGCGTCGAGAGTCGTCGAGCAGCTCGCCGAACAGCTCGAACAAGGTCGTCGTCGAAGTCGGCGGGATGGTCAGCCGCTTGGGCGTGCTCGCGCTGAACATCGACGGGTTCTTGTCGGACCCGAGCCGGAGCTCGTCCGCTCCCTGGGCGTCCACGATCCGGAGCAGGCTGTCGAGCTGGGGCACGTTCGAGAGCGTAGCGGACGAAGGCTGTCCTGCATTCCCTCCTCTTCTTCGCTTCTCCGAGTGGCAGAGCTGGCCGCGTGCTATTCAGCACGCCGAATGCACCCCGTCATTCTCAAGGGGGCACGCACGCACAACCTCCGGGGCGTCGACGTCGAGCTCCGGCCTGGTGAGCTCGTTGTCGTGACCGGCGTGAGCGGCGCAGGCAAGTCGTCGCTCGCGATCGACACCCTCTACGCCGAAGGTCAGAGGCGGTTCGTCGAGAGCTTCTCGCCCTACGCGCGCCAGTTCCTCGAGCGGCTCGACAGGCCGCCGATGGATCGGCTCGAGCCCATCGCGGCCGGGATCGCCGTCGATCGCCGCGCGCCCATCAAGAGCTCGCGTTCCACCGTCGCGACGATGGCCGATCTCGAGCCGTACCTGTCCGCGCTCTTTGCGCGCGAAGCCGTCCCCGTATGCCCCGACTGCGGCGTGCTCGCGGAGCGAACGGATCCGGCAGCTGCGGCAGCCCGTCTCCTCGAAGGCGCAGGTGGCGCGCGCGCGATCGTCACCTACGCGGTCCGCGTCGACGGGACCGAGGCCTTCCTCGACGTGCGCGAAACGTTGCTCAAGGACGGGTACCGGCGCGTCCTCGTCGGTGGAGAGGCAAAGGATCTGGACGGCCTTCCTCCGAGCGCGCTCCTCGCCGACGGCCGCGGCTCGCTGGACGTCGTCGTCGATCGCATCCGCCTCGCGTCATCCGAGCGCGTGCGGCTCACTGCGGCGGTCGAGCAAGCGTGGGGGCGAGCGATGGGCTCGGCGCGCGTCCACGTCGAGGGCCGAACGGCCCCCGAGATCGTTGCGAGTGGCCTCGTCTGCCCGAAGTGCGCGCGCGGCTTCGCGCTGCCGTCGCCGGGAATGTTCTCGTACCAGTCGCCGGTCGGCGCGTGCCCCTCGTGCAAGGGCTTCGGGCGCACGATCGGGATCGACTACGACAAGGTGATCCCCGATGACAGGCTCAGCATCGATCGCGGCGCCATCCGAGCGTGGAGCGGCCGGTCGAGCCAGGACGAGCGGCGCCTCTTGAAGAAGTATTGCGCCAAGCACGACATTCCGATGGATCGCCCCTGGCGGGAGCTGAGCGCCGAACAGCGGCGTCACGTCCTCGAGGGCGAAGGCAAGTGGGCGGGCGGTCGGTACCCCGGCGTGCGTGCGTGGTTCTCGTGGCTCGAGACCAAGACCTACAAGATGCACGTGCGCGTCCTCTTGTCGCGCTACCGCTCGTACGACGTCTGCAAAGCGTGCGACGGCAAGCGCCTGTCGGCGACGTCGCTCGCCTACCAGGTCGACGGGCTCGACCTCGGCGCATGGCACGCGCTCGAGATAAAAGAGGCGGTCTCGCGCCTCGAAGCGCTGAAGATCGCGCCCGGGCAGGGGCGCGTCGCGCGAGCAGAGCTCGTCTCTCGCCTCGGCTACCTCGATCGCGTCGGTCTCGGCTATCTCACGCTCGACCGCCAGGCGCGCACGCTCTCGGGCGGCGAGGCGCAGCGCGTGAGCCTGACGGCAGCGCTGGGGACTGCGCTCACCGGCGCGCTCTTCGTCCTCGACGAGCCGACGGTCGGCCTTCACCCGACCGACGTCGCGCCGCTCATCGTCGCCGCACGCGAGCTCGCGGATCGCGGCAACGTCGTCTTGGTCGTCGAGCACGACGCGCAGATCATCGCCGCGGCCGATCGCGTGATCGAGCTCGGCCCGGGCGCTGGTGCAAAGGGCGGCAACGTAACCTTCGACGGCACGCCGGATCAGGCGGCACGAAAGCCCGAGCTCGCGACGGCGCGCGCGTTGCGCCCCGTCAGCCCGCCGCCTTCGCCGTCGCGCGGAGCGCACGCGCGCGTCCTCTCGGTGGTCGGCGCACGCGGGCACAACCTCAAGGGATTCGACGTCGAGATCCCGCTCGACCGCGTGGTCGCCATCACCGGCCCGAGCGGCTCGGGCAAGAGCTCGCTCGCGACCGACATCATCTATCGAGCGGTCGCGCGCCACCTCGGCATGGGCGCGGATGTCGAGATGCCGATCGCACACGACCGGCTCGACGGGCTCGGCCTCGTACGCGACGTCTCGCTCGTCGATCAAGCGCCCCTCGGTCGCACATCGCGCGGCAACGCCGCGACGTACTCGGGCGCGTGGAACCGCGTTCGCGCGCTCTTCGCCGCCGAGCCCGAGGCGGCGGAGCGCCGGCTGGGTCCCGGGGCGTTCTCGTTCAACGTCGAGGGCGGCCGCTGCGACGCCTGTGCGGGTGAGGGCTCCGAGACGATCGAGATGCAGTTCCTCGCCGACGTCGTGCTCGTCTGCCCGACGTGCCGCGGCGCGCGCTTCAAGCCCGAGGTTCTGGCGGTGCGCCACCGCGAAAGATCGGTCGGTGACATCCTCGCCATGACCGTGACCGAAGCGCTGGCGTTCTTCGCCCGCGATCCCGCGATCGTCCGCGCGCTCGGCCCGCTCACCAAGCTCGGCCTCGGCTACCTCACGCTGGGTCAGCCGCTCTCGACGCTCTCGGGCGGTGAAGCGCAGCGGCTCAAGCTCGCGCGGGCGCTCGCCGAAACGAAGAAGGGCAAGCTCTTCGTCCTGGACGAGCCGAGCGCCGGCCTCCACGAGGATGAGGTCGATCTCGTCGCCGGCGCGCTCGATGCCCTCGTGGTGGGTGGCGCGAGCGTCGTCGTGGTCGAGCACGATCTGTCGCTCATCGCGCGCGCCGACTGGGTGATCGAGCTCGGGCCGGGCGGCGGCGCAGCGGGTGGCGACGTCGTCGCGCGCGGCACGCCTGCCGCGCTCGCTCGCAAAGAGACGCGGACCGGTCGAGCCCTCGCCGAGCGAGCCGTCGCTACGCCAGCGGTGCGGGAGCGCCCGGCGGCGCGCCCGAACGTCTCGACCTCGGGCATCGAGGTGACCCACGCGCGCGAGCACAATCTGAAGGACGTCAGCTGCTCGTTCCCGCGCGGGGCGATCGTGGTCGTCACCGGCCCGAGCGGGAGCGGCAAGAGCACGCTGGCGTTCGACGTCGTCTTCGCCGAGGGACAACGCCGCTTTTTGGAGACGCTCACCCCGTACGCGCGTCAGTTCTTGCCGTCGATGCCCCGACCGGACGTCGATCGCGTCGTCGGCGTCCCGCCGGCGATCGCCCTCGAGCAGCGCACGGCTCGCGCGGGCTCCACCTCGACGGTCGCGACGGTCACCGAGATCGCGCAGTACCTGCGGCTCCTCTACGCCAAAGTCGGCGAGCCTCATTGCCCGACCTGCGACGTGCCGGTGGTCTCGAGCTCGCCCGCCGAGGTGTTCGATCGGGTGCGCGCTGCGCGCGGCGACCATCTGCTCCTCGCGCCCGCGGTCAGCGCACGCAAGGGCACCTACCTCGACGTGTTCGCCGCTGCGAGCCGCGCGGGCATCAAGCGCGCCATCGTCGACGGCGCGATGATCGACACCGACGCCCCGCCGCGCCTCAAGAAGACCATCGAGCATTCCATCGACCTCGTCATGCACGAGGGCTCGTTGCGGGACCTCGGTCTCGAGGCGATCGATCGCGCGCTCTCCTTGGGAAAGGGCGCGGTGAAGCTGCGGCCGCTCGGCGGCAAAGCGGCCCGCGGGGACGTGCTCCTCTCCACGCTGCGCGCGTGCGCGCGTTGCGGCGAGAGCGTTCCGGAGCTCGATCCCCGGTGGTTCTCGTTCGCGACCAAGCAAGGTCAGTGTCCGGCGTGCGAAGGCAGCGGCCTCGACGACCCCGAGGCCGGGCCGGAAGACTCGGAGCCCTGCTCCGCGTGCGAGGGCTCGCGCCTCGCTCCGCTGCCGCGTGCGCAGCGCCTCGCGGGCCTTCGCTACCACGAGGCGACCTCGATGAGCATCGACGCAGCGCACGCGTGGGCGCGGCGCCTCGCCTTCTCGGGCGATCGCGCCAAGATCGCCGAGGCACCGCAGAAAGAGCTCGTGCGTCGCCTCGCTTTCGTCGAGGACGTCGGCCTCGGCTACCTCGCGCTCGATCGGCTCGCTGCCTCGCTGTCGGGGGGCGAGATGCAGCGCCTCCGCCTCGCCGCGCAGCTCGGAAGCGGCCTCACCGGTGCTCTCTATGTGCTGGATGAGCCGACGATCGGCCTCCACCCGCGCGACACCCACCGACTCCTCTCGAACCTCCGCGGGCTGGTCGAGATGGGCAGCACCGTCCTGCTCGTCGAGCACGACGCCGATACGATCCGCGCCGCCGACCACCTGGTCGATCTCGGACCGACGGGCGGTCGCGGCGGTGGGCGCATCGTCGCCGCCGGGCCTCCTTCGGTCGTCCTCGCCGATCCGGCTTCGCCGACCGGCCGCGCCCTCGCCGAAGAGAAGCAGACCGCCCGCCTGCGGACGTGCCTCGGCGCTTCCGATGACCAAATCGTCATCGTCGAGCCCAGGTGCCACAACCTCAGGGTCGAGCGCGTCGCGTTCCCGACCGGCCGACTCGTCGTGGTCGCCGGAGTGAGCGGCTCCGGAAAGAGCACGCTCGTCACGCGCGTGCTCTTTCCGGGCGTCCGGCGTCTGCTCGGGCTCGAGGCACCCGCGCCCGGCGCTCACAAGAAGATCACGGTACCGAAGACGCTTCAGCGGGCTCTCGCCGTCGATCAGTCGCCGATCGGCCGAACACCGCGCTCGGTGCCCGCGACGTTCCTCGGGATCTACGACGAGGTGCGAAAGCTCTTCGCGAATGCTCCCGACGCGAAGGTGAGGGGATACGGGCCCGCCCGCTTCTCGTTCAACACGCCCAAGGGCGGACGGTGTCCGGCGTGCGACGGCCAAGGGGTCATCTCGCACGAGATGTCGTTCTTGCCGGACGTCACGACCGCCTGCGAGGCCTGCGGCGGCAGCCGGTACGAGCCGTCGACCCTCGAGGTCCGCTACCTCGGGCTCACGATCGGCGACGTGCTCGATCTCTCGGCCGAAGAGGCGCTCTCGGTGTTCCGCGCGCACCCGCGCGTCGTCGCGCCGCTCGAGATCATGGTCGGTCTCGGCGTCGGCTACTTGAAGCTCGGGCAGGGCTCGCACACCCTCTCGGGAGGCGAAGCGCAGCGGCTCAAGTTGGCCGCCGAGCTCGCGAGCGGTGGGCGGACCAAGGCCACGCTGTACGTGCTCGACGAGCCGACGACGGGCCTCCACTGGTCCGACGTCGCGAAGCTCATCGGCGTGCTCGATCAGCTGGTTCGCCGCGGCGACACCGTGGTCGTCATCGAGCACCACCCGGGCGTCGTCGCCGCCGCCGACTGGGTGATCGAGCTCGGTCCCGAAGGCGGCAATGGCGGCGGGCGGATCGTCGCCGAGGGGACGCCTTCGGCGCTCGCGCGGCGCGCGACCGCGACGGGGCGCGTCCTCGCCGAGCTCCTCGCGTCCGATCGACCGAAGAGCCGCCGCGAGCCGGCAGGCGCGGCTGCGAGCTCCACCTAGATCCTGACAGCTCTGTCAGTTCGTGGGTCGCTTCGGCAGCTTGAGGCCGCCGCCGCCCGGTGCGGTGATCGGCTTCAGCTTGCCGATCGTCTTCGGGCTCAGCGAAGGCTTCGTGCTGGTCGAGCTCGACGGCCCCGGCTTGGGGATGCTGGAGCTCGACGGTCCCGGCTTCGGGATGCTCGAGCTCGAAGGCTGCGGCTTCGCCGTGCTCGACGGCTGCGGCTTCGGCGTCGTGTTCGTCGCGCTCGGCGCCGGCTCGCTCGAAGGCTCCGCCGTGGGCTCCTCTTCCACCGGCTCTTCGGTCGGCTCGGGCGGCGGAGGCGTAGGCGCCGCAGGCGTGGGCTCGCTCGTCGGAGCTGCCGGCTTCTTCTTTTTCTTCTTCTTGGGGACGTCCACGGTGGCGTCGGCGTCCGTCACTTTGTTTTGGCGATAGACGACGAAGCCTCCGATGCCCGTTGCAGCAACGGCGATCGCGAGGATCCCGACGAGGATGGGAGCGCGAGACTTGGGGCCTTGCGCCGCCACCGGGCGCGCCGCCGCCATCATCGGCAACGGCGCCGCCGCTGGCGCGTACGCGGGCAGATCTCCGCCCGGCATCGTCGCAGGAGGAGGCTCGATCGGCACCTCTATCGCGCCGATCTGGGTGTTGCCGCCCGGCGCGGCCGGGGCCGACATCACACTCGTTCCGCGAGCCGCGGCCGGCGGAGGCGGGAGCGCAGAAGCGTCGGCCGTGGCTCCGAACGCATCGGGAGGGCCGAGCTCGATCGGAGGGCCTTCGATCGCAGCGCCGCCGAGCGGGGCGGCCTCGACGGCGGCGGGTGCTGAAGCCGCCGCGTCGAAGGTGGGGAAGGCCGGGCCGAACGCCGCGGGCTCGCCGTGGAGGGTCTTTCCTGGCGCGAAGGGGCTTTGTGGGGCCGAGGGCCACCCCGGCGGGGGTCCACCCCCCGCCGCAGGTTCCTCGGTTTCGGGCGGGCGCGCGCCGTCGGACATCGGAATCAGCTTAGCCCAAGGAAGGCTAGCGGGTCACCGAGCCAAGCTTCGTCGGACGCGCTTCGGTGCGCGGGCGGCTGGGGCGGTGGGTGGTCGTGGTCTTGGTGGGACGGCTGGGCGTGGTCGTGGTTTCCGGAGTCGTGCGGCGCGGGATCTTCGAGGTGTCGATCGTTCGCCCCGGGCGGTGGGTCGTCGGACGGCTGGGATCGGTCGTCGCCGGCGTCGTCGACGGCTGGCCCGTCGCGGGCCGGGTCGAAGGCGTCTCGAGCGACCCCGTCGGCGTGATCGGCTCGAGCTTCGGCTGGCCCGGGTCCTTCTTCGGGGGGGGCGGAGGCTGCTGCTGACCGCCGGGGACGCCCGGGATGTTCCACTCGGGCGGCAGGCCGGGGAGGGACGTGGGGAGGCCCGGGATCGAGCTCGGAATCACCCACGGCGGAGGCTTCGTGGTCGTCGTGCTCGCGCTCGGCTTCGGGCCGGGACCGGGCTTGCCCGTCGACGTTTGCGTCGTCGTCGTGGTGGGCGTCGGCGTCGGGGTGGGCGTGGGCGCCGGCGTCGGGTTCACCTGCGGCTGCGGATCGACAGGCGTCGGATCCGTCTGGTGCGCTGTCTGCGGCTTGCTCGGAAGCGGTACCGTCTTGCTCTTTCCGTGCGGCTCGTCGTCGCTCGAGCGCGAGTATTGGTCGACCGCGAAGACGCCGCCGGTCACGAGGGCCGCAACGACGCCGGCGAGCAACAGGATCGAGCCCATGCCGAGGCCCTTCTTCTTGCGGCGCGCGACCGCGGGGGGCTGCGAGAGCTGGTACGGCGTCGGCGAGTTCGAGACCGATCCGCCGTAGGTCGCGGTCGCGGGCACCATCTGTCCGATCGCACCGACGTCGGTGCCGCCCGGACGTTGGGTCATCGGTTGGGGCTCGTAGCCCTCGGTCGCGCCCGGCTGGTAGGGCGCGCCCTCGACCGTCGCATCGAACTCGCCAGGCTTGTCGCCGAGCGCAGCCCTGAGGCGCGCGCTGATCGCCGCGTACTCGGCTGCCTTCTCGCCGCTCACCACGGGCGGGTTCGAGCCGCGGTACGGTTCTTCGACCTTCTCGGTGGAGCCGCCATCGACGCTCGACGTGCCGACGGGCGAAGCAGCGCTCGCGATCGGGCTCGGAGGCGGCGTCGAGACCGCCGGCTTGAGCACGCCGTGCGTGAAGGGCTCCATCGCGGAGCGCATCTCGCTCACGCTGGCGAAGCGCGCCTTGGGGTCGGCCGACATCGCGCGGTGGACCGCGTCGACGAGACCCTGCGGCACGTGCGGCGCGAGGTCCGAGAGCTTCGCGACCGTGCCGCCGAGGTACTGCGCAGCGATCTGGTGCGCCTCATCGCCGCCGACCGGACGGCGGCCGGCGAACATCTCGAAGAACATGACGCCGCACGAGAAGATGTCGGCGCGCGCGTCGACCTGATCCGCGCTGAAGACCTGCTCGGGCGCCATGTACTCGGGCGTGCCCATGATGACGCCGGGACGCGTGAGGCCCTTGTAGAGCTCGCCGTTGATCTTCAGCTTCGCGATGCCGAAATCGAGGAGCTTCACGATCGAATCACCGCGCTTGCCGGTGACGATCATCACGTTGTCGGGCTTGAGATCGCGGTGGACGACGCCCTCTTCGTGCGCCGCCTCGAGGCCGTCGAGGATCTGCATCGCGTAGCGCAGACCGTCCTCGAAGCTGAGACGCTTGTGCGCGCGGTAGAGCTCCTCGTAGAGCGCCTGCAGGCTCTTGCCGCTGAGCAGCTCCATCACCATGAACGGCAGGCCCTCGCTGGTCTGCTCGACGTCGGTCACGCGCACGACGTGGACGCTCTCGATCTTCGCCGAGACGCGCGCCTCTTGGAGGAAGCGCTGCACGAGGCCCTGACGGCGTGCGAGCTCGGGGTGCAGGAACTTCAGCGCGACCGAGCTGCCGAGCACCTCGTGCTTGGCCTCGAAGACGCTGCCCATCCCGCCGTCGCCGAGCATCCGAACGAGTCGGTACTTGTTGTTGATGAGCTGTCCGACCTGAGGGCGCATGGTCTTGGAGGGGGCGCGAGTCGCGTAGCTTACAGGCCCGAGGTGGGCAGCGGCACCGTTGGGGGCAATCTCGAGTCTCACAGACCTATAGACGGCCGTGCGAGCAAAAATCTGGACCGGCGTTGGCGGAATCGTGCGTTCTGGTCGCCCAAAAGGCAACCTTGGCCCAGTTTTTCAGACCTCGAGGCGCTTCGCCACACCGACGCGACCTTCCTTCGGGCGCTCGTATGCGTGGCCTTTACAAAGCCTGACGTGGCGTCCTTTACAAACGCTTACGTCAGTCGGGTACGTCGTTCGCGCAGAAGCCGTTGATGCACTGGTTGTTCGGGTCGCAGCAGTCGGCCGCTGTCACGCAGGCGTCGCCGAGCTGCGAGCAACCGCCCGAGTCGTCCGAGCACTTGAAGGTGCCGTCGTCGGGATCCTGGATGCAGTAGCCGTCGCAGCACTCGTAGCCGGCGCTGCAATCCTCACCGATCTGCTTGCACGGGCTGAGCGCCCACTCGCCGCGCATGTTCTGGTTGTTGAGCTCCTGGCCCGGGAGCCAGAACGCCGGGTGGCTCGGGTCGACGCCGGGCTGCGGATTCGTGTCGATCGCCGTGACCCACAGCTGCTTCCGACGCGTCGTCGGGTTGGTATCGGTGAGCGTGTTGCCGTACTGGCGCTCGCTGACGATCACGAGCCAGAAGTAGCCGCCGGCTGCGACCGGGTTGAACGTCGGCTCGTACGCCAGGGAGTCCTCGACGTCGGAGATGATGTTCTTTCCGTTGGCGTTGTCGAGCTCGATGAGCGTCGTGCCGTCGAGGTTGGTGAGCCACACCTCGGACTCGGCGCCGCGGGTTCGTGCCTGCGTCGCGCGCTCGAAGGCGATCCACTGCGAGTCGGGGCTGAAGGTCGGGAACGTGACCGTCGGGCGCGTCGCATCGTTGGGCACGATGATCCCCGTGTTCGCGAACGCCGGCGGGCTCTCGGTCACGTCGGTGATCCAAAGCGTGGACTGCGTGAAGTCGAGGCCGTTGCCGTTCGTGCGGATCGAGAAGGCTACCTTGCTACCGTCCTTGGACCACGCGGGGTGTGAAGGCGCGCCGCCCGGGCTCAACGACGCAAGAACGGCGTTGTTGTCCCTGGTACTCAGCTTGAGCGTGCCGTCGGTGTTGAATGCGCCGTCGATCCACTGGCCCCAAATGACGTGCGATCCGTCAGGCGAGATCGCTTGGAAGCCGGACGAATTGTCGGTCGCGTAGATCGACGAGCCGTCGTTGGTGTTGAACGTACCCCAAGGGCTGTAGCCGCCGTGGAACGACGCGACGAGCGTGGATCCGTCGGCCGAGACACTGTGGCAAGCGACGCACGTGACGCCGGCGGGCTTTTGAATGAACTGCTCCGGCGCGCTCGCTCCCGGCTGGAGCCGCACGACATTCCCCTGGTTGACCTCCCAGTAGTAGATCGTGCCGGCGAGGTTGCCGGGCGCGATCTTCCACGTCTGGGTCACCGGAAGGTACGCCGTCGCGCCGTCGTAGCGCTGCACTTCGACCGCGATGTCGCCTTCCGACGAGTCGCTGAGCTTGCGCCAGATGTCGTTCGGCATCGTCGGCAGCGCGTAGCGAGACGGCGGCGGAACCGTGCCCCAGCCCGTGTACTCGAACGTCGGCCCGACGATGTGGACCTCGTAAATGTCGGCCGCGTTCCCGCCGTTCCACTGGATGAGCGGGCCCAACAGCCCGCGCGGGAACACCGTCTTGTCGTACGGGTAGACGAGCGCCATCGCGGGATCGGCGGTCGTCGCGCCGTCGAAGAGGTCCTTGATGTTCTGCGGGATGTTCTCCGGATCGTTCGTGTACGAAAGCTTGACGGTGACCTGCGCGTTTGCCGCGAGCGATCCGACCGTCGCTTGCAGCGTGCCGACGCCGCCGAGCAGGCCCGTCGCGGTGATGTCGCCCTCGCCTGCGACCTGCGCGATGTCGGGTCGGTTGAAGGTCCACTGTGCGTCGACCTCGGCCTTACCGCCGCCTTGGTAGACGCCGTAGACCTTGAAGTCGGTAGCGGCCGGGATGACGCCGTTGGCGACCTCGATCGCCGCCGCCGGCGGATCGATTTCGAGGCTGACGAGCTGGCCATCGACGAACGCTCCGGTGCTGCCTCCCGCACCTCCGGCGTTCGTTGGGTTGCTGCTCGCGGTCGACTCGGAGCCGCCTGTGCCCGTCGACGTATTGCCGCCGCCATCACACGCGTAGCCCGCTGCAGCGGCGCACGAGACCAGGACCACCCCGAAGAAGGAACGAAGGTCGATCGCCATGGAAGGCCTCCGTTTGCCATCGTAGGGGGCCACCCGATACCGCCCAAAGCGGAAAGTTCCGTCTGTTTTGAAATGTGGCGGAGACTGTGCGTCCCGTACCTGGGCGCTCGCTCGTCCATCCGCGCCGCGCCGGACGCGGTCACTCCGGAGAGAAGGCGATCGGGTAGGTGACGTTGACCGCGCCGCCTTCGGGCTGCGGAAACGCGAGGGAGTAGAAGGCGCGGGTCACGCACTGGGTCAAGCGCTCGGGGCCGTTGCCCGACCCGCGGGCGCTCGCCACGAAGCCTGCGCGATCGATCACGAACCGCATCTCGACGCGCGCGACGAGGCTCGGGTTCTTCACGAGCTCGTCGGCGTAGCAAGCGCGGAAGCGACCGAAGCTCTGGCGCACGATGCGCTGCACCGTCTCCGGCGGCAGCCTGCCCGAGACCGAGACGCGATCGCAGCCGATGTTGTGGCAGAAGCGAGGGGGCTTGGTTCGATGGCTCCCGCCGAGCCGCCCGCGGCCGGAGCTGAACCCTTCGCCGAATTCGTGAGGACGGCCGACCGACATGAGCCCCGAGCCGACGGAGCCGAGCCCGATGCCCATCGATCCGAGACCGACCCCCGCGCCGCGCCCACCCGCGCCGTCTCCGACGCCGCTCAGCGCGAGACCGCCCGCGCCTTCGCCACCTTCCCACGCGGCGCCCCATGCCGGGCCCATCGCCGCGCTGGCGGCCTGGGTCGCTCCGTCACCGTCCCAAGGTGACACTGCTGTCATGTTGTGCGCGTGCGCCACGACGTCCACCATGCCGAACGTGCCCGCGTCCGCGAGCGTGAGCGGTCGATCCTCCCAGGCGTCATGCGCCTTACCGGCAAGCTGCCTGGAGGGCGCGCCGGTCGCCGCGCGCGACGATCGTCCGGGGCCCGAAGCGCCGGCCGGCGTCGACGCCCCCGCTCTACCCGGGTCGTCGACCGATCCGAGATCGGCGTATTCGCTGCCGGCGCCCAGCGGCGCCACGGGGCCGATCGAGAGCTTCAGCGGTTCCTGCTCGATCGACGTGAGAGCGAGGTCCTCGGTCTCGGCGAGCGGCGCCCGCCACACGACGAGGCCGATGAGGATGGCCGCGTGGAGGACGATCGAGAGGGCGTCCGACGCCGCAAACCTCGCCTCGACGACTGGACGCACGCCGAAGGCGGCAGGCTCCGCTTCTTGCGCGTCGATCACGATCGCGAGCTCGCCGAGCTGGCGGCGCAGGACGCTGCCCCGCTCGATCCGATCGCGCCCTTCCTCCGTCACGAGCTCGACCGCCCCGCGGCGCGACTCGATCCATGCGCGCTCCGGAACGATATCGAAGCGAGCC
>JBGTSH010000137.1:0-25262 GCA_041940405.1 Polyangiaceae bacterium
AAAAGAGATCAGCTACATCCACGCCGAGGGCTACGCCGCCGGCGAGATGAAGCACGGGCCGATCGCGCTCATCGACTCGGACATGCCGGTCATCGCCGTGATGCCCGACGACCGCTCGTACGAGAAGATCGCTTCGAACGTGCAAGAGGCAAAGGCGCGCGAGGGCAAGGTCCTCGCCATCGCGACGCGCGGCAACGCCGACATCGGCGGCATCGCGCAGAACGCGATCTACGTGCCCAAGGTCGATCCGGTGCTGTCGCCGTTCATCACGGCGCTCCCGTTGCAGCTGCTCTCGTACTTCGTCGCCGACTTCAAAGGCACTGACGTCGATCAGCCGCGCAACCTCGCGAAGACCGTCACGGTCGAGTAGCGATCTGGAAGAGGTGGGGTGCAACCGCTTGCACGGGCGGGTGCACGCCCTTGCACCTGCGGGCGCTCGGACCGCGCGTTTCGCCGATTTCCTCACACGGGCGTACGGGCACACGTCGTGCTCTCGTCATCGCACTTCCTCAACCTGGAGCGTGACGATGCGTAGCGCGATCCTCTACTTGGCTGTCGGCGGTTTCCTCTTGGCTTGCGACGACGGAGGCGGTGATGCGTCCGCGGGCGGCGGACCGGGGGCGACCGTCGGGACGTCGTCGACGACGACCCCCAACGGGAGCGGGTCAGGGACCGCACAGGGCGGCGGAGGTGCAGGCGAAGGCGGTGGCGGCAACCCCGGCACGCCGTGTGGCGAGGGCCCGATCACCGAAGCATGCGCATGCGACGGCGCTACCTTCACGACGGGCTGGTGCTGCAGCGATTCGTGGTTCGATCCGTACTACGAGACGCTCATTGACGGCTGCCCCGCCGCCGATGCTTTCCGATATGTCGATCCGGCGCACCCGTCGGCGAGCGATGCCGGCGCCGGTACGGCAGACGCACCATGGGCGACGATCCAGCACGGCGTCGCGACCGTCTCCGGCGGGCAGGTGCTCGTGGTTCGCGAAGGCACCTATCAGGTCGAGTGCACCGGGTCGCGCTTGGAGCCGGCGCTCAACCCGCAGTCAGGATCCGCGGGCGCACCGGTGATCATCAAGTCGAGCGGCGCGGTCACCATCGAGCCGGCGGCCGTCGAGCAAGGAACGGCGCAAGGCGGCACGATCGACTCGATCGTCCTCGCGAACGAGGCGTCGTCGATGGATGACGCCTACGCCGGTCATCACGTTCGCATCGTCGCCGGCACCGGCGCCGGGCAAGCCCGACAGATCCTCCGCGACTTCAACGCTCCCTCGCTGCCTTCGTACGACGGCGCGACGAGGACGGCGTGGGTCGGACTCTCGGAGGGCATGGGGAACTGGGACACGATCCCGGATGCGACGAGCCAGTACGAGCTGGTGCGCAACGGCCCCGTGGTCGGCACCAATGGCCGACAGCACGTCGTGTGGGACGGCTTCCATGTGCGCGAGGACGACAACTACCACCCTGACACCGGGCCCATCGTCATCTGGGACTCGCAAAACGTCGTGCTGATGAACAGCGACTTCGAGGCGACGACGGAGCTCCTCTACGACAACCACAACGTCGTCCGGATCGAGGCGTCGACCGCTTCGACGGTGCGCAACAACCGGATCCGCGGCCTCGGCTTCCCGGAGGATCTGGGGCCGGGCAACCCGCAGAACCATGCGGCGATCATGATCTACGGCAGCCACGATTTGGTGATCGAGCACAACGACATCGACGATAACTTCGTCGGGATCTTTCCGAAGGGGAACGACGGCTCCGGACACCTCATCCGGTACAACGTCATCCACGGCTGCGCCAAGGCGGTCCGCCTCTCGTACCACAGCGACGTCTCGGTCTATCAGAACGCCGTCTACGACTGCGAGACGGCATTCCAATTCGCCGAGAACATCGCAGGGATCGAGGTCTTCAACAACGTTGTTCACGGCGGCGTGATGGGGCTCAACAACTGGTTTCCGATCAGCGGTGCGATCGCCTACAACAACGTCTTCTTCGAGGTCGACGGGCCGGCGAACTTCGAAGGAGGCGTGGGCACGCTCGACTCCAATCGGAACGTCTTCTTCGGCTACACGAGCTTCGTGCCGGGGGACACCTTCTCGGGCTGGCAAGCGCTCGGCTACGACGCCGACTCGATCGAAGCCGATCCGCAGTTTCTCGATCCCGCCGCGAATGACTACCACCTTGCCGACGGCTCGCCCGCGCTGACGGCCGGTCGCGACCGAGCCGATCTAGACGGCGACGCGGACACAACCGAGACGATCCCCGCCGGAGTCTACGTCACCGGACAGGAGATCATCGGCCGGCTCGCCGAGCCGTAGATCCGACTCGCTCACCCGGGCGAGGCCATCACGCCGGCTTGGGCCGTCCGCTCGGCGGCCCGCCGTGCACCTCGTCGTCTTCGACCTTCCGGCGGCGACCGGGCAACAGCCACGAGGGCGCCCACCAGTTGAGGTCGCCGAGCATGCGCATCGTCGCGGGCACGAGCAGCGAGCGTACCAGCGTCGCGTCGAGCGCCACCGCGAGCGCCATGCCGACGCCGACGGCCTGGATCATGACGACGCGCGCGAAGGCGAACGAGATGAACACGGCGACCATGATCGCCGCGGCGCTCGTGATCAGGCTCGCGGTTCGCTGCAGGCCCTCGGCGACTGCCTCGGTCGTGTCCTTGGTGTACCGGTAGGCCTCGCGGATGCGAGACAGGAGCATGACCTCGTAGTCCATCGACAGACCGAAGAGGACGCAGAAGAGGAGCACCGGCAGCGTCGGCTCGAGGGGCCTCGGCTCGCGGACGCCGAGGTGGCCGTCCTGGAAGATCCAGACGAGCGCACCAAACGAGGCCGTCATCGACAGCGTGTTCATCAAGACTGCCTTGATCGGCAAGAGCACCGAACGGAAGAGCAGGAAGAGGAGCACGATCATCGCGAGCACGACGAAGATGACCGCATAGTGGGCGCGCGAGACGATGAACTTCGTCGCGTCCAGATCGTGCGCGGTGTCGCCTCCGACGTAGAGCGTGCCGTCGGCTACGTCCCGGTCCTGCCTTATCGCGCGCACGACGTCCCGTGCCGGATCGCTATCCGATGAGACGTTGGTGACGGCGTACAGCGTTACCACGCGATTGCCGACGCTGAGCTTCTTGGCTTCGTCGACGACCGCGCCAACGAGGAGCGGCGGGTCGAGGAGGAGCCCGCGGACCTCTTCCTTGCTCATCGTACCGTCGCCGATGAACAGGCTCTCGACGCCGGTCACGTTCGGCAGAGCTTTGACCCGCTGGCTGAGATCGTAGAGCGCTCCTATCCGGTCGGGCGTGAGCGCGGGCCCGGTCGGGAACTCGACCGTGAGCAGGATGCGGTTCTTCGCCTGGTCGGGCAGCCGCTCCTTCATCAGCTCGTAGCCGCGCCTGGCCTCGACGTGCTTGTCGAGGACGCGCACGTCGGCGGCGGCGAGCTCGATGCCCAGGAAGGGGACGCCCATCGCCAAGAGCGCGATGAACGTCGGGACGCCGACGGCGATAGGACGCTTCATGACGCCCCGGGCGATCCGCTTCCAGAATCGACCTCGACCTCGCCGGACGCCCGGCAGTCGAATCCGTCCGTACATCACCCGGTCGCCGAGCAGCGAGAGGAGGGCGGGCAGCGCGGTGAGCGCGAACACGACGGCGAGCAGGACGACGACGATTCCGCTCACGCCCATCGGGAGCAGGTAGGAGCCCCGGAAGAAGAGGAGCCCGGCGAGGCCGACGCAGACTGCGAGCCCCGAGAATGCGACCGTGTGACCTGCCGTCGCCACCGTCCGCATGACGGCTTCGTCGTTGGGAATGCCGCGGTCTCGCTCCTCACGCCAGCGGCTGACGAGCAACAGCGAATAGTCGATCGATACGCCGAGCCCGATGAGGGAGCAGACGTTGACCGCGTACATCGCTACCGGCGTGACGTGCGAAGCGGCGAACACCAGGCCCACGCCGCCGAGCACGGCGAGGCCGCCGACGATCACCGGCAGCACGGCGGCGACGAGCGTCCGGAAGACGAGCAAGAGCACGAGCAGCGCCAGCGGCAGCGCGATGAGCTCGGCGCGTGCGAGGTCGCGCTTGAGCGTCTCGTTCATGTCGTGGGTGAACGGCAAGAATCCGGTGGCGACGATCTCGGCGTTCTGGGAGGTGAGCGTCTCGCGGATGCGCGGGTACGCGGCGAGCGCGTCGGTCGGGTCGTTCGTCGCCAGCGTCACGTACGCCACACGGGTCGTGCCGGCAGCATCGACCATGCGGCTCTGGAGAAACGACGGCGCGTCCTCGGGGGTGACGACCTTGGCGACCTCCGGATCCGACGCCAGCGGCGCGAGGGCCGCGTGCATGGCGTCTTTGATCTCGTCGGCGGTCTGTCCCTCCCGCACGGGATGAAAGAGCGCCACGAAGGTGGCCTCGTTCGTGTGGCCGTTCACATCGGCGACCAGCTGCTGTGCACGCCCGGACTCGGTCCCTTCGAAGACGCCGCTGGTCAGCCTGCCGCCTCGCGCGATCGGGACGATGGCGAGGATGGAGAAAAGGACCGTAACGACCAACGTCGCGACGCGGTGACGAAGCACGAAACGGCAAAGCCCAGCGAGCACACCTCTGCCCTAGCGAGAACCGATCCGCCGCTAGAGCGCGCGCTCGGCGCGCCTCACCGAGTGGCAGCGCGCCACGTCGCGGACCGAGGCGTGTCAGTTTTGCTCGGGCTCCTTCGGCTTTACGATCTTGTCCGGGTCGCCGAGAAACTCGAAGTGCATGGTGTCCTCGAGCACGTCGTGCCCGAGCCAGTAGAAGCCGTAGCGCTCGAAGGAGTCGACCCAGCACCTCGGGATCGTCGTCCGCTCGAACGGCGAGGACACCGCCACCTTGCACCGCGGCCACTCGCTGAGCGGTGGAACGCAGCCGCAGCACGAGTTCTTGTTCGGAACGATGTCGATGGCGATCCCGTAGAGGTGGTTCGACACCTCATCGTTGTGAAAGGTGTTCTTGGCGCGCAAACCGTCGAGGACTTCGGGGACGTACGGCGTTTCCTCACAGTCTGCCTCGATGGCCTCTTCTACGCAGCCGAGCGCCGTCAGGACGCGGTTGTTCATGCGTACCCCGATCCCGAAGAAGGTGCCGGACTTCGCGTAGTGCTTGGGCTCGAGGTGGTTCCACGACGGCTCGCCGAAGCCCTCGATGAAGCCGTACTCGCGTGTCCGGTACTCGATCGCGGCACGGTGGAGCGCACGCCGCCGCTCCTTCTCTTTGACGTCCATGCCCGGTGAGACCAGGTAGCTGCCCCGGATGAGCTTCTCTTGCGGGAGCTGCTCGGTGCAGACCGAGGCGCGGGTGAGGGCAGCGGGCGCTTGCGGCGGCTCCGGCGTCGGGACGAGGAAGGCGGAGACTGCCGACGGAGCCACGGCGGTCGGGACCAGAGGAGCGAAGACCGCGGGCGGCTCGAACCGCGCGAGCGGCCGGCTCGTCTCTCGGGCAGGCGATCCACAGGCGGCGAGGGCGGCGGCCGCCCCGGCCAAGCCGATACGGGCCAAAAGCACGAGGGCGATAACGCCCGGGGCCGTCGCGACAATTCCTAGGATGCGGCCGCGATCCGGCGAAACTGCCGGAAGGTCCGCTCGGCCAGCTCCTTCATCGTCACCTCCTGGAAGCCGATGACGTTCGGCCGGATGGTGTCGTGGAGGCGCGTCGCGAGCGCGTCGTCGAACCCGCGCCTCCCCGAAGCGGCCCCGACGATCGACCCGACGGTGGCGCCATTGCAGTCGGTGTCATGGCCGCACATCACCGCCGTCGTGATGGCGCCGGTCGTGTGCATCCGTCCATAGAGGAGCGACAAGACGCAGATGACGGCGTTGTTGATCGTGTGGACGGCGCTCATCCCCAGAAATTCGTCCTCGACCTTGTCCATGCACGCTTCGAAGCTCGAAGCTTCGTCGGCCCACGACAGGCACGTACGCGTCGCTCGAGCGAGCCTGCATTCGCGAGGGATCTCGGACAGGCCGATCTCGACGAGGCGCCGCGGATCATGCTCGACGAACGCCGCGGCCTGCATCGCGGCGAACATCATCTCGCCGTAGATGCCGTTCCGCTCGTGGGTCCAACAGGCGTCGCGGTAGGCGAGCTCGGCAGCCAGCTGGGGCTTGCCGGCGCACGCCCAGCCCCAACCGTCCGAGCGGATCTGCGCGCCAATCCACTCGCGGTACGGGTTGCGTGTTCGGCGTGTCAGCGCGGGCGACGCCGCGCACGACCAGTATCCGGGGCGGGTGCTCCAGCGCATCAGGTTCTCGATCGCCTGCGCTTCGGCGGTGCAAATCGCGAAGATCGGGATCCGCGCGAGCCACGCGCGGCCGACGTCCTGCCAGTCGAACGTGGGGCCGTGCTCTTCGAGCACGGCGAGCGCGATGAGCGTGTAGTGGATGTCGTCGTCCGGCTCCATGTACGCGATGCGCTCGCGCTGCGAAGCCGGGCACCACAGGCTCGCGCCGTCGCCCGCGTCTCGGCCGCTGAAGTAGTCGGTGAGCGGCCAGTCGCCGCGCGCCTCGAGGTAGCGCCGGATGTGGTGGCGCCCGACCACCCGGCCGTTCTCGCTCCTCATCCCCATGCCTTCGACCGGCTTGCCGAGCGCGCAGCCGACGGCGCGACCGGTCCAGGCGCCGTGAAAGCGATCGAGCGCCTCTGCATCGGAAGGTCGCCAGCCGAGATCGCGCGGCCCGTCGGGACGGAGCGCGCGGATCGCTTCGAGCTCGTTCGGCTCGGCCGCGGCGAGCTCGGGATCGTCCGGCAGCCCCATGAGCTCGTCGTAGAGCGGATCGACGGCGGCGACGTCGTACGCGTGCCGTTCCGGGTCGAGCGCCCCGATCCGAGCGACGAGCTCTTCGGGGATCCTGCAGCCTTCGTCGCGCCGCTGGACGATCTCTTCCTTGAGGAGGTTGAGGGGCGTATCCCAGGCCATCTTCGAGGCGTAGCAGACGAGGGCCCGCGAGCGTACCGTACGCGGGTGCGACTGCGATGGCTCGTGCTTTGGGCCGCCGCCATGTTGGTCGGCGCGGCGGTCGTCAAGCCCGTCACCGACGGCGTGCCGCTCGTCGCCTGGCTCGCCAGCTACGAGGTCGTGCACATCGTCGCGCACCTCTTTCTCTACGGCTCGCTGATGGCGCTCGCGCTGCGCGCCGGCCTCTCCGAGGCTCGCGCCGCGCTCCTGACGCTCTTCATCGCCGCGATGCAAGAGGGCGTTCAGCTGATCAGCGCGGGCCGCGCACCGGGGCTGCCCGAGCTCTTCGACATCGGCGTCGACGCCGTCGCGGTCATCGCGGTCATCGTCGTGACGCGACGCCGGCGCCGCTCTTCCGCGTAGCGCGCGCGTCAGCCCGCCCTGTCGCGAAGCGTCGCTGGCGCTTACCATGTCTCACTTTCGCGAGCTCTTCGCTTGTGTCCACGGTCGTCCGCGACCGGAGGATGTCGCCGAGCTGGTGCTTCGAGCCTTCGGCTCGAAGCTCTCGCGTCATGCGCGGGCGCTGCTCCAGAGGGCAGCGGCCGGCTCGCTGTCCCGTAGCGCGTGGGCGTTCTCGTCGATGTCGAACGAGTTCTTCCGCGCTCGGGTGAACCCGGAGCCGCAGGTCCGCCTCGCGGGCAAGCTCTTCGCTTCGCCTCCGCTCGAGTGGAAGGCTCCGCGCCTCACGGAAGAGGAGTGCCGCGACCCGGTGAAGGTCGAAGCATTCGTCCGTGCCGCAGGTCCGCTCATCCACAAGGCGTTCGGCGAGCGACGTCGCCTCGACAAGCGCGCGCGCCATGGCGTCGGCCTCTTCAAGGGGCACCGCTGGTACAACAAGCGCTTCCGCTTGCTCATCCGTCTCGAGCGCAAGATCGAGCGGATCCTCCGCGGCGAGCGACGCTTCGACCTCGTTCGCATCTCGAAGTCGAGCCTCGCCACCAAGATCCCGTTCGCGGATTTCGCGCGCGATCTCGGATCGGCGTGTCTCGTCGCGTACCTCGCGTCTCGCATGAGCCTGCGTTCGCAGTTCACCTGCGGCCCGCAGGAGCGTGCGTTCGACGAGATCGCCGAGGCGCTGCTCTCGCAGTGCGAGGCTTCGAACAGCCCGTCGTGGTTTGCGATCGCGCATGTCCTTCAGGATCGGCGCGTCGTTCGCCACCTCACCGAGGAGGAGCGCGGCAAGCTGCTCGCGGCTTCGTTCGACGTCCTTCGGGACGCCGGCGAGATGCTTCGCGAGGTCTGGGAGAAGAGCCGCTTCGATCGCGGGACGATGATCGTCTCGCGAGGCTGCGACTCGTCGACCTGGAACGAGGTCGCCGGCGCGTGGAACAAGTCCCGCGACGCCTGGATCTCGCTGCTTCACGCGCTCGGGATGGAAGCGCTCATGGACCGCATGCTCCCCGGCAAGGTCCTGCGCCTCATGGCGGCCGACGTCGCGGCTTGGCACCGCATTCGCGGCGGCGGCGTGCATCCGGACACCAAGGTCTGGGCCGACCTCCCCGCGCCGTGGGACGTCCTCGACGGCAAGGCGACTTGCCACCGCGGCATCATCGCGGCCGCGTGCGCGAGACACCGCGTCTCGACCGAAGGCTGGATCGGTCCGCGCATGACGCGCGTCCCGGTCCCGTTCCGTCCGACCCCCGAGCTCGTGCACGGCGTGACCGTCTCGAGCCCGGCGCTCGCCCTGACGCTCCGTCGTCTGGGTGTGTTTTCGGGCAAGGCGCTCAGGGACGACGCGGCTTCCGCGTCGGTGTCGGTGGTTCGCGACGAGCACGGCTTCGCGCTCTTCGCGCTGGAGAAGGAGGAAACACGAAACTGAAGTCAGAAAGCAATCGAGGCGCGCCCGTTTCACGACAGAACGGGCGCGTCATCCTGGGGTAGCTCGATAGTGCGAGCGCGCGGCTCTGGACCGCGAGGAAGCCGAGTGCAAATCCGGCCCCTGGGACTGCAGCGGTAGCTCATTACCGAGAGCGCGCGGCTCTGGACCGCGTGGATGCCGAGTGCGAATTCTCCGGCGCGTTCGCGCCGTGATGGTGCTTCGCGCGGTTCCTTCCAAGGCGCCGGAGAATATTGCCCATACTTCCGCACCTGACGGTGCGGAGAGTGCGGCCCGCTGCGCTTTTTCATCGTACCGTATCTCGGTGCGCCGGCAGGGGAGCGCGAGCCCTTCATGAGTGAGCAGCGTCCGCTCGGCGCGCTCCACGTCGCTGCGGTCGTCGTCGGTGCCATCATCGGCGTCGGGATCTTCTTCACGCCGGCGTCGCTCGCGCGCGCTCTCCCGGGGCCGGGTTGGGTCCTCGGGGTTTGGGCGCTCGCGGGGGTGGTCTCGTTGGCCGGAGCGTTGGTCTACGCCGAGCTCGGCGGGCGCTACCCGGCCGCGGGCGGGATCTACGTCTTTCTTCGTGACGGCTTCGGTCCCCGCGTCGGACCGCTGCTCGCGTTCATGTACGGCTCCCTGCAGCTGTTGGTCGTGCAGCCGGGAGCCATGGCCGTCATCGCGGTGGTGCTCGTCGACCACGTCGCATTCCTGACGGGACCGTTAGGCCCGGTGGGCACACCGGTCGCCGCGGTCGGCGCGATCCTCCTTTTCACGGGCGCGAACCTCCTCGGCCTCAAGACCGGAGGCCGCATCCAGATCGCCGTGGCGGCGCTCAAGCTCTCGGCCCTCGGGCTGCTCTTGGTGCTCGGCATCGTGTACGGCGACTCGTCGCGCACCGTGGCGCCGCGAAGCGTGATCCCGGAGGGCGGCGCTTTCGGCTGGCTGCTCGCCGGTCTCATCCCGGCGCTCTTCTCGTTCGGCGGCGCCTACCACGGCACGTACATCGCCGGCTCGGTCCGAAATCCGGAGCGTTCCGTACCGCGCGGGATCGCCGGCGGCATCATCGTCGTCCTCATCGCCTACCTCCTCGTGAACGTCGCCTTCCTCGGGCTGCTCGGTCACGACGGCCTTGCGGCGAGCAAGAGCCCGGCTGCCGAAGCGACGGAGCTGGCGCTCGGTCCGTTCGCCGGCAAGGCGCTCGCGGTCGTGATTGTGGTGTCAGCCGCCGGGATCCTGAACACCGTGTGCCTCGGCTTTCCGTTCGTCATCTATGCCATGGCCAGGGACGGCCTGTTCTTCCGCGCCGCGGGCAAGCTCGACGAGCGCACCGGGCGCCCAGCGCTTGCGGTAGCGGTCCAAGGAGTCCTGGCGTCGGTAGCGGTCGTCGTCGGAGCGTCGCGCGTCGACGTGCTCCTCACCGGGATCGCCTTCGCCGACGCGTTCTTTCAGGCCGCCGTCGCGATCGTCCACTTCCGCGCACGAAAGACTGCGCCGAGCCCGGGCGTCTTGCGAGCGCCGCTCGTCGCCACGGCCGTCTTCTTCCTCCTGTCGGTCGGCATCGCGATCGGCAGCCTGGTCGAGCGCCCGATCGAGTCGGCGTACGGCGCGCTCGTCTTCGTGCTCGCCGCCGTCATCTGGTGGATGCGACGAGGCAAGAGGTGAGGGGCAGCCTGCGTTTCGCTCGGACCCGAGGTGGCGGCCGCCTGTCGCTTCCGGACAGCACCGTGCTCGACGTCCGTGTACACGACGGATCCGTCAGCTTCGATGGCCGAGCTCTCGTGCTCGACAGCAAGCTCGCCGGCGAAGGGGCGGGGATGGGGCCCTCGCTCGCGATCGACCATCGCCTCGGACGCCTCCGCCACTCGTATGTGCCCCACCTGACGCCCGAAGAAGGCCTCGTGGCGGGCGCGTTCGTCTTTCGGTCGCCCGCGATCGTCCTCGCCGACCGACGCCGCGCCATCGCCTTCCTCCCCGATCTGGACGACGTCACCGCTGCGGGCGACCTCATGCCGTGGCTCGACTACGACGACCCGCGCCGCAGGATCGGCTTCGGCGGCGGCGCCTACGACCCGACGGGTCATACCTTCTTTCGGCGCAGGTCCTTCGCGTACCGCGGACAGAAAGCGAAGCTGCGCCTACACGTCGCGTTCAGCACACGGCCTTCCGATGTCGCCGATCCGTTCCGCATGACGGCCCGGTTCTTCTGGGAGCGTTGGGGCCAAAAGCTCTTCCGCGAAGGAGAACCCGTGGCGCCGGCATCGCGGTACTTCGAGCACGTCCTCAGATGGGCATTTTCTCCCGAGGGATGGGGCGACGACGTCTGGCAGACGTTCGACCTCGACGGCGAGCGTGTCGGTGCGCCGGTCTTCATCGTCGACGTAGGACGGCACCCTTCGGTCCCGCCTGCGGAGCGCACGTGGCGCGAGCCCCGCGCTATCTGGAACCAGGCTTGGTTTTCTACCCAACGTTGCGCCAACGGCCTCTACCGTCACGCGCGATACGCCGCCGATCGAGCGCTCGAGGACCGCGCTCGAGCGATGACCCGGCTCGCCCTTCGCGCCCCCCAGAAGGACGGGCTCTTTCCGGCGGTCCTTCGCTGCGGTCACGAGGGGTGGGGCTCCGCAGAATGGATCAACTCGGATCGGCGGCCGAGCACGGTCTCCGAGAAGGCGTGCCATCTCGTCGACGCAGCGTTCACGTCGAGGATGCTCGTCGAGTGGCACCGCCTCACCGGCGACGGCGACGCGCTCGCCTACGCACGCGCGTTCGCCGATCGAATGGTCGACCTCCAGCGCCCGAGCGGCGCGTTTCCCGGTTGGGTCGAGCCGGATGGTCGCGTTCCGACGGAGCTAGCAGAAGGCCCGGAGAGCGCGGTGGGGGCCGCCCTCCTCCTCGACCTCGCCGAGCTGCTCGACGGAGGCGGCTACGGAAGGAGCGCGCGTCGAGCTCTGCAGTTCTTGGAAGGCGTCGTTCGCGACGCGCGCTGGGAGGACTTCGAGACCTATTTTTCATGCGCCCGATGGGGCGGCGAAGATCGGATCGGCAGGCGCGTCGAACGGAACGGCGTCTACAAGCAGAACACCTTGTCGATCGCGTGGTGCGCGGACGCCCTCATCGCGGCGTACGCCGAGAGCCGGCAGCCGAAGCACCTCGCGATGGCGCGCCGCTGCCTCGGCGAGCTCTCGCTCTACCAGTCGGTCTACAACCCGCCGTTTCTCACCGCTCCTGCGCACGGCGGCTTCGGCGTGATGAACGCCGATTGCGAGTGGAACGACGCGCGCCAGAGCCTGTTCGCGCCGCTCTATTTCCGCGCGCACGCGCTCACCCGGGACCCGGAGCTCTTCGAGCGAGGCGCGGCCGCGCTCCGGGCCTCGTTCAGCATGATGTACTGCCCGGAGAACGCGGCGCTCGCCAAGTCGTACGAAGCGAAGTACCCCTTCTTCGGGAACGAGAGCTACGGCTTCATGATGGAGAACCAAGGCCACGCCGCGAGCGACGAGATCGGCACGTTCACCATCTTCACTTGGGGCAACGGCTCGGCGCTCGCCGCCGCCGCGACCGTGCGCGACGAATGGCCGGACGGGTTCCGAGCTCGTTTTTCAGAGGGTCGAGAATGGGCGAGGTAGTCGTCGTCGGGAGCTTGAACTGCGACTTGGTGATGCGCGTCGAGCGCCTGCCCGCCGAGGGCGAGACCGTCGGCGGGCTCGGTTTCGACACCTTCGTGGGCGGCAAAGGTTGCAACCAGGCCATCGCCGCCGCGCGTGCTGGAGCCGCGGTGGCGATGGTCGGATGCGTGGGTGATGACGAGTACGGTACCGTCATCCTCGATGCGCTGGCCGCCTCGGGCGTCGGTGCGGAGCGCGTCCGGCGCGCGCCGACCGGAACCGGCGTAGCGCAGATCTTCGTCGACCGCGGCGGTGCCAACGTCGTAGGGGTCGCGCCGCGCGCCAACGGCGAGCTCTCGCCGGCCGACGTCGAGGCAGCGCGGGCTTCGATCGAAGCGGCGGCCGTCCTCTTGCTCCAACTCGAGATCCCGCTCGAGACTGCCGTCGCCGCCGCGCGCATCGCCCGCGCCGCCGGGGCGAAGGTCGTGGTGAACCCGGCACCGATGCGCGAGCGATCGCCGGAGCTCGCGACGCTCCTCGGACTTTGCGACGTCCTCATCCCGAACGAGACCGAAGCTGCCCGTCTCGCCGGCTACGCCGGCGTTCCGACGGTCATCGTGACCCTCGGCGGCCGCGGGGCGCTCCTGCGCGAGACGGGCAAGCCACCGCAGGCGATCGACCCCTTCGCCGTCGACGTCGTCGATACGACGGCGGCCGGCGACGCCTTCTGTGGAGCGTTCGCGGCCTCGCTCGCCGGTGGTGCCGGCGCGCACGCTGCGGCGCGCTGGGCGACCGCAGCGGGGGCGCTCGCGTGCACGCGCATGGGCGCCGAGCCTTCGCTACCGCGCCGGGAAGAGATCGAGCGTCTGCTCGCGTCTCAGGGCACGTAGACGGTGTCGCCGGCGACGAGGATCAGATTCGCCTCGGGCCGCTTGCGGGTCTGGATGTCGTCGTACGAGATCGGGATGCGTCGCATCTTGCCGTCACCGCCCTGACGCACGACCTCGATGTTGCTCGTGTCGGCGAAGCGCGTCGGGCCGCCGGCCATCGCGAGCGCATCGGCGACCGAGACGTAGAACTGGGACTGGAAGGAGCCCGGGTTGGCGACGTTGCCGGTGACCGTGAAGCGGTAGCTCGCGACCGCCGACACCGCGACGGTGACGATCGCGGCTTCGGCCTTGACGTACTGCGAGATGCGCTTGGTGATCTCGTCGCGCACCTGCGACGGCGTGCGGCCGGCGACCTTGATGTCGCCGACGAGCGGCATCGTGATCGTCCCGTCGGGACGAACGAGCGCGCCGGTCGACAGGTCGGCGTTCTGCCAGACGTTGATCGTGAGCCCGTCACCAGCGCCAATCACGTACTCGTGCTGACGAGGATCGAACTCCTTCTTGTAGTTGTACTTGTGCGTCGTCGATCCGCATGAAATGCATGAGACGACCGCGACCAAGAGAAGGAGTACGCGTAGAGCCCTCACGGCGCGGGAGAATGGCACAATCGGCCCAAAGTCCCAAGGCTCACTTCTGAAAGTCGTAGACCGACCCGAGGCCCAGGATTCGGGTGAGCTCGTCGAGGGCTTCGGCCGATTCGCGGTAGAGCGCAGGATCGGCGATGTCCTCGGGCGAAAGCCTGTCGCGGTAGCGCCGCTCGACCCACGACTTGAGGTCGGTCTCGAGCGTCTCGTCGAAGAGCACGCGTGCCCCGAGGTGTGCAAGGTCGTCACGCCGGAGTGGGACGCGTTGCCTCAGGCAGGCAGGGCCCCCGCCATTTTTCATCGATTGGCCGACGTCGATGTACACGACGCGGCTGACGGGGTTGTCCTCGGCCACGACCCGCTCGAGAAAGGCCCGTGCCCGCGGGTTCTCGCGGCTCTCGGTAGGAGCGACGATGACGATTTCGTCTTTGTCCCCGGTGCGCGCGGTCACCACCTGGGAGTTGAAGGGGTAGGCGGCGACCGCATCGCCGACGGGGAGCTCGTCGCCCTTTGCCCAGATCTGCGCGATCGTCCCGCCGGATCGTCGATCGATCTCGGACGCGAGGCTGGCCGCGTCCACGAAGGCGAGCTCGTGCGCCATGAAGAAGTGGCGGTGACCCACGGCGAGCACGTCGGTGTGGAACGCGCCCGCCTCGATGCCCGCCGGATGCTGGCGAGGAAACAGCGCCATCTCCGGGGGGATGGCGAGGAGCCGCGCGAGCGCGTCGCTCGCTTCGCGCGTCTGTCGGGCGGGGTAGTGGCGCGGGCCGTCGTCGTCTCGGCCGAACGCGCGCCGTCCCCATGCGAAGAGGTGGATCGCGGCGCCCGAGCGGGAGACCAGACGCGTGTGGTTGGCGGCGCCCTCGTCGGCGAAGTGACTCCCGAAGAGCGGCGCGTGCACGGCGAAGCGCGAGGCATCGCGAAAGACCGCGGAGAGCACCGCGTGCGTCGTCTCGGCCTCGATGCTCCGGTGGAACATGTGCTCGAGGTTTGCGGGGACGACATGCAGCCTTCCGTCGATGGTGTCGGTTGCGGGCGCGACGGTCGCCGCGTTCGCGGCCCACATCGAGGACGCGCTCGAGACGAGCCGGAGGAGGTGAGGCGCCTCTTTCGCGGCGCGCGAGACGACGACCTCGGCAGGGCCGTCGAAGCCCAGGCGGCGAAGCACCGGGAGGCTCGGTCTGGGCTGCGGCGGCAACACCGCCTGCGCCACGCCGAGGTCGGCGACCGCACGCATCTTGGCGATCCCCTGCAAAGCGGCCGCGCGCGGGTTCGAAATCGCCCCGCGGCTCTGCTCGCTCGCGACGTTGCCCGGCGACAGACCGCCGAAGTTGTGTGTCGGCCCGACGAGGCCGTCGAAGCTCACCTCGGTCAGCGGCTGCCCCACCCCCGCTGTCACGTCAGCCCCAAAGCCGCGTTTCGGCGATCAACTTGGGATCCGTCGTGGTCTCGACCACCTGTTCACAGCGGCGGCACACGAAGCGGATGGCTGTCGGTCGCGCCGAGATCCCCATGAGCGTGAGGAACCAACCGAGGAGGGTGTACTGAGCGGCGGGCGACACGACGGGGTGGTGCTTGTCGTGCCCGCAGCGGCAAACGGGGGTTTCGCGAGCTTCCATTCGAAACGGGCTCACCTCAAGTCATGGGCCGTTTGGGAGCCGCCGGCAAGGCCCGTGTCGCTTCCCGGCGGCATCGGCAGGCTGTAGCTTGCCGTCTCTATGCTAAGGCGCGCCTTTTCCGCTCTCGCTTTGACCGCGGCCGTGATCGGCTGCACCCCGACCACGACGACCAACGGTCCGAGCACGGGTCCGACGGCGGTGGCAACGACCGGGGGCGGGGGACAGGTGGCCGGCACCGCGCTCGACATGTCGCCCGTTCCGGCGCCCAAGTCGCTGATTCTCCTGGTGCGCGGCACGAACCCCAAGAAGACGCTCGATACCGTGCAGCGCCTCGTCTCGATCCCCATCAAGCTCGAGACCCTGCTCAACGAAGCGACCGAGGGCGCGAGCGCTCACATCGATCTCGGAGAGAGCTTCGACGTCGCGCTGGCGCTCGATCCGTCGACGCGTGACATCGACGATCCGAAGTTCTTCATCGCCTTCAGCGTGCCGCTCGCGCAGGAGTTCAAGCCGCTCCTCGACATGTTGGTGAAGGAAGGGCAAGAGGTCGAGCAGCTCGGGCCGGAGCTGTGGCGCGTGCGCGAGAAGAGCTCCAAGGGTCTCACTTGTGAGGTGCTCGCTCCGAAGGGCCGCGCTCCGCGCCTCGTCTGCGGTGAAGGCGAGAGCTCCTACAGAGAGCTCGGTCCGTGGCTCGCGCGCACGCTCCCCACGTCGCCGAAGCCCGCGCAGGATCTCTGGTTCCGCGCCGACTTCGGGCCGGTGCGAGACGTCCTCGTTCCCAAGCTCAAGGCCGAGATCGACAAGGAGCTCGGCGATGCGCGAAAGGATCTCGCGCGCGCCGGCGTCGCCGATCCCGAGCTGCTCGACGTGCCGTCGGTCGTCGCGAAGGAGCTCACGCTCTCGCTCGAAGAGCTCGACCGGCTCGAGGGTGGCCTCGAGCTCGACGGCACCAAGGTGCAGCTCAAGCTGTCGGGCGAGCTCTCGTTCCGAGGCAACCAGTCGTGGGTCACGAAGGTGCTCACCGACGGCGCGGGCAAGCCCGCTCCGCCGCCCGAGATGTTCTGGCGCCTCCCGAAAGATGCGGACTCCGCGCTCTTCGGCCGCAGCGCCGATCCGGCGCTCTTCGCCGGCGTGCGTCGCGTCGCCAAGAAGGGGATGAGCGTCGGTCTCGACGTCTTGCAGCGCGAGTCGGACGGCGTCCTCAAGGACCCCGACAAGCAGGCGTTCCTCGCCGTGTTGGAGGCATGGCCGTCGTCGAAGGGCGTCTGGGTCTCCGCGTCGGGTACGCTCGCGCCGCTCGGCGGAGGGTTCCCCGCGGGCGGCAAGCCCGAGACGTTCACCCCGGCCCACGCGATCGTCGAGGCAAAGAACAAAGGCCGCGCGCTCCTCGGCTGGAGCATCATCGGCGCCGAGGGCAACCCCGAGGATCTGGTGAGCTTCTTCGTGAAGACGAACGACGCGTACGGACGCATCGTGCGCATCGTGAAGAGCGAGCTGGACGAGCGCGCCAAGAAGGCGCCGGCGAGCCTCAAGGAGCACTATCGAAAGGAGCGCGCCGAGCTCGACGCGCTGCTCCCCAAGACGAAGGTCGTGCGAAACCCGCCCGGCTACCCGAAGGGCTCCGCGGTGATCGAGATCGACATCTCGTTCTCGAGCGAAGACGTCTGGACGCTGACCCACCCGGGCTCGTGGGACTCGAGGAGCGAGCACCCGAAGGGCAGGACCGTTCGCGGCTCGTTGCCGATGCGCATCGCGATCGTGCCGGACGAGCCGGGCAAGTACCTCTGGGGCTACTCGGGCGATCCCGACGTGCTCAAGCAGAAGATGGCCGTCGCGGCGAAGGGTGCGAGCCTCGACGCCACGCTCGCGTCGCGCAAGGACCTCGAGCGGCTCAAGCGGCCCATGCAAGGCGGCGGCTTCCTCTCGTATGGCCGCACCTTCGAGAACTTCGCCAAGATGGATCCCAACGACCGCGACATGAAGGAGCTAGTGACGATCCTTCAGATGTTGCCGAACAAGGGCAGCGCGCCGGTCTTCTTCTTCGGCGGCGGTAGGGGCGGCTCGACGCCGAGCATCTCGGCCGAGGTGGTGCTCGACAAACCCTGGGTCGAAGACATCTCAGCCCTGGTGAAATGGGCCACGGTGAGGCAAAAGCCCGCGTCTCGGCCGTAACGCAGTACGGCCCTATTCTGCGTAACGCGTTACGCATGCGAAACGTGTCGCGCACCTTGTGGGTACCCATCCGACGCGTCGCGTAGGTCGCTTCACCGGGTTCTCGGGCGCCGGAAACCTGCGCAATGTGCCAGCGCGGCGCGGCATTTCCGCAGGGAACGGGGCTTGCTTGCTCACGGGCCATGCAATTGCCAGAGACCCAGCGGCCCCAGTACGACACGGCCATGCGGGCGCCCCAGCCGGAGTGGGCTTGCCCCAAGACGGACGAGCTCGATTGCCTGTCCACGCGCGCCCTGCGCGTGCCTGGGACCGATGCCGAGGAGTTTTACGCCGACCCGCCCTGCACCGATTAGCGGATTCTAGGGGGCAGCAGCGCGCAGCACCTCGGGGGGTGCCTGCACGAGCTCGATGAGGACGCCTTCGCCCGACAAGGGCGAGGTTTGGTCTCCGCGCGGGTGAATGAAGCAGACGTCGTAACCGGCGGCCCCTTTGCGGATGCCGCCGGGAGCGAAGCGGACGCCTGCCTTCTGTAGCCAGTCGACCGCAGCTGCGAGGTCATCGACCCACAGCCCGATGTGGTTGAGGGGCGGCTCGTGCACGCGCGGCTTCTTCTCGGGATCGATCGGCTGCATCAGATCGATCTCCACGGCGTGCGGCCCGGTGCCGACGGTCACGATGTCCTCGTCGACGTTCTCGCGCTCGCTCCGGAAGGTCCCCGCCGGCGAAAGGCCGAGGAGATCGATCCACAGCGTACGCAGGCGCGCCTTGTCGGGCCCGCCCACCGCGATCTGTTGCACGCCGAGGATCCGAAAGGGGCGCTCGCTCATCCGCGCGATCTACCAAACCTGCCGGCGCAGGTCAGGCTCTGGCGCTTCCGCGCTTGTCCATTTGCGTAAACTTTCGCCCGAAGTTTACGCAACCGGACAACCCACAAAACACGAAACCCCCACCAAGGTGGTGGGGGTTCGCGGAGAGCGCGACCGTCAGGGTTCAGCGCACTTCGTCGAGGAACGCCGTCGCGTACGGCTGATCGTCCTCGATGCCCTGCACGATCTCGATCGCAACCGATCGCTGGGTGTAGGGGCTCACCGGCGAGTAGACCGTGGCGAGAACCGACTCCGCCAGACCACGGCGCAGCGGGATCGTGATCCGCGACGACGGCGCGCCGGTGGGCGCGCGGATCGGACCGGACTGCGAGACCGCCGAGTTGGCGTTCGGGATGACGAGGACGACGCTCGCCTTGTCTTTGCAGTCCGCGTCGGAACACTGCCGGAAGCCGTAGACGGCGTCCTGCACGATGGGAGCGAGCTTGATCTTGGTGCGCCGGACGGCGACGCCCCGGCACTTCTTGTTGTCGAACCAGCCGTCGACAATCTGGTAGACCGGCTCGGTCGAGTCCTTGGCTTTGACGACGCCTTCCCAGCGCGCCGCGCGGTTGATCTCGTCCTTGCCGCACATGACGCTGACGCCGCCATAGGCTTGCCCGTCACGGCTCTGGAAGGCGCCCTCCGAGGTGCTGATCTTGATGCTCCCGGAGCTGAACCCCTCACCCTTGATCATGACGGTGTTGTAACTGCGGTCGTACCCGTACGAGCCGTAGTAACCGTAGTTGTGCCGCTGGGTGAACACCTCGGCCGCCGCGTCGCCGGTGACGTCGCCGGGCGCGTCCTTGTCCAGGAACGCGTCCGGCACGACGGCGACCGGCAGGGTGGCGATATCGAAGGGAACGGCGGTGCGGCCTTTGCCGCGGGTTTCCCCGCGGCGGTGCCGCTTGTCGACCGTCCACGTCGAGAACACCTTGCCCGGCTCGGGCTGCGCGACCACGAGGACCGGCTGCTCCTCGGGCTTGGGCGCCGGCTTCGCGACGGCGCCCTTCTTCGCGCCGGTCGCCTTGGCCGTCGTGGCCGGCGGCGCGGACGCGGCACAAGCCGCAAGCGCTGCCGCGGCAACGACCAGACCCGCCTTTGAGAAGACGGCGCGAGGGAGAAGGTTCACAGGGTCTCCAGGTAAGCAGCGAGCGACTTGCGCTGAGCCGACGTGAGGTGGAGCGTGTGGCCCATCTGGTTGTCGGTCGCCGAGAGCATCTCCTCGAAGGTCTTGTAGCGACCGTCGTGGAAGTACGGCGCGGTGCCGCGAATGAACTGGAGCGAGGGCGTATCGAACTTGACCTCGAGGTCGGCCATCGCCTTGCTCCCGACGTCGTGGGTGGTCTTGTCGACGCCGCCGCCGCCGACGTGGCAGGTGGCGCAGCCGAGCGTGGCGTCGTGGAAGAGCGTCTTGCCCTCGCTCACCATCTGAGCGTCGGCAGTGGCCTTCGGAGGCGCAGGCATCTTCTCGAGGTAGGCGATCAGCGCTTCGAGCTCGGCGCCCTGGACGCCGCTGCCGCCGAGGCGCGAGAACGTGTTGCCGAGGTACGCCTTGAGATCGCCGTGCTTGCCCTGCCAGCCGTAGGGCGCGGTCTCGACCGAGCGACCGGCGAGCATGATCGTCTGGCGCGGACCCTCGGGTGTCGACCAGGTGAAGGCGTCGTCGCGACCTTCGGGGTGGCAGCTCGCGCAGGCCACGCCGTCGTTCGAGATGCGCAGGTCGTCCGTCGTGTGGAAGATCTGGCGACCGCGAGCGATCGCCGCGACCTCGGGAGTCGGGTCGTACTCGACCGCGACCGAGATGACGTCGCCCTTCTTGGCGCTGGAGACGTCGACGATGCTGAGCTTCGCGTCGAACTGCGACCAGACGATCACGCGGCCGTTCGTGTCATCGACCGCGACGCCGGTCGGGCCTGCGGGCAGGCTCCAACGGCGGCGCTCGAGGCGGGCCGGGTCGGCGCCGCGGGTATCGAGCTCGACGAGCGTGTCGACGCCGAGGCAGGTGACGAAGAGCGTGCCGGTCGAGCCGCGCGTCGCGGCCGAGCGCGGGAGCAGGCACTCCTCCGTAAGGGGTGTGCCCAGCGACATGACCGCGCGGGTCATCGACCGCTCTGCGGCGGCGTCGATCACGCTGACGATCGGCGCCTCCTTCGGGACGCCGTCACGCGCATCGCCGTAGTAGGCCTGCGAGCGGACGTTGGGATCGCCCGGCTCGACGGTGACCATCGGGACGAAGATGCGCCCCTGCGGCGCGATCGACGCGGGCGTCTTCTTTGCCGGGGTCGGATCGGGCGACTTTCCGGTGAGCGGCGGCTTCTCGCCGTCCGACGGCGAGACAGTCACCGACTTCGCCAGGGCGTAGCCCTGTGCGCCGCCGCGCGGCTTCTCTGCACCGGTGCTCGAGAAGGGCGAGGCGCGACGGACCGCGAGGTCGAGGTCGCGAACCTCGTGCGAGGACTTCTTGAGATCGATGACGCTGAGCTTCGAGCCGACGGCATGCGAGACGAAGGCGCGCTGTCCGTCGTCATCGACGAGGACCGCGCGTGGCTCTCGGGGCAGGTCGACGGCGAACGAGGCGGAGAGCGTCTTCGCGTCGAGCGCAGTCAGCGCGCGACCCCACCCGCTGGTGATGAGGAGCGTGCCATCATCCGGGGTCATCGCCATCGCGACCGGCTCGGTCGGCAGAGCGCGCTTGCAGAGCGTGACGAGCTCGCCGGTTGGTCCGGCCTTGGGCTCGAGGATCTGAACCTCATTCTTGTCGCGCAGGGTCACCGCCACGCGGCCGTCTTGGAGGACGAGCACCTGCGACGGGGCGCCGGCGACCGGGGTCTTGGCGACCTGTGTCTTGTCGCCGACGTTCACGGTGTGGATGGCGCGGCTGTCCTCGTCTGCGACGTACGCGAGGATCGCGTCACCGCTCTTGGCGAGCGCGACGGCCGAGCCCTCGCGCTTGTCGCCGTAGCGAACGGCCCCAACCCCCGGGTGCTTGCGCTCGCACCCTTCGGCTACCGAAACCATCGGCGTGCCCTTGGCAGCTGGCTCTGTCGACGAGGGGGCCGGAGACGCGCCGCCGCATCCAACACCAGCAACCACGGTCGGCAGCCCTACCCACAATACCCCACAGAGCAGCTTCCTCATCGAACACCACCTCCGGCAAGTCGGGACTCGAGCTAGTCGGGACGAAGGGAGAAAACGTGACAGAGAGAGTCGTCGAGGTCAGAAGTTCCCGGCCACTCGCGCGAAACGTGCGGGGGTTGTACGCCCCCGGTCTCCGGGCTGTTCCCGGCTGACCCTCGATTGATACGCAGTGGACGCCCAAGCATTTGGGGAGGTCTCGATACGAATTGACCCGCGACCCCTCTACCGGACACCGTGACGCCTTGTTCGTCGCAGACGACATCCGCCGCGCCCTCTCCAGGAAGCCCGGCGACCGCCCGGATGCCCGTGCGGTGCTGGGGCCCAACGCAAGGGACGCAGCCGTGGTCGTGCCACTTTCTCTTACCTCCCCTCGGGGGGCTGTCGCTTTCGTGCTCGTCCGCTCGGCCCAGCTTCGTGACCACGCGGGCGAGCTCGGATTCCCGGGTGGCAAGGTCGAGGCGGGCGAGTCGCTACCCGCGGCCGCCCTTCGGGAGGTCGAGGAAGAGGTAGGCGTCCGCGCGGCCGACGTGGACCTCTTGGGCGAGCTCACCCCGGTACCGGTGGTGACGGGGCGCTTCCTCCTTCACCCATTCGTCGCCGCGGTCGCAGCGCCGCCTCGGATCACGAGCTCGGAGCACGCCGAGCTCCACGAGGTCCGGCTCGACAGGTGGCTCGCCGACGGTGAGGAGATCGAGGTCACCGAGGCGCCGTGGCGCGGTCTCGATCTCATCGTGCCGCACTTTCGGATCGGGCCGCACGTCATGTACGGCGCGAGCGCGGCAATCTTCTACGAGCTGTTGAGCCTTTTGTCGCAGCGTCCGCTGGTGACGAGGATGGTCGACGAAAAGCCGTGGGGCGATCGGTACCGGCGCGAAGAGAAGGTGTGACGTCTGTGCGCCTACGCCTCGCTGGCGCTCCGATTGCACAAACTCGAGCGTGCCCTCGCCGTTGAACTTCGAGGCCCTGTTCGACGCTTCGCCGAACGCGCTGACGGTGATCGACAGAGAGCTGCGGTACGTCGCGGCGAATCCGGCGTACCTACGAGCGACGAACCGCCGCCTCGAGGACCTGCTCGGCCGGCGGATCATAGATGTCTTCCCGCATGATCCGACCGACCCCAACAACGAGAGCGCCGTCCGGCTACGCGAGTCGTTCGAGCGCGTGCTCGAGACGGGCGAGCCGGACGTGCTGGCGCTGATCCCATACAGGATTCGGGTCGGGAGCGGACCTGACGCTCGTGACGAGGAGTTCGTGTGGAGCGCGACCCATACGCCGGTCATGGGCGACGACGGCAAGGTCGCGTTCATCTTGCAGCACACGATGAACGTCACCGAGCTGCAGCGTGTAAGGCGCGAGGCGAACGTCCCGGCCGTCCAGATGGAAGCGGCGATCCTCGATCGAGCCGAAGTGGTCGAGGAGCGCAACGTCGCGCTCGCGGGCACGCTTAGGCAGCTGCGGCACATCTTCGATCAAGCGCCCGTCTTCATGTGCTACCTGCGCGGCCCGGATCTCATCGTCGAGCTCGCGAACGCCGCGTACCACCGGCTCGTCGGGCGCCGCGACATCGTCGGCAAGCCCCTCGCCGAGGTGCTGCCCGAGCTCGAAGGTCAACGGTACCTGGGCCTTCTTGCCAACGTGCTGCGAGGGGGTGAGCCGTTCGTCGGCCGTGCGATGCAGGTAGGGCTCAGACGCGCGCCGGATGCCGAGCTCGAGGACCTCTTCGTCGACTTCGTCTACCAGCCTGTGCTCGGCGATGACGGCCGGACCGTGGGCGTGTTCGTTCTGGGTAGTGACGTCACCGCGCAGAAGCGGGCCGAGGACGAGATTCGCCAGCTCGCGAAGGTCCTCGACGCGAGCCGAGACTTCGTCGGCATCGCGGACCTGGAGAGCCGCCCGATCTTCGTGAACGAGGCTGGGCTCCGTCTGGTCGGCCTCGCGGACCGCGCGGCAGCCGATCGAACGCGGGTCGCGGAGTACTTCGTCGAGAGAGAGCGTGAGAGGGTGAGGAGCGAGGTCCTCCCCGCGGCGATCCGCGACGGCTACTGGGAGGGAGAGCTCCACTTTCGGAGCTTCCAGACGGGCGAAGAGATCCCTGTGCTCTACACCGTCTTTCCGCTGCGGGACGCCGCCGGGGCCGTCGCTGCGCTCGCCACCATCACGCGCGACCTTCGGGCGCAGAAGTCGGCGGAGCGAGAGAAGGCCCTGTTGCTCTCGAACGAACAGGCGGCGCGCGCCCAGGCCGAGGATGCGAACCGCGTGAAGGACGAATTTTTGGCGATGGTCAGCCACGAGCTGCGAACTCCGCTCACGGCAATGCTGGGGTGGCTTCATCTGCTTCACGGGGGAGACCTGGACCCCGAGCAACGCGCGCGGGCGTGGGAGACGATCGAGCGCAACGCGAAGGCGCAAGCCCAGCTCATCGACGATCTGCTCGACGTGAGCCGCATCATGTCGCAGAAGCTCACGCTCGAGCCGACGCCGACGAGCCTCGCGACGGTGATCTCCGCAGCGGCCGAGACCCTGCGGCCGTCGGCAGTCAAGAAGGACATTCGGCTCGAGGTGACCGTGGACGCCTCCTCGGTGGTTGTCGGAGATCCCTATCGCTTGCAGCAGGTGGTGTGGAACCTCCTCTCCAACGCGGTGAAGTTCACGCCGAACGGTGGTCGAGTCTCGGTGTCGACCCGCGCCGAAGAGGACACCTACGTCATCGACGTTCGCGACACCGGAGCCGGGATCGCCCCTGAGTTCTTGCCGCACGTGTTCGAGCGCTTTCGACAGGCAGATGGCGGGACCCGGAGGCGTCTCGGTGGGCTCGGTCTGGGGCTCTCCATCGTGCGCTACCTGGTCGAGGCGCACGGAGGCCAAGTGGACGCCTTCAGTGACGGTCTGGGCCTCGGCTCCTGCTTCAGCGTTCGGCTTCCCCGCGCCGACAAGCTCCCGGTCATGCTCCGCGACTCTCTGCCGCCACTACCCGACGACGACGGCGACCAAGCAGCCCCGTTGGCGCTGCGCGGCGCGCGCGTTCTCATCGTCGAAGACGAGGACGACACGCGCGAGTACGTCGTCGCGCTGTTGCGTCGCAGCGGCGCAGAAGTCACCGGCGCGCGAAGCGCCGCCGAAGCGTTCGCCGAGGTCGCGAAGGGGACCTTCGACGTGCTCTTGCTCGACATCGCGATGCCGAACGAAGACGGCTACTCGCTCCTCGGCCGCATTCGGTCGCTCCCGCCGGCTCGCGGGGGGCGGACACACGCCGTGGCGCTCACCGCCTTCGCACGCGCAGAGGACAGGGCCCGCGCTCTCCGCGCGGGCTTTCAGAACCACGTGGCGAAGCCCGTCCGCCCGAGCGAGCTCTTCGCCGTCCTGGCGGCAGTCGTCGGCGCGACGAAGCAGGCGTCGTGACGCTGCCGCGCGCCGGCTCGAACGCTCAGAGCGCTTCGAGGACGAGCGAGATGCCCTGACCGCCGCCGATGCACATCGTGACGAGGCCGTAGCGCTTCTTGGTGCGGCGAAGGGCATAGGCGCACGTCAACGTGAGGTTCGCTCCGGTCGCGCCGAGCGGATGGCCGAGGGC
>JBGTSH010000138.1:0-25134 GCA_041940405.1 Polyangiaceae bacterium
AGCCGCTGTCGTCAGGCGCCTGAATCAGTTCCAGTAATGTATCGCCATAGCGGCGTATCACTACCGGAGGTAAGTCACTGACCTGCTTGAGCCCTGCCCTGGAGTCCGGCATGGCTTCCGCCAAGGCAATAAGCACAGGATCCGGCAACACCCGGTTACGTGGGCGATCCCGCTCCCGGCTTTCGAGTTCACGCCATTCCGTCAGACGTTGCAAAACCCTCTGTTGACGCTCTTTCAACGCCCATCCACCACGAAGTCGCAGATAATGGTTGTGAGGGTCGTCCTGCTCGTAAAGATCGGCGGCAAACCGGGCCGACTCCTCATTCAGGGCATCCAGCAATCCCTTTTCTCCAAGCCGGGCACACACCCACTCCTGAAGCGGCACCAGGAAACGGACATCATCCAGGGCATATTGTTCCTGCTCCGGCGACAATGGCCGACTGACCCAGTCAGACCGGGTGGCTGATTTGTCCAGCTGCACCCCGAACAAGGACTCGACAAGTTTGGCGTACCCGACAGAGAAGCCCGCACCGGCGAGACCTGCACCAACTGCAACGCAGATTGCGGCACCTGCGACCCGCTCAACTGTTTGGAGGTCGTGACCTGCGCGTTCGGTTGCATCGATCTCGCCCAGGACCCGCCGTCGTTCCAGCTCGGCTGCCTGGGCCAGTGCATCGCTCAGGGTTGCGCCGACGTGCAGTTCTTCGTCCAGCAGTTCGTCGACTGCGCGATCTTTGCGGTCGGTGAATGCGGCGGTGACTTCGGCTGCATCCAGAACGAGTGCAGCAACGAGTTCGCCGCGTGCTTGGGCGCCTTCTGTGAGTAGCGAAGAAGAAGAGACTCCGGTTCGAGCCGAGCGCCGTGGTCCGGTCGGCATCCTGCTCGTCGATCGAGAAGCGCGGCGCAACGCCCTCTCGCGCAAGACCCTGCGTGAGCTCGGCAGGCTCGGCCGCGAGCTCGTCGCCGATCCGAAGGTCCGCGCGATCGTCGTCACCGGCGCGGGCAACAAGGTCTTCTGCGCCGGCGCCGATCTGAAAGAGCGGCAGGGCTTCTCGAACGAAGACGTCCGCGTGCAGGTCGGCCTCTACAGGACCGAGCTCTCGGTGCTCGACAAGAGCCCCAAGCCCGTCATCGCCGCGCTCAACGGCAGCGCGTTCGGCGGCGGTCTCGAGCTCGCGCTCGTCTGCGATCTTCGCGTCGCGGCGGCGCACGCGCAGATCGGTCTGCCCGAGACGACGCTCGGCATCATCCCCGGCGCCGGCGGCACGCAGCGCCTTCCTCGGATCGTGGGTGAGGCGCGCGCCAAAGAGATGATCCTCCTCGGCCGGCCGCTCACCGCCGCGCAGGCGCTCGCGTGGGGCCTCGTGAACCGCGTGAGCCCCGACGGCGCCGACGTGGTCCTGGATACGATCTCTTGGATCGAGCCGATCGCGCAGGGCGCCCCGATCGCCCAGGCCGCCGCGCTCGCCGCAATCGACGACTCGTTCGACGTGACCCTCGCCCACGGCCTCGAGCTCGAGCGGGTGCACTACGACGAGACGCTCCGCAGCGAAGATCGACTCGAGGCGCTCCGCGCCTTCGCCGAGAAGCGCAAGCCCGTCTTCGGCGGCAAATAGCGCTACGCTTCTCCTCGTTGGCAGACCATCTGCGGACGTATCTCGAGCGACTTCCGGCGGGCCTCTCGTCGTACCCGGAGTGCCGCAGCAAAGGGATCTTGCTGCGGAGCTCGGTCGAGGCGGTGCCGTTTCACGAGTCGTGGGATGCTCTGCCCGCGCCACTGGCGAACGCGATGCGCTCGCCTCCGCTTCCGACGGCATGGGCGCCGACGGTGCTGACGAACGCCGTCCACTTTGCGATCGCCGACACCTACTACCCGGCGCCGAGCGCGATCCTCACGTGGAACTACGACCGCGTGAAGCGCCTCGGCATGTCGCCGATGTACCGCATGTTCGCGCATGTCGCCGGGCTGAAGAACTTCCTCCGCGGGGCGGTGAAGGTCCACTCGTTCTTCATGCAGGGCACGGACGTCGACGTTTCGTTCTCGGCCGGCGGGGCAACGATCAAGCTCGAGCATCCGCCGCATCTTCACGGCGGCGTCGTTCACCTCGCCAACGAGGCCGTGTTTCGTGCGGCGCTCGAGTGCGCGGGCGCGACGGGCGTACTCGTTAAAATGACAGAATCGTTGCCTGAACGCGCTCTCTTCGAGGCGAGCTGGTACGAGGGGTGACGCCACTTCCTCCGAGCTGCTAGGCTTCTCCGCCCTATGGCGGTCGCAACCCACACCCTTTTGTCCGAGGTCGAGGCGGTCGCGCCGATCGTGCGCGACGTTGCGGCCAAGATCCACGCGAACCCCGAGCTCCGCTTCGAAGAGCACCGAGCGGCGGGCTGGATCACCGAGGCGCTCGAGCGCGCCGGACACCGTGTCGAGCGCGATCTCGGCGGCATGTCCACCGCGCTCCGCGCGACCGCCGGCAAGGCGGGCGGACCCCGCGTCGCGATCCTCGCCGAGTACGACGCCCTGCCCGAGATCGGGCACGCGTGCGGTCACAACCTCATCGCCGGCGGTGCGCTCGGTGCGTTCCTCGCGCTCGCCAAGCGCGCTTCGGAGCTTCCGGGTGAGGTCGTGCTCCTCGGGACGCCGGCCGAAGAGGGTGGCGGCGGCAAGATCAAGCTCATCGAGGCGGGCGCGTTCGCCGGGGTCGACGCGGCGATGATGTTCCATCCGTTCGACCGCGACCTCCTCGCGCACCCGACGCTCGCCAACGCATACGTCACGTTCACCTTCAAGGGTCGCGCCTCGCATGCCGCGCTCGCCCCGTGGGAGGGGGCGAGCGCCCTCACCGCGTGCCTTCAGACGTTTTCGCTCATCGACTCGCAGCGGGTCCACTTCAAGGACGGCGATCGCGTCCACGGCTACGTCACCGACGGCGGTGAGGCGGTGAACATCATCCCCGAGCGTGCAGCTTGCGAGTTCAGCGTGCGCGCGTTCGAGACCGAGGAGCTCGAGCGCATCATCGGCATCGTCGAACGATGCGCGAAGGGTGCCGCCATCGCGTCCGACGTCGAGGTCGATATCGACGTGCGCAAGGGCTACCGCGACATGCGCAACAACCTCGCCCTCGCGCGACGCTTCGGAAAGCACCTCGAGCACCTCGGGCGCAAGCCGCGCGAGCTCGACCCCACCGTCGGGACCGGATCGACCGACATGGGCGACGTCTCGCACGTCGTGCCGTCGATCCATCCGTGGCTCGCCATCTGCGACCTCGGTGAGACCACGTGCCACCAGCGCGAGTTCGCCGCATGCGCGGGCAGTGAGCGAGGGTTTGCGGCGATGGTCGACGCCGCCAAGGCGCTCGCGCTCCTCGCTCGCGACGTGCTCGAGGATGGCGAGCTTCGGGCCGCCGCCAAGCGCGAGTACGAGGCCTCATGATGGGGGCCTCCTGATGGAGCGCCGTGTCTTTGGGTGGACCGGCGAGTCGGTGCCGGTCATCGGTCAAGGCACCTGGCAGATGGAGGGCGACGAGCGGCAGGGCGCCATCGAAGCGCTCCGCCGCGGGTTGGATCTCGGCCTCACGCACGTCGACACCGCCGAGCTCTACGGCTCCGGCAAGGTCGAAGAGATCGTCGCCGAAGCGATCGCCGGCCGCCGGGATGAGGTCTTCCTCGTTTCGAAGGTCATGCCGTCGAACGCTTCGCGCAAAGGAACGATCCAGGCGTGCGAGCGCAGCCTCGAGCGGTTGAAGACAGATCGGCTCGACGTCTATCTCCTCCACTGGCCGGGATCGCACCCGCTCGAGGACACGATCGCCGCGTTCGAAGAGCTCGTGAGCTCGGGCAAGATTCGTTACTGGGGCGTGTCGAACTTCGACACCGCCGAGCTCGATCGAGCGCTCGCGATCGCCGGCCCCGAGCGCATCGCCTGCAACCAGGTGCTCTATCACCTCGGCCAGCGTGCCATCGAGCACCGCGTCATCCCGTGGTGCGAGAAGCACGGCGTCGCCGTCGTCGGTTACAGCCCGTTCGGCGCGGGCAATTTCCCGCCCGGCGGCAAGCGCTCCGCCGCGTCGCTCGAGGACGCGGCGAAGCTCGCAGGCATGACCACGCGCCAGCTCGCGCTCAGGTTTCTATCGCGAAGAAAGTCCCTCTTTGCCATCCCCAAGGCCAGCCGGGCCTCGCATGTCGAGGACAACGCCGGCGGCGGAGGCATCGACCTCGCTCCCGATATCGTGAAGGCGATCGACGACGCGTTCGCGCTCGGCCGATCCAAGGACCTACCCACGCTGTGAAGCCCTACGCGCTCGCGCTTGCCCTCTTGCCCCTCCTCTCGTGCACGGAGCCCCCTCCGGTGCGCGAGCCCGCCGATCCCGTGCCCCCGCCAAAGGCCGCTTCGGCGAGCGCCGGTGCCGCGCCGGCTCCATTCGTCCCGTTGAAGATCAGCCTCGAGCAGGGCGCGATGGGAACGCGCATCCTGATGACGACCTACACGAGCCCAGAGGTCGACGAGGAAAAGGCGAAGCGCGCCCTCGCGCTCGCGTTCCGCGAGATCCAGCGGCTCGAGAAGCTCATGTCGACGTGGGTCGCCGACTCGGAGATCTCACGCATCAACGACGCCGCGGGAAAGAGCGCCGTGCCGGTCGGGATCGAGACGTTCACGGTGATCGAGAAGAGCTTGTGGATCGGCAAAGAGTCGAAGGGTGTCTTCGACATCTCGTTCGACGCCATGCACGGTCTCTGGAAGTTCGATGAGGGCGTCGACGGCACGGTCCCCAAGAAGGCCGACATCGAGCAGAAGCGAAAGCTCATCGACTATCGCAAGATCACGCTCGACAAGGGAGCGCGCACGGTGAAGCTCGAGCGCGAGGGGATGCGCATCAACCTCGGCGGCATCGCCAAGGGGTACGCCGTCGATGCGGCCGCGGGCGTGCTCGAGCTGCAGGGGCTACGCGGCTACTTCGTGCAGGCCGGAGGCGATCTCTTCGTGCGCGGCAAGAAGCCCGACGGAACGCCGTTCCGGGTCGGCGTGCGCGATCCGCGCGGCAAAGGCCCGAACGATCTCTTCGCGACGATCCAGATCGAAAATCACTCTTTTTCGACGGCCGGCGACTACGAGCGCGCGTGGTTCAAGGACGGCAAGCGCTACCACCACATCATCGACCCGCGCACCGGCTACCCCGCCACCGCGTGTCGCAGCGTCACCGTCCTTGCCGAGGACGCGTTCACCGCCGATGCGCTCGACGACGCGGTCTTCATCCTCGGGCCCGAAGAGGGGCTCGAGCTCATCGAAGCGCATGAGGGCGCCGGCGCCGTCATCGTCGACTCCAAGAACAAGGTCCACATCTCGAAGCGCCTCGAAGGGCTCGTGAAGGTGCACCGCGAGCCCACCGACGCACCCTGAGCGCTGCGGACAAGAAGGCGTTCGACCTGCAGCGAGCTCCGGCTGATCAGGCCGGCTTCATCGTGCAGAGCGCACGGAGGTGAGGCACGAACGCCTTCTCTTCGGGGGTCGTCTCGGATTGCGCGGCGAGCTCGTCTTCGATCAGCGCCGCCGCGACGACGCCCCACGCCGTCACACCATCGGTGCCTTTTACGCCTTCGATCTTGCAAGCCTTGGTCACGACGTCGATACGAGCGGCCGGCGTCTTCGCCGCCTTGAGCTTGCCTCCGAGGCCGGCGCCGCAACGCTTCTTGACCGCGGATTTGAGCTCCTCCTCGATTGTTACCGCGACGAGGGTCTCGCACTGGCTGGGATCGACCGTACCCTTGGAGATCACGTCGAACGTCTTTCCCCACGGTGCAGCGAGCTTGTACTCGCCACCCTCGGTCAGCCCGACCGCCACCATCCGCGCGTACCAGTGGGGATCCATGTTGGGCTCCCGGAGCGCCTTGGCGATGAGCCCTGTCTGCTTGGCCCGAGGCGTCGGTTCCGACGTCGCCGACGGCTCGCCGGTCGGCGTCGAGTCCGGCGCGGTCGTGGGCTCGGCAGTTGGTGACGCGGTCGGAGTCTCGTCGGTCTTCTGCGAGGGGCCGCAGGCAAAGGCGAGGAGAGCGACGGTCGGCGTAAGGAAACCCAGCAGCTTCATGGCCGCGTAAGAGACAGCACCATCGACGCATTCGCAAGCCACTCCTGGCTCTCGGTTGCGGCGAGCCGCCTTCGGCGGGTTGACCGCCTTTGCGCGAGGTGACCGCGATCACCGTTCAGGCTCGGGCGCGCGTTCGCGGTCGCGATGGCGCGGGGAGGGTCGAGCTGACGAGCTAGGGCGGGCTGCGAGACCGTCTCATCGCTGGAGGAATACTTTGCGGTCCGGCTTCGGCAGAACCACGGTTGCGCCTCTGTGGCGCAATCGGTTGCAGGCCTCGAAGAGTCATCGATTTGCGCGGATTTCTGCGTCTTAGAGGCCACGATCGGGCGGCATGCGCCTTGCGGAGGGCGGCCGCGAACGGAGGCCACGAATGAAAATTGGATACTTCGCGTTGTTGCCGCTGCTGCTCGCGACCGGTTGCGCGTTCGATCCGGAGTCGACCGAGTCCATCGAAGAGCCCGGCCTCGACGCTCAGGAGACGATCGTCATCATCGACCCTGTGCCCGACTGCGAGATGGAGTTCGGAGCGGGCTTCGAGGCGCAGTCGATCGAGGGCCAGTGGGTGTGCGTCTGCGTCTCTTCTTTCTACTGCGGCGACTCGCCGTTCAGCTGGGGAGGTGGCGGCTCGGTGAACCCGACGGGAGGCGGCGGTGGAACGCCTCCGGACCCCGAGCTGGAGGAGGAAGAGAAGGCGGACCAGACGCGCAACTGCATGCTCCAGTGCGAGTCGCAGGTTCCCGCTTCGGTCGACAACTGCTTCGAGAGCGGTTGGGATGGGACAGGGCCGGTCAGCTGCGCGACCCAAATGGTCGGCAACCACTGTCAGGGCATGAGGGAGTACTGCCGCTCGACGCTCATCTACCCGGACGGCATGCAGCGCGGACCGAGCTCTTGCACCACCGCAACAGCGGCGAAGGCATGCAAGTCCTACTACGAGAGCTGCTTCCAGGCCTGGAAGTCTTCGGGGCTACCGCGCGCGCAGGACGCCCGCGACGAGTGCATCTACGACGCGTTCAACATTGGAGACGATTGCAAGATGGCCTGCGTTCAGGAGCATGGGCAGGGCGTCACGTGCGACGCATACACCGCCATTGGCGGCTGGGGGAAGGACATCGACAACGGTACCGTCGAAGGTAATGGATGCTGCGGCTCGGACGGCACGTGCGTGGCGTGTGAGCTCCACGGAGCGACCGAGTGCACATTCGGCGACTTCGCCGAACAGCACTGAACAGTCAGGCGCGCGCGCCGGAACGCCGTCGCGGAGAGGATGGGCGAGAGCCTCGGCGTCAATGTGCACGCCGAGCTCGCCGTGCCGGCTGGGGATCGAGCCTCACTCGCTTGAGGTCCTTTGATCGCGGTCTCCGCGTGCGCTCCTGTCGTTCGTGATAGGAGTAGAAACATGTTGCAGCACAAAGCTTTCTTGTTCTCGATTCTGATCTGCGCCTCGCTCTCCTGCGGCGAGGACGATTCCGACGGAACCGGGGGCAGCATGACCAGCACGTCTACCAGCGCCGCCACAACCGCGAGCGGCAACGGCGGGGCAGGCGGAGCGGACTGCGATCCTCGCCCGACCGGAGCCGGCGGCGCCGGCGACGGGGGCTCGATGGGGACGAGCAGCGGCGTTGCGATCACGAGCACCGGAAGCGGCATCGGCGGCGGTGAGGAGCCGCCGGTGGGGCGGCTCAAGTGCTTCGATCCCGAAACCGGCACCGGGTTCGACTGCGCGACGTTCGGCTACGAGTGTTGCGAGAAGAAGGACGTCTGCTGGGAGCCCGCCGTCGAGCCGACCTTCTGCGACCGGCCGTACTGCTAGAGAAGAAACACCCTGACCAAGATGTCGGCGATGCCGATGATGGCCGCTCCGGCGATGAGGCCTGCGCAGATGGGCTCGTGGCCGCCGATCCAGCGGTGGTGGCCTGGGCTATCGGGCTTTTTCCCGTACTTCTTGTGCATCCACCAGAAGAACGCGGCGCCGGCGAACATCGCGAGCGTGGAGTTCGGCGGGATGACGACGCCGAGTCCGATGGCGAGAGGGCTGAGTGGGAAGCGGTTGCGCGTCTTGATGCGCAGCACTTCCATGACGAGGCCCGCGACCGCGGCGACGATCATCGAGATGACGATCGAACGGGTGAGCAGGGAGCCGGTGCCGCCGCCGAAGATCGCCGTCACGAGATCCGACACGCCCTTCCACTGAAGCGCCGAGGGGAAGCCGAACTGACCGCCTTCGGGCGCCATGACGGCCTGGACGTTCTTGCCCGGTTGGTAATCCGAGAGGAAGAGCAGGTAGTAGAGCGGAGTCGAAGCGAGCGCGCCCGCGACCACCCCGATGGCGTGCCCGACCGCTTGCTGGCGCGGCTTGGCGCCGAGCATGTAGCCCGGCTTGATGTCCATGAGCAGGTTGCTCGAGTTGCTCGCGACCTCGACGCACATGACCCCGGTCATGAGGTTGGTCGGCGGGTGCTTCGGGTCCAGCGCGCCAAAGAGAAACTGCGGGATCTTGCTGAGTGAGCTCGACGGCGTGATCCCGGTCAGCGCGGTGCTGCTGGCGGCGATGAGCGCGAGCACGATGATGAGCGGGATCGCCAGCAGCCCGAACGCCCAGCTCACACCGAACCAGGCGTTCGCCATCCAGGCTCCGACCAATCCGAGGATGGGGACGCCGATGAAGGACAGCTTTACCGGCAGCTCGATGTGACCGAGCACGTCGCTCGTCTCGGCCGGCTTCTTCTTCTTGCCGAGACCGCGGAATGCCTCGACGAACACCTCGGGCTTGGCAAACAGCCCGACGATGGACGCCACCACCATGATCACGATCCCCCACCACAGAGCCCAGTTGTTCAAGATGTGGACGCGGGTATAGGTCCCGTCCGCGCGGGGTGCGATCTCTCCGATGCCGATCATCCAAGGAACGATGACGAGGAAGTTCAGCGCCATCCCGACGAGAAGGCTCATCGCGACGCGGATCCCCATCAGGCCGCCGGCGCCGAACATCGCGAGGTCGAGCGACAGGGTGACGCCGAGAGAGGGCAAGGAAACCCCGGCGAGCTTGGGCATCGGCGCCCAGCCCTTTTCGACGAGCCAGTAGTACGCGGCGTCGAGATCGTGGGGCAGGTGCCAGGAGGACTTGAGACCGATCCACTTTTGTTGGACCAGCTTCATGATGTTCTCGCCGGAGAGCACGCCGATGGTGCCCGCCAGCGCGGCAGCCTTGGCGAGGATCTTCGCCTTGTACATGCCGGCGCTGCCCCCGCCAGAGGTGTAGAGCGCGTCGAGCACGACGCCGCAGGCGGCGCCTTCGGGGAATGGCTGCTGCTCGTCGTTGATGAAGCGGCGTTTCATCGGAAACGCGACGAGCACGCCGAGGAACGACAGCGTCATGTTGAACAGCATCATCTGCCACCACGGGATGAGCGCGTTCTGAACCCACATGTACGCCGCGATGCCGGAGACGAGCGGCGTGGTCATGTAGCCCGCGGCCGTGGCGACGCTCTGCGCCGCGTTGTTCTCGAGGATGGTCATGTCGCGCACGCCGACGCGCGACATCAGCCGAAAGGCGGCGTACGCGAGGATCACGCTCGTGAGGCCGACCCCGAGCGTCCAGCCCGTCTTCGCCCCGATGTAGAGGTTCGTGGCCGACAGCACGCCGCCGAGCAGGAAGCCCGTCGCCGCCGAACGCAGCGTGAGCTGCGGCATGTCCCCGCGGTAGACCTTCTCGAGCCACCACGCGTCCTTTTGGGCGGGCGTCCACTCGCGAATCTGCTCCGGGGTGAGGTGCTCGAGCGCCATGGGCGCGAACTATGCCGCGACCGGGCATCCGAGGCCTAGCGGGATGGAGAAATAAGGTGCCCCCCGTCGTGAAAATACTCTGGCGATGGGCTGGAAGCGGTTGGCCGCGTGGCGCGCGTACGGTCCCGAACGGACTTGCGGGACGACCGGATCCGTCGGACCGTCGGGCGACATGCATTTCTGCGCCCGGTCTCTGATCGCAACGACCTTCGTGCTCGGCTGTTCCTCCGGCCCCGCACCTGCCGAGCCCCCGCGCGCGGTTGCCACGGTGGTCGCCTCGGTCGGGTCGAGCAGCCTCACCCCCGCGGCGCCGACCGCGACGGTGTCGTCGGTCGCGCAGGCCGCACCCGCCCCTGTGAACAAGTCCGTTCCGGCGACGGGTCGTGCCGGCAGACCGGCCGACTTCAAGCTCGACGGAAACCTCGCCGAGTGGGGCAAGCTCGAGGTTCCGCCCGCCAAGAAGGGTGAAAGCGCGACGCCCGCCGACGTCATCTTCGCACTGACGAAGACCTCGCTCACCATTGCGGGCCGCGTGCGAGGCGCGAAGGAAGGCGTCTCGGTGCGCTTCGACTTCGTGGCCGGCGAGCTGCCTCCCCTCGGCACCCCGCTTCGCGGCGGCGGCCTCGCGCCGCTCGATTGCGAGTCGACGTGGGATCACCAACCGCTCGACGAGGCTGCAAAGGTCGAGTGCAAGAAGATCGTCGCGAAGGCGGCTACGTTCGAGGCCGAATGGAAGGCGGAGTTCTTCCGCGATTGGCAATTCGACGCGAAGGGCGTCTGGGTCGCCATGAACGGCAAGCGCACCGAGGTCGCGGGCGCGTCGTCCGCGTTCACGGCGACTGCGGACGACGCGACATTCGAAGTCGAGATCCCGATCGACGCGCTCCCTCTTGCGAACGAGTCACCGGTCGCCGGGGCGAGCGTCTTCGTCGCGCCGACGAGGGCGTGGAAGGAGCCTTCGTTCGAGCAACAGGTCGGCGTCGGCTTCGACGCGGGCGTGCCGTTCGGGGACCAGGCAACTCTTCGTGCGAAGGCCATCGAAGTCTGGGGCGCGAACATCATCAACGGCGCAAGCGCGTTCGGCTACAGGCTCGGCGACGACATCAGTTGGATCGATGTGGGTCGTTCGTCGGGTTGGCTCTCGTACCGGCGGAGCCAAGTGCCGTTGTTCGATTCAATCGCGAAGCACAAGGTCTTCGAGGTCGGCGTTCTCTACGCCGGGCTGGGACGAATGGCGACCCTGAAGGGGAACGACGTCGTCTCGCTCGAGCTCTCTTCCCCTGGACGAATCTTGGGCAGCTTGACGCGAAAGCCCGGGCTGCACGTGTTTTCCTACGACGAGTACACCGACGAAGTGGGAAACGTCGTCCCGTCCTGGACGGTCTACGTCGTCGACGAAACGGGCGAGGTCACCGCGCAAGGTTTGTCGTCGGGGGTCTTCAGTTGGTCGAGCGTGAGCGAGTTCCACCTCAAGTCGATGGCGTCGTTCGGCCTCAAGGGGCAGGCGAGAACCAACGATGGAAGCGGAGATGTCCGCAACGTGACGGTCACGTACAAGTACGATGCCGCCGCGGGCTGGTACGAGCCGATCGTGAAGGGGCTTGATTGAGGCGAGACGCGCGTCGCGCCTCGATTGCGCTCGCGGGGACGGCGCTCGTCGCCGCCTGCGCCGGCGGCGTTCGCCCCGAGGTCGCGGCCGAGCCCCCGAGTGTCGCGACGGTGCCTCTCTCGCGTGACCCGAGGCTGCCGGGCCCCGCGCCGCAGCAGCGCGGGCCCGCGTTCGACGCAGCCAGCGAGAATGCCGCGTGTGAACGGTGTCACGCCGAGATCGCCGACGAATGGAGAGGCTCGCTGCATCGAGCGTCCTGGACGGATCCCCTCTTCATCCGGGCGTACTCGATCGAATCGCAAGCGTTCTGCCGAGCATGCCACGCGCCGGAGTCGGACCCGTCGACGAGCCCCTCTCGAGCGGCCATGCACGTCGGTGTCGGGTGCGTGACATGCCACGTCCAGGACGGCCGGGTCGTCGGCGCTAGGGGTCGAGAAGCCTCGGGTGACGCCCACGCCGTCGTGGGCGACCTTCGAATGGGAACCGCGGACGCGTGCGTCGGCTGCCACGACTTCGATTTTCCCGGCCGTGAAGGCGTCGCGATGCAGAGCACTGGACGCGAGCACACCGCCTCGGCGACATCCGACCGAGCTTGCCAGGACTGTCACATGCAAGCGGTCGACGGGCCCGGCGCGCAATCTCACAAGCGACACGACTTCGCCGTCGTTTCGGATCCGGAGATGCTTCGTCGAGCGGCGACGATCGACGTTCGGCGTGAAGGCGACGACGCCTTGGCGATCACGTTCCGGAGAGGAGACATCGCGCATGCGTTTCCGACCGGTGACATGTTCCGGCGCGTCGAGATTCACGCCGGAGCGATCGACGACAGCGGTCGATGGGTCGAGGCGCGTCCCGTCACGTTCGCACGCGTCTTCGCCAAGACCTCGATGCCCACGTCGTCGACTCGCGACGAAATCGCAGACACGCGGCTATTTCGCACCGCGGCGGAGACGGAGCGCACGGTCGTGCTCACGCTTCCAGGCGACGTATCCGGCCGCGCGATTTCATACCGCATCACTCACGCGCGCATGGACGACGCGCTCGCCGAGCTGTTCGACGTGCCCGACGCACAGAACCGCGTGACGCTGTGGGAAGGCGAGCTTGGACCCTGACGCGGGATCTCCTCCGAGTCCCGGGGGCGGCGCGAGTCATCGGCCGTCGTCGCGGCTCGGCGGCGCTCCGGCCATCGCTGCGAGGACTCGAGGGAACGGTGACGACGCGAAGGCGCCGAAGAGAGCGTGGCTGCCGAGGCGTGCGCGGCTGATGCGCGGCGAGGGGAGCCCGCATAGAAATCGCGCGGCGGCGCGGGGGTCGGCGAGCACGGCCGGCTGCTCTGCACGGAGCTCGGCCGCGCGCTCGAGGATCCGTGGATCGAGCGGAGCCTCGATGCGCGGAGGGACGACCGTCGGCCCGGTCAGGCAAAAGCTGCAGCGACCGCAGGGTGTGGGGCGCGGCGGATCGTCGAAGTGAGCACCCAAGCGGCTGGTCTGGCAGCCGTCGTGACTCACCCAGGCGACCACTTCGCTCACTCGATCCAGCTCCGTCTTCTCGCGCCGCTGGACCCGCCGGACGAGCTCGTCGGCGACTGCGTCGATATCCTCGGGCTCGCGCAGGAGCTTGTACCGGCGACGCATCGCCGAGGCCTCGAGCTCGATCATCCCGCGGTCGTGGAGCTCGTCGAGGAGCGCGACTACCGCCTGGCGCGGCTGGCCGATCACGTCCGCCGCTGCGTTTACGTCAACCTCGAACCACACGCGCTTCTTGGTCACCGATCGGAAGATCGCCGTCAGCTGCCGCCCGCGCTCGCCCTCGAACCGAGGCAGGATCTCGGCCGACGGGAGGAGCGGCTTGAATCGGTAGCCCTGGTAGAACGGCGTGCCGCCTTCGAGGTAGCCGTCGAGCTCGAGGTAGGTGAGGAGCGTGCGCACGACGAGCGGGCGAATGTCGTGCTCCACGGTGAGCTCGGGCTCTGCGACGGCGAAGACCTCGCCCGGGGTCGCCAGGGAAAAGACTCCTTGAACCAGCGCGCGCACCGCTTCGGGGGAGGGCGTATCGCCGTAGGCGAAGTTCTCGAGCGCTCCGAGATCGTCGGCGCAGGCCATGAGCTCGCACGTCGCAGGCCCGCCGTCCCGTCCGGCGCGCCCCACCTCTTGCGAGTAGCTCTCCAGGCTCTTCGGCAGGTTGTAATGGTAGACGTAGCGAATGTCGGCCTTGTCGATCCCCATGCCGAAGGCGATCGTCGCGACCACGATGCGGTCCTTCGCGGCCATGAAGCGCTCCTGCACCTCGGCCCGCCGCTCGTCGGTCATCCCCGCGTGGTACGGCTCGGCCGCGAGGCCCGCGACCGAGAGCAGTTCGGCCACCCGCTCCGCCGTCCGCTGGAGTGTCACGTAGACGATTGTCCCGCCGGGCGGTCTCCCTCGCAGGCGCTCGAGGAGGGCCGTGTCTCGCGCCGCGGCGTCGACTGCCGTCGTGAGGAGCGTCAGGTTCGGCCGATGGAAGGGAGTGCGCACCGCGTGCTCCGCGCGGATCCCGAGCTCCTTGCAGATGTCGGAGAGCACCCGCGCCGTCGCCGTCGCGGTGAGCGCGAGCACGCGTTCGGCGCGGTAGGCCCGCGCGTACTCGACGAGCTTCAGGTAATCGGGTCGAAAGTTGTGGCCCCACTCCGAGATGCAGTGCGCCTCGTCGACCGCGAAGAGCGCGATGTCGACACCCGCGAGCGCCTCACGAAAGCGCTCGTTGTTGAAGCGCTCGGGCGCCACGTAGAGAAGGCGCTGCCTGCCGCTTCTCACCGCCGTCATCACGCTGCGTAGCTCGTCCGGGCCGAGAGACGAGTCGAGCCGGCTCGCCGCGATCCCCCGGCGCGCGAGCGCGTCGATCTGGTCCTTCATGAGGGCAATCAGCGGCGACACGACGACGGTGAGCCCGTCGAACAGGAGCGCGGGGAGCTGATAACAGAGCGACTTGCCCCCTCCGGTCGGGAACACGGCGGCCGTCGATTGACCGGCGCACAGCTGCCGGATCACGGCCTCTTGTCCGGGGAGGAATCCAGAGTGAGCGAAGCGCTCCCTCAACAAGCTCTCGATGCGGTCCATGGGGTTCGGTTGCACGAACGTCGCACATGGCAATGGTGATGCCACGATGGTGGCGCCAATATCCGAGGAATTTTTGCCTAGGAGAAGGCGGGCGCCTGGCCCCAAGCCGGCGGCCGCCACGCGGCGCTGGGTTACCGCGCAATGTCGACCTCGGGTTCGGGTCGCGAGATAGGCGATTCAGCTGCGGGCGTTCAGCCAGGTCGTGATCCCATCCATGATCATCTCGACCGAGAAGGTGCCGATGAGGAGCGCCGAGATCCTTCCGACGACCTCGATGTAGCGGTCGGTCAGCCGCGCATTGCGCTCCTTGAGCCGCCCGTGCAGGACCTTGATGATCAGCACGAGGGACGTCGTGGCGAAGAGGGCGGCGACGATCACGGCGATCGCGCCCAACATGGGATGCCGCGCTCCCACCACGATGCTCGCGCTCACGGTCCCCGGACCGATCATGAACGGCATCGCGATCGACCCGGCGAGCTGCTCGGGGGCGCCACGCAGCCGGCGGATCGTCCCGACGCCTTCGAACACGAAACGGATCCCTATGAGCAGGAAGATGATGCCCCCGAAGACCTGGAACGACGCGAAGCGCACCTGCAGGTATCGGGAAAAGACCGCATCTCCGGTCCACGCAAAGAGAACGAACGCCAAGCCCGCGATGAGGACACCGCGCGTGAGGACTCGCGCGAACACCGAGGTCTCGAGCTCGTGGATGAGATCGAGCAGGTAGATGCTCATCAAGAACGGGTTGAGCAGCGTGAGCAGGAGCAGGAACGATTTCGTGTAGAGGTCCATTTGCGCCTCGCGCACGAGCCGCCACCCGGCTGACAGGGTCGGCGTCGTGAGCTCCTGGCCAGCCGTCGTTGTCCAGCTCCTTTTGCAAATCCGATGCCGCACCGACGACGGCGTGACGTTGCGACGCAGGCGGCGAGGTAGAAATCGACGGGTTGGCAAGGAATGCCGACGAGCGCCCTTGGTCCGGGTGGCCAACGGATATGTCATGGTGCTGACGATCTTGGCGACCGCGGCCGTGCGCCGAGCGTGCTGCTGGCGGAGCGCCCGCTTCTTTGCGCGGGCCTCCCGCCTTCGACGGCTGCTCCGGGTGGCTACCCCCAGGCCGCGTGCTACACCTGTTTCGATGCTGTCCTTCGCCGCCCTCCATGCATGGCGATCATGCTCTCGGTGGCGAGTGCGCGTCCTCTGTCCTCGAACGCCCGCGCGCGGTTGAGGGAGCGGCCGGGCGACCTACCGCCTGCCGGCCGCTCCCGCGCCAGTGTTTCGCGCGCGCGCCGCGTGCGCCGGCCGTCTTCTTCCATATCGACGCGAGAGGAGTCGCCTCCATGCAAACCGTGCGTACCGGGCTTGATTCAACCACCAGGAGCTCGATCATCGTGACCGAGTTCGACAAGCGCCGCCTGCTCGGCTTCATCGAGATCTACAGAGCCCGATCGATGGATCCCGATAGCCTCGACGAGCTCGAGCTGGAGCTGGAGCGCGCCGACATCGTCGATCCGTGGAGTGTCCCGGCCGACGTGGTCACCATGAACTCGACGGTCGAGCTGGTCGATCTCGACACGCGCAACAGGCTGACCCTGACCGTCGTGTTTCCCGGAGCTGCCGCTGCTGCCTCGGGGCGCGTCTCGGTCCTTGCGCCGGCGGGGCGCGCTCTGCTCGGTGCTCGTGAAGGCACCCTGGTCGAGTGGCCCATCCCGAGCGGGACCCGGCGGGTGAGCGTGGAGCGCATTTCGTTTCAGCCCGAGGCCAACGGCAAGTTCGACCTATGATTCCTCGGCCTGGCCGACGTGGCAGATAGCGGTGTCAATCGTGCACAGCGCGATGATGTTCGCGGTGATCCAGGCGAAGACGTCAGGGCTCGTCGAACGTGCAGTTGCACAGGTAGACGCACGCGTCGGATGTGCCGCTCAGGAAGGTGTCGATGGCCGACGTGTTGCCTGTATGGGCAGCGCCGTCCAGCGCCGCCGCGATGGCTGCATCATCGATGGCAGCGAGCGATCCTTGCGCTCCGCTGGTGTTGATGCACTGGAGCTGGAGGGTATCGACCGTCAGGGGTGCCGCGCGATCCGTGCCCATCGTGCGCTCGAACTCGCCGAGGTAAATCTCGTCGTAGGCCGTCGATGCATCCGTGGTTGCGAACTTCACGCCTCCGTGAAAGAGGCCCTCCGTCGCCTGCGAGCCCGGCATCTGCACGAGCTCGACCGTTCCGTTCGACACACGTACCGTCAGCGCGGCCGTGAAGGCCGCGACCGAGCAGTTGCGCTCCTCGACGAATTGGCACGTCGCGGGCAGGCCGGCGCCGGTCAGCGCCTCGAGGTTCTCCGGCGTGAGCTGGTCGCTTCCGCCACCCGCTCCGCCACCCGCGCCGCCTTGGCCGCCTTCACCACCTCCACCCGCCCCCTGTCCTTCCTCCGCGAGCGCGATCCCATAGGTGATCGGTGCACCCGGGATCGCTCCGCCCGATAGCGTCAGCGAGAGTTGCGGGACGAGCCCCGGCACGAAGGTACCTTCAACGGCGACGTCGACGGCGCCGAACGATCGCCCGTCGGTGTCGAGCTCGGTCGCCGAGCTGATGGACACCTCACACCTTTCGTCGATGGTGCCCTTGAGCCCCGAGAGGCCGCTGTGGCCGTCTCCGCTCCCCTGAGCGCGCGGCAGGATTTCAATGGTCGCGGTCCGAGCAGAGTCGAACGTCAGCGTGAGGGACTCGCCGGTCCGGTTGTTCGTCGTGGATGGCGAGTACCACAGCTTGAGGTTCGGGAAATGGCCCGCGGGGTCCGAGAGATTGGTGAGCGTCGCGACATGAGGAATCGAGAGCGAGCAGCTCTCCTCCGCCTGGGCCGCTTGTTCCGCCGGGAGCGAGAAGCATTGCGTGATGCTTCGTATCGCGGCGCGTTGCTCGTCCGAGCAATCCTGCCAGCCTTGCTGAGGTGATCTGTGTCCCGCGCCGTCGTTGCATCCATCGACGAACGCAATGGAGAACGCAGCGACGACGAGGCGCGTGCTGCTGCCCGCAAGCACTCTCATGACCATTGCCTCCCGAGGGCTCGTACCCTCACTCCAAGCCGATCTGGTAGATGGCGGGACATCCGCCGGGAAGCGTGCCGTTGGTTCCGACGCTGAGCGTCGCAGAGAAGCCCGGTCCGACGTTTCCGGCCCAGTCGAAGAGCGTGTTCGGGTAGCCGGCGACGGTCGCGACCCCGGTCGCTGCAAAGTCGCATGTCTCGCTGTCGGCGTCCCCGGAGGCTTCGCCGAGGCCCGTGATGTCGATGAAGATGCTCGGCCCCCCATAGGAGATGTCGCACGTCTCGGTGGGACCAAGCCCGATGAAGGGCGCGTGGCCGCACTCATCCATCACGACGGTCACCGTGCAAGCAAACGTGCCCTCGATGCATCCCTCGGTGCCGCCGCCTGCGCCGCCGGTGCCGCTTGCGCCACCGCCGCCGTCGTTGGTGGTGGTCGTCGTTGTGGTGGTCGTCGTTGTCGTTGTTGTCGTCGTACCGTCCTCGTCATCCTCGCCGGTCTCGTCGGCCCCCGTTGTCTTGCACGCGCCGGCCAGCGCCGCACCTACGGTCGCAAGGCAGAGCACCGCGATGATGGTGGACGGAGCCGGCGCAGTGGTGGCGCCGTGAATGGGCAGATTTCGCTCGCCGCGCTCGCGCTTGGTTGCCGGTTCCATCGTGCCAGGATCGCGGACCGGGCGAGCCTTCGCCATCGCCCGAATGGGGGAGTGGCGTCAAACGAGGCCGTCGTCGAACGCCGTGCGAACCAGGTGCGCACGCGAGCTGACGTCGAGCTTTCGATAGAGGCTCTTTACGTGAGTCTTTACGGTGTGTTCGGAAACGCCGAGCAGCGCCGCTGCGCTGACGACGGTGTGACCTCGAGCGAGCAGCGCCAGGACCTCACGCTCTCGAGCCGTAAGCGCCGGACCGGAGGACTTGGGCTTGGGCCCGGGTGCGCTCGACTGGACGAACTTGAGGACACGGCGTGCCACTCGCGCGCTGAGCGGCGGCCGGCCGGCGAGGATCTCGCGCAAGAGCGCCGCAGCGTCGGCACGCGATTCGTCCTTGAGCATGTAGCCATCGGCCCCCTGCTGGAGCGCCACGAAGAGGTGCTCGTCGTCGTCGAAGACGGTCATGACGACGACCAACGCCTTGACGTCGCGCTCCCGGATGAACGGAAGGAGCGAGGCACCGGTGCCGTCGGGCAGGTTGAGGTCGAGCAAGATGAGGTCGTACCCCTTCAGCTCGAGCGCTGCCCTGGCACGCTCGAGCGTACGGGCCGTCTCGACGACGATGTCGCCGAAAGCGGCCTGTACCACCGACAAGATGAAGCGCAGGTCGGCGCTGCGGTCCTCGACCACGAGCGCGCTGCGAACTCCGTGGGCATCTTTGGTCATGGATCGCGGCTCCACGGAAGCTCGAGCGTGAGAATGAACGCCCCGCCTCTCCGGCACGCGGACGCCACGCCGCCGAGCTCGGCCATTCGCGCGGCCATGTTGGCGAGGCCCATCCCCGGCTCGGCCTCGGGCTCAGCTCTCACCGCGTTGGTTACCGCCACGCGGAGGCCCGTCACCTCGAGGTCGAGCTCGTAATGAATCGTCCCGGCGCCGTGCTTCAGCGCGTTCGTCATGCTCTCCCGGAGCGCGCGCGTGAGGTTTGCTTGCGCACGCGACGAGAGTACTCGGTCGACCTCGCCGCGAACGACCCACTCGATGTCCCGCTCGTCGGCTTGAGCTCTTTCCCGCAGGTCGGCCTCGACGTCCTCGAGCGCCTCGCAAAGGCTCACCGGCTTGTCCCCCAGCGCCGTCAGGACGTCGCGCAGGTCGCGCATCGCCGCCTTTGCCAGGCTCGCAGTGCGATCGTCGTTCGATTCGTGGGCGATGCGAATGATGCTCGCGCCGAGGTCGTCGTGCAGATCGCGTCGGATCCGCGTTCGCTCTGCGACCTGCCCTTCCTCGCGCGCATCCATCGCGAGCCGGGTCGAGGCGCCGAGCGCCGCGAGCTCCGCGGCTCTGTCGAGGTCTTCACGGGCGTAGAGCCGCGCGCCGTCGTCGCGGAAGTGGCAGCGCACCACGCGTCCCTCGAAGGGCGACGGGACCTCGAGCCACGCGCCGTCCGCCGCGAGCCGCGGTGCGTCGAGGTGGCCGTCCGCTTCGACGATCTCGAGCGGCGCAAAGAGCTGCTGCAGGGCGCTCCGAAACGCCGTGGCGAGCTCGGCGGGCGTCCGGGCGGCGATGAGCCTTCGCGTATCGTGTTCTGCCCAGCGCCGCCTAGCCCTGACCAGCCGCTCGAAGAGGACCTGACGTACGGGGAAGTAGACCCATCCGACGACGATGACGGCGCTCACGAGCGCGATGCTCTGCTGGACGTGGAACAGCCGGGTGAGCAAGAGGTCGACGCTGACCACGACGACCCCGCTGAAGATCCAGGACCAGGTTCGGAACCACCACCGGTCCAGATCGAACAGGCGGAACCGAAGGACCCCCAACGATATGCCGGCGAACATCACGACCATCGACACGAAGCCGGTGGTCTGGGTGATCACCGGGGGCGATCCGAGGAGGACGGGGAGCGTGATCAGCGTGAAGAAGAAGATGACCCCTACGAAGGCCGAGAGCGCGATCCATCCGAAGGCGGCCCGCTTGAGAGGATCGGGCCGAGAAGCCCGCCATTGCCAGAACGAGAAGAGGAGGAAGATCGCGAACTGGATCGCGTTCGCCGTATAAAAGCCGGTTATCGCCTTTTCGCTCACCTGAAAATGGTCGACCACTGCCGCGGCCAGCGCGAAGCCCCATGACCACTTTATCGACCGACCGAGGTCGACCGGATAGACGGCCAACATGTTGATGACGCCGGCTGCGAAGAAGAGGCCGCCGATGTGGTCGATCGTTGCCAGCATCTTGAACCACTCGGGATCGAGCGCGAGCGGGCGCGACATGTAGAGCGCCGCCGGCCACACGGCCACGCAGAAGGCCACTGCCGACATCGCGTACATCCGCGCGGCAGGCCCGCGATCGGAGAAGGCGTACGTCGCGAAGCCGACGAGCCATGTGACGAGCGTCGCCACGAGCAGCGTGTAGAAAGCGCCTGGGAGCTGCCGGAGCGTCCGACCCACGACCGGCAACGATTGCCAGACGCCCGCGATCTCGACCTCGACGACGGGGCCTGAGAGGCGATCCCAGAGCTCGCCTTGGCGCGCATAGAACCTGTCGAGCTCTCCCCATGTCTCGACGACGTCGGGCTCTTCCACGATGTCCATGGGCTCGAGACGGAATGCCGGCCCGCCGGGCACCCGGATAGCTCCGACCTCTTGCCCCGTCGAGGCGACGACCACCCGGTCGCCGTCAGCCCGCAGCGCGAAGGGAAGAGACGGGATCGCGCAGGCAGCGACCAGCAGCAGGATCGTCACGCCGGTCGCGATGGCGAGCTGAAGGTTGACGATCCATGCCGGGCTCAGCCCCGGGCTCTGCTGCCCCTTCACCCTGATGAGCTTCGCACAATCGAGTCCCGCGCGAGACGATCGCCGCATCCCCCATTTGGGGGATGGCCGGCTCCGGGGCGATGGGCGACGCTGGGGCGTGGACGGCGGCGGGCGCGGCTCGACGGTTCAGGGCCGCCGATCGATCGCGATTGCATCCCTCGCGCTCACGATTGTCGCTGCGACCGGCGCGGTCGCTCTGCCCGCCATCATCTCGCCGTGGGCCATCGCCGTTCCCGGCTTCGCCCTCGCGATCGTCGGGCTCTCGCTACTCGACTTACCGCGGAGCACCGTCGCGGTGCTCGCGGTTGCTCTCGCGACCTACGGGGCCTACTCGACCTACACGAGCTATGGCGAGCGGAACTTCGACGGCGACGAGCAGCTCGCCTATGTTCGGCACGTCGCGCTTCGTGGCGCCCTGCCTTCGCGAGACGCTTGCTTCGTCTGCCACCACCCGCCCGCGTACTACCTGGTGGCCGCAGGCGCGCATCGCCTCTTCGATGCCGTCCCCATCGTCACGCCGACGAAGGGCGTCCAGCTCCTGTCCCTCGCGCTCGCGGGTGCCTTCGCCGTCTTCGGGGCGCTGACGCTCCGCCGGCTCGAGCCGCCGCCTGGCGATCTCGCCTTGGGCACCGCTCTGATCGCCTGTTGGCCCTACACCATCTTGAACAGCGCCAGGCTGCACAACGACGTGCTGCTCGCGAGCTCTCTGGCAGGTAGCCTGTATTTTCTGGTGTGCTGGTACCAGCGCGGAGGAGGCTGGTCCCTCTGGGCCAGCGTGCTCCTTTCGCTATTGGCGGTCGTCACCAAGGCCAACGGGTATGTCATGGTGCTGACGATCTTGGCGACCGTTGCCGTGCGCACCAGCGTGCTGCTTGCGGACCGCGGTCAGCGGCGCATCGTGTTCGGCGCAGTCCTGGCGCTCGTCATCGGCGCGGGAACGTTCGCGCTGGTGCATGGCCGCGGCGAGCTCGGCGCGCGCCCGATGCTGGGCACGGCGGCCGACATCGGACGCCACGAGTGGGTGGAGAACGAGCCACGCAGCTACTTGACGTTCGACGTTCGCGACTACTTGACCGAGCCCTACGTCTTCGCGCGGAGGGACGAGGGGGGACGGCAGCGGTATTGGAACCACCTCTTCAAGTCGAGCCTCTTCTCGACCCACAACCTCGAGCCTGACGGCGAGACCGGACATCGATTCAATCGCGGCTTGGCGTGGGTCATGAGTCCCCTCCTCTTGGTTCTGCTCGCGATCCCTCTTGCGCGGCTGCTGCTCGTCCCGTGGCGCGGGTGGGTCCAGCGCTATTTCCCGCTCGTCGCGCTATCGGCGCTACTCCTTTTGGCGCACATCGCCTTCAAGGCCCGCGTGCCTGCGGCGCACCACAACGACTTTCGTTTCGTCCATCCGGTCCTGGTCCCCTTCGCCTGCGCGTTCGCGCTCGGCGCAGACGCGCTGAAGGACCGTTCCATTCGGCTGGCGAACCTCGCGCGTGCGACGGGTTGGAGCTTCGCCGCGTTGGCGGTGCTCTACTTCCTTCCGCTCGGGCCGCTTGCGGGTTCGGAGTAGCCGGCGCCCTCCTTCCGGCTGCGCCGGCTCCTCAGGCATGTTCTCAGATCGACGTCGTCCGTCGCCGATCAGCCTTCGGGCTGGACGGTCTTCTGGCCGACCGTGTAGCGACCGCCTCGGACGAGGACCACGTCGATACCCTCGGTGACCTCGCCGCTGTTCGTCACGATCAGGCCTTCGCAGGCGAGCGATTCGACGCGCGAGTCCGCCACCACGTAAAACGTGGTGACCTCGCCCTCGTTCACGAATGGCGTCGCTTGTCCTTCGACCTTGATCAGAGCGGCCGAGGCCCACTCGATCCCGAGAGGCACCGAATACGCGGCGAGGTCACAGAGGAACGAGCCGCCTGTGGCGTCGACCGTGATGGGCCAGACGTCGAAGGGGAGAGACGCGGCGACCGGTGCGGCAAGCGTAGCGTCCGCTTCGACGACCACCGGGACGGTGAAAGGCGCAGCGGCTTGCCACTCGGGGATACCGATGACCTCCGGGCTCGCGAGGGTCGCGCGCGCCCAGAGGGTGAGCGGGAGCTCGGAGAGACCAACCGTCGCGACCGTCGTGTCCGACGCCTCCAACAGAGGGCCTGCGACCGCCGTCGCTTCGTCTTCTCCGACCAGCGTCTCGAGCGTCGCGAACGACAGACCGGCCACCTCGTCTCGGCGGCAGATCACGTCGACCTTGTCGATCTCGGCGCTCGGCGCGGTCCAGCAGCTCGCGAAGGCGGGCCCTCCGCTGAAGTCGTTCAGATCGGCCTCCGTCGCTCCTCGGAGCCCGTCCGCGTCGACGACGTACGCACCGGGCCCGGTCAGCGTGATGGGCACCTCCTTGTCGCCGATCGTCGCTTTGCCGGGGAGCAGCTTCGTTCCGCGCGTGACCGGGACGAGCGAGTAGCGCTTCGCGCCCTGGGAGATCGTACCGAGCCGCGCCTCCACACCGAGTGAGCCTTCACCGCTCGAGGTCTTCATCGGGCTCAGGTCGATGGAGAATGGATCAAGCCCGCCGGAGAAGCTCGCCTCCTTCGCGCGGATCTCGACCGGCCAGAGATCGAACGGGAATCGAACCGAGACCGCCTCCGCGGTCGGCGCGACGAGGGCGTGACGAGAGACGAAGGTCTTGAAGAAGCCGCTGTTGCCGAAGCCGACCAGGCCTTCCGGATCCGTCTCGCTGTAGGTAGCGGCGATCTCGACGTCGAGCGGATAGCTGTCGCCGTGCACCGTGGCGACCACCTTCTCGTCGGCGCCCAAGTCGGCGCTGCCGGCCTGCCCCTTGCTCGAGGCGACCGACACCAGGACAGCGGCAGCTTGCAGAGGGAAGTCGGTCTTCGGCGCGACCTTGCACAGCACGCGGTCGGTTCGGAAGAAGGGGTCGGCCTCGGTACCCTTCTCCACCCGGCAGGTCGCAAGCTCCGGCCCTTCCTTCAGGGTGAGCTTCTTGGATTCGGTGACATCCTCCGTCTGCTGGGCGTCGTCGCCGCACGCAATCAGGGTCACCACGAAGGAAGCGCTGAGGGTGGCTCGGGGGGACATCGTACCTTTTCCTACCGCAGGGCTGAGAGGGTTCCAAGTACCGAGAAGCACGGGCAAGATCGCGACGCTGGGTCAGGGGATGGCGAGCTCGGCGCTGTCGAGGACGGCACCCGAGCCGAGCCCGCCGACCACCAGCACCTCGCCCGTGAGGAGCGTGGTCGACGTGTGGAGGACGCGCGCGGTCGTGAGGTTGCCGATCGGGCTCCAGGTGCCGGCGTCGGGGTCGAAGAAATGGGCGTCGTCGAGGAGGTTGAAACCCGCGGTGCTGCCGTGCAGGCCGGCCGTGGCCAGGAGCCGGCCCGACGGGAGGACCGACAGCCCAAGGCCGGTGCGTGACTCGGGGAGGGCTGCGCTGGTGTCGAAGGCGTCCGCCGCCGGGCTCAGGCGCTCGGTCGTCGCGAGGAACTTGATGTTGGCCAGCTTCCCCGCGACGACGAGGGCACCTCCGTCGGGGAGCGCGGCAGCCGCGTGGAACACGCGCGCTTCGGCGAGGGGTGGCCCCGGCGACCAGGTCTCGTCCGCGGGGTCGAAGATCTCGCTCGCGACGATCTGCTCCTCGGCGGCGTTCGAGCCGCCGGCCACGAGCACGCGGCCGTCCCCGAGGAGCGTCGCTGTGTGGAGGAAACGCGGAGTCGCCAGCGCAGCGCCCTCGTGCCACGCGCCCTCGGCGGGATCGTAGATCTCCACCGAGCCGAGCTCGTCGCCGAACGAGGGCGACGTGGTGTGGCCGTCCGATGCGCCTCCCACGACGAGCACGCGCCCGTCGAGGAGGAGCGTCGCCGTGTGGTGACTCCGCGGGGTGGTGAGGGGCGGCGCCGCCTGCACGGACCCCTCGATCGGATCGAAGAGCTCGGCCGTGCCGAGGACGTCCTCGCCCGCGGGCCCACCGATGGAATTCGTAAGCCCGCCGCCTACGACGAGGACGAGGCCGGAGGCGAGGCGCGTCGACGTATGGTTCGTGCGCGGTGTGAGCAGAGCTGAA
>JBGTSH010000139.1:0-25097 GCA_041940405.1 Polyangiaceae bacterium
CCGGTCTCCTCGGCGACCGGGACGAAGACGCCGGGCGGGATCACCCCGCCCTCGGGATCGCGCCAACGCAGCAGCGCCTCGACGCCGGTGATCCGCTCCTCACCGTTGAGCGTGATCTTGGGCTGGTAGTGGAGCTCGAACTCGTCGCGCTCGAGACGCAGCCCTCGTTCGATCGGCTCCTCCACCGGCTCGACCGCGGCCTCTCCGGCGTCGTTCGCGGCCAGCTCCTCATCTGCGCGGTCAACGGCATCCTCTCGGCGATCGGCTTCTGGCTGTTCGATCTGAAGTACTGGCCGCTCATGGCGCTCATCGCCGCCATCGGCTCGCTGATCCCGATCTTCGGATCGATCATCGCCGCGATCCCGGCGGTCGCGATCGGTCTGACGCAGTCGTTCGGGACTGCGTTCGCGGTGCTCGCTTGGATCATCGGCATCCACCAGCTCGAAGCGAACTTCCTCAATCCGAAGATCATCGGCGACGCGGCGAAGATCCATCCGGTCCTGGTCGTCTTCTCGCTCCTCGTGGGCGAGCACTTCTTCCAGATCAAAGGGGCGCTCTTCGCGGTGCCCTGCATGTCGATCCTGCAGACGGTCTTTCTGCACTTCCGAGAATCGACCATGGGTCTCAAGGATCCGACCGCGACCCAGAACCCCACCCCGATTCCGCCCAGCGGGACCGGGGGGCACACCTCCAGCCCGCCCACCGGCCCCCCACCACCTCGAGACGGGCCGCCCGATTCCGTGCCGCCGTCGTCCTTGCCCCCGGCCTCGCTCCCTCCGCCCTCGATTCCCCCGAAGAAGCCCGGGGATTGAGCGTACGAAAGGCGCCGATACCTCGTGGCCCGCGTCGTGCTATGAGCCCCGTTGCGGCGAGGTGAGGAGGCCCTTCGCCGCGCGGAGCGCACGTGACCGGCAAAGGCAAAAAGCAGAGCGCAGCAGGAGCCGCGAAGCAGCGTGACGAGCTCTTGGCCGACGCGCGCAAGAAGCAGGCTGTCCCCGATCCGCTCAGCCCCGAGAACCTGAAGAAGCTCGGCGTGCGGCTCGGGATTCCTGTCGCCCTCGGCTGGGTGATCGCGGCCGTCATCGGGCACTGGATCGCGTTCGCGCTGATGGGCGCGATCACCGTCGCGATCGCCGGCGTCCTCGTCTGGGCGCTGCGTTACGCGCAGAAGTCCCGCGCCGTCGTCGACATCCTCAAGGGAGCCGATACGCCCGAGGGTCGGAAAGAGGCGCTGCAGAAGCTGGAGAGCGGCTTCAAGAAGGACGACGCTGCGGCCGTCTTCGCCCGCGCCCAGCTCGAGATGCAAGAGGACCCTCGCTCGGCCCTCAAGACGCTCGAGCAGATCAACCTGTCCAAGGTGATGGCGCACGTCGCCGACGAGGCGCGCGGGCAGCGCGCGATGATCCACCTCATCTTGGGAGAGACCGACGAGGCGCGCGCGCTCGTCGACGGGATCGATCTGTCGCGCCACCAGGACGCCCGCTCGCGCGCCACGCTCACGGCGATCATCGGCGAAGCGTGGGCGCGGTCCGGACAGGCGAAGCGCGCGATCGAGCTCCTGGTGAAGCTCGACCCCGAGGACGCCGCCTACGAAGACCTCAAGCCCCAGCTCTATCGCGCGCGCGCGTTCGCGTACGCATGGGGCAGCGACACGAAGCAGATGCGGGCGACCCTGCAACGATTGAAGGCGCTCAACCCGCAGTACTTGACGGGCTTCATCACCAAGAAGAAAAACCCCATGGGCGTCGCTCCGCGCGGCGTTCACCCGCTGCTCGAGAAGGAAGCCTTCGAGATGCTCATGAAGAGCGGCGCCGTTCAGAGGAAGATGGAAGTGCGGCGCTAGCTTTCTAGGAAGTAACGATGAAAAGAACGATCTTGGCTTGTCTCGGGGTGGTGGCGGCGGCGTTCTCGTGCGCCGAGGGGTCGGACGACCAGGTCGGCGGCAGCGGTGAGGGCGCGGCGACGGGTACGGGCGGCACGACGACGACGGGCGACGACGGCACCGGCGGGTCGTTCACGACGGCGAGCTCGATGGGAGGCGGCCCGCCGCTGATGGCCGAGGTGTTCGGCCACTCCGCCTCTACGCTCTACAAGCTCAACCCCGAGACGAAGGCCGTCGGGATCGTGGGCAACTTCGCGGGCTGCCAGTCGGTGACCGACATCGCCCTCGATCAGGCGTCGAACCTCTATGGCACGACGAACGAGGGCCTCTGGGCGATCGATCGTGCGACGGCCGCATGCACCCTCATCTCGCGCGGCGTCTATCCGAACTCGCTCTCGTTCGTGCCGGCCGGCACCCTCGACGCGACCACCGAAGCGCTCGTCGGCTTCGTCGACGATCAGTACGTCCGCATCGATCCGGTGAGCGGAGCCATCCAGAACATCGGCGATCCCTGGAGCAACGGCTTCATCTCGAGCGGCGACATCGTTTCGGTGAAGAACGGGCCGACCTTCCTCACGATCAAGGACGCCGACTCGGGCCAGAACCAGTGCGCCGACTGCCTCGTCGAGATCAATCCGGCGACGGGCGCCATCATGACGAGCTACACGAACCTCGGGTATGATCGCGTCTTCGGCACGGCTTTCTGGGCCGGGAGCGTCTACGGCTTCACGACGGAAGGTGAGCTCTTCGAGGTCACGATCGTCGACGGCGAGCTCATGACGACCCCGATCCAGACGCCGCAGGGTTTGAGCTTTTGGGGTGCGGGCTCGACGACGTCGGCGCCGCCTGTTCCGCAGTAGCGCGCTGTGCAGTAAGAACTTCTTTCGACGGAGGCTTCGATGGTTGTGCTCCGAGCGTCCGAGAGCAAGACGGCGTCTGCGTTGGCGCTCGCGTGCCTCCTGGCAGCGGCATGCGACGCAGGCGAGACGGCGGGCGAAGGCGGCGCAGGCGGCGGAGCGACGGGCCCCGGCGCGGGCCCCGGCGCGACGACCGGCGCGCTGGGCGGCGGCTTCCAGGCAACGAGCAGCACCGGCGGCGGCGGCGGCGGCGAGCCCGAGGTCGCCGAGGTCTACGGACACAGCCCGAGCACGCTCTATCGCCTCGATCCCCTCACCAAAGAGGTGACGGTCGTCGGGAGCTTCACCGGCTGCATGAGCGTCATCGACATCGCGCTCGACAAAGACTCGAACCTCATCGGAACGACGTTCGACGGCATCTACACGATCGACAAGACGACCGCCGCTTGCAGCCTCATCACCAGCGGCAGCTACCCGAACTCCTTGTCCTTCATCCCCGAGGGCACGCTCGATCCCAACGTCGAGGCGCTCGTCGGCTACGAGGGGGACCAGTACGTCCGGATCGATCCCACGACCGGGAGCAAGCAGCTGATCGGCGCGCTCGGGGGCAACGGCCTCGTCTCGAGCGGCGACGTCGTCTCGGTCAAGGGCGGAAAGAGCTTCCTCACGGTGACCGGCCTCTCGTGTCCGACCGACTGCTTGATCGAGATCAACCCGGTGAGCGGGCAGATGGTGAACAACTGGGGCCCGCTCGGCTACAGCGCGGTCTACGGGATCGCGTTCTGGGCCGGCAGCGTCTACGGCTTCTCCGAGGCGGGGCAGCTCTTCGAGGTGAGCTTCCCCAACCAGATGCTCATGACGACGCTGATCGCACAGCCGCCCGGCACGCAGTTCTGGGGTGCGGGCTCGACCACGTCGGCCCCGCCCGACCCCATCCCCGAATGAGCCTCTGAAGCGAGAGCGGTGAGAGCATGTTCCTCCTTCGTCATCGAGTGACGTTCGCCTTCCTCGCGGCCTGGGCAGGGTCGTGCAACCCGGGCGAGGCGCAGACCGCCGCGGGCGTCGGGGGTGCCGGCGGCGCCGGGGGCGCCGGCGGGTCCGGTCCGGCGACCGCGCAGACGAGCGCAACCTCGACGAAGAGCACGGCGACCACCGGCTCCGGGACGCCATGCCCGTCGGGCGTGACCTGCATCGACACGTTCCCGTTCACTGACGAGCGCGACACCTCGACCGAAGGCACCACGGCCATCGCGACCTACGACTGCGCGCCCGAGACCGACGAGGGCGGTCCGGAAATTCTCTATCGCGTGACGGTACCGTCATCTGGCTTTCTCACCGCCGCCGTCTACGACGGCGACGGCGTAGACATCGACGTCCACATCCTCGGCGACCTCGATCCAGCCGCGCCCGCCGGAACCGGCTGCGTGAACCGCGGCGACCTCCAGGCGTTCGCCGATGTCGAAGCAGGCGACGTCTGGATCGTGGCCGACACCTGGACCAGCTCGGGCGGGCCCCAGTCCGGCGCGTACACGCTCGACGTGGGCTTCACGCCCGCGAGCTCCGGTCCGTGCACGATGGCCACCGGCGAGATGCCGCGGGTCGGCGACGGCGGCACGCACCTCGCCATGCCCGCGACCGGCCCGGTGGTGAAAGAGGCGCACCTCGTCACCGCGAGCGAGCCCGCACCCTTCCCTGCGACCGCTACCGACGAGCTGGCCGAGCATTTCGAGCTCTCGCAGCAGGCAACCGGCCTCGTGATGCACCGCGGCGAGCTCTGGGCGCCCCTCGAGGGCGGCGACTTCTTCGGGGCAGGCATCGGCGACCCTGCTGACCTGCCCACGCTGGACGAGGGCTGGTACGTCAACATGTATTGGACTGCAGCAGCTCGTCCGCCCAAGGGCACGCGCATGATTTTGCGGCGGTCGGACGATCCCACGCGTGCCGTCGTGGTGGCGGCCGGCTACGAGACGGGGCCCTCGGATCTCACGCGTATCGGCGGAACTACCGAGGAAACTCACTACTATCTCGGCACCGACCACGACGCCGTCCTCGAGCTGGGCATCGCGACCGACCAGTCACTGCCGCTCGGTCCTCGTGTCTGCGCTCCCTGAGCTCGACGGAGCTCGAGGCAACGATGGCAGGGGAGCTGGAGGTCCATCGGCTGCCGCACGCCGAGATCACGGTCGAGGCCCGCGCCGCGTACCTCTACGTGGTCGCGACCGGCACGCTCCAGACCGTCGCGGAGGTCGACGGATATCACGCGCTGATGCAGCGAATCATGGTGCGGACGGGGATCCGCTCGGCGCTCGTCGACGTGCGAGGCCAAACTTCCGAACCGTCACCCGACGTCCGCCAGCGGGCCTGGGATTGGCTCGGATCGGGGCAAGGGTACGAGCGCGTCGCCTACGTCGTCGCCGAGACGGCCGAGCTCAAACGCACGCACATCAACATGACTGGACTGTCGCATCGGGTAAAAATCCGCTCATTTCACGCGGTAAAGGACGCACATAGATGGCTCACGATCCCGCCGGGCTCGTCCGCCGGCCGAACGGGCGCAGCTTCGGGCGAGCCCTGACCCCCGAAGAGGGGTGCTCCTCGTAGAGACCGCTGTTGCTTGAAGGTCTCCGGAACGCGCGTGAATTGAGTTGGCGCCGCGAGGCCGCACGGGTACCAAAGAAGCCGGGGAATGCAGGAAGAGTACTTACTCAGCGGCGCCCGCCTGAAGCTGGAGCAGAGGAAGGGGTACATCCACCTTTCTCTCACCGGCGCGCTCCCCGCCGTCGACAGCGTCCGTGCCCTCGGCACTCTCGTCGAACGCATCATGGAGAAGACGGGCGTGCGCCGCGTGCTCTTCGATGCGCGCGGCCTCGGTCAAGAGCTCGCGACCGACGCCTGCGACGAAGCGTGGGCTTGGCTCGGCGCGCGGCTCTACGGACAGATGGCAGTCGTCCTCCCGGCGAGCTCCGCCGAGCTCGGCCTCACGCGCTTCAACATGACAGGCCTGTCATCGCAGCTGCCGCTGCGAGCATTCCTCGCCGTCATGGATGCTCACCGCTGGCTGGACTTGCGGCTCAGCGGGGAGCGCCGGCTGAGCCAGATGGGCATCCCGGCGGTCAAGTCGGTGCCCCCTCCGCCGCACGTCGCCTCCAATTCGGGCGCCACACGCCCCGCCAACACAGGTAGCGCCGACACCGACGCTCCCCCGACCCAACGTCCTCCCGAGAAGAAGCGCAGCGGCGCGTACCACACGGGTCCGCTCGAGGTCCTCTTGCCGGACGCCAACGGGACGGACGGCGACGGTCCTCCCGGGAGCATCCGAGGCGGCGGCGCTCGGTCGGAGTAAGCCCGCAGCGCTCGCGCACCGGCGCCGTCAGCGCGTCGTCGCGCGGCGCCCGGTCACGCGGCGCGCCGCGTAGGCGAGCGCAGCCGCTGCCAGCGCGAGCCCATAGAAGCCGATCCACGGCTTGGGCGGCGGGCGCTTGGCGTCCTCGCCGATCCGCGGGACCACGCCGGCCCCGCAGACCGCCTCGGTCTCGAGCGCGATGTTCGCTTGAAGGGTGCTGTTCACGGGCTCTTGCTTCGTCGATGCCTGCAGCAAGAGGTCGGTGGCGAGCGCTTCGCGTGGCAGGTTCGCCTCGAGACGCGTGACCCAAACGTCTTCGAGGTGCAGCCCCTCGAGCGCCGTCGCGACATCGTCCAGGTCTTCGCAGCCGAACTCGCGCGCATCGACGAAGGTGCCGACCGGCATGCAGGCGGGCGAGTCCCAGGGCTCGCCAGCCGGGCACGGATTCTTGACGACGCCCTTCTCGGGCCGGAGCTGACCGCCGGTGCCGCCGGTGTTCCCGAAGCTGTCGAACGGCGCGACTTCGCAGAGCTCCGCGGTCTCACCGTTGTTGAAGGCCTGCTGCGCGTAGAGCGAGAGGAAGTCGACGAACTGAAACGACACCGGATCGGAGAAGCCCGTGGTGAGCAGCCCCTCGCCCGAGAACGTCGTGAGGAAGCCTCGGCCGTCACCTTGCCCGAGCGCGAGGCGCCGGAGCTCCTCGTAGTTCGACTGGCTGCTGCGGAAGTTCCACGAAAGAAGGCTCTTCTCGACGCGCACCTCCGGGAAGTTCTGGACGGTGTAGCGACCTTCGCCGACCACGTAGAGGACGATCGGTGTCTGCGCGCCGGTGCCGGCGGCGACCATGCGAAGCGGCAACGAGAGCCCGGCGCCGGGCGACACGACGCGCACCGGGGTCATCTCTTGAACGCCTTTGCCGGGGAGCAGGCGGAGCGCGATGAAGTCGAAGCCTTCGGCGACGTACGCGTCGATGATCGGCTGCGTGCTGTCGTCGACGGCGTAGCCGTGGCCCTCCAGCCAGACGTTGAGCGCGCCCGGCTCCTCGGTCGAGAGCGTGACAGTTTCGTAAGGTCCGACGGTCCCCTGGTGCACGACGTCGACCGGGTCGCCCCCATCTTCGGCGCCGCGCCCTCCGTCTTCGGAGTCCGAGAGCGCAGTAACCCCCCCGGCATCGGAGGCCATGCAACCGAAGCCGTCGGATCCGCCGCCGCAGTTCACGACCGGCTGCTGGATCCGCGTCTGCGTCGTCGCCTCGAGCACCTCGAAGAAGGCCGCCGTCGCGGTCTCGATGCGTGCCCCGGGCTTGACCGGAAGCACCCACGCGAACTCTTCGGGCTCACCGGCGTACTGGATCTGATCCCAGAGCGTCGACTGCTGCGTCGAGACGGCCATGACCATGCGGTGCCCGGACACGACCGTGGGCGTCGACGGGGGTACGAAGCAGCCGCCGCAGGCCTTCGCCTCGGTAGGTGCCACCGCCATCACGGCCGCGGTCAGTGCGAGCGACGAGCAAGCGATCCAGGCAGCCCGAGGGGCAAGGCGAAGCGCGTTCATCGAGAACTTGGGTGTCCTCGGATGGCCCTTTCCGTTGGCCGGGCGACACGGAAGTCTTCGGCGGCGGACACGGACCGAAGAGGCTTAAGCTAAGGAAGCGACGGACCGCCGGGGCCCAGTGCAAGCTCGGGACCAGCAGCGGCTCGAGGACTCCAGCCATGACGATCGGACCGAACGGCCGCGTGCGAACCTTCAGCCTTTGGTTTGGGGCCGCGATCCTGGCGCTCGGGCTGGGCTGCGGCGGCACCGAAGGCGACTGCGAGGACCTGTGTGCCATGGAGGCCGAGTGCCAACAGAGCTTCGGGGGGCAGGACAGCGGTGCCATACCCCTCGACCAGGAGGCCTGTGAGAGCACCTGCAACGCGCTCGCGAAGGACGATCCGGCCTTCGCCGACGGGGTAGCCCAGCGGGTCAGCTGCTTGGAAGAGCAGCTGGATCAGGGGTTTTGCGGCTCCTGCACCTTCGACGGGACGTGAGCCAGCCCGGATCGTGGCTTGCGCCGACAGGCGCAAGGGGGCACCCTTACGGCTCGGTGAGAGTCAGCCGCTCGATTGGGATCGGAGCCCTGCTTGCGATCGTCCTGTTGTCGGCCGGCGCGTGCACCCAGAAGGCCGAGGCGCAGAAGGACGCGCCTGCCGAGCTGCCGGCGCTCGAGTTCCGCGCCGACACGCCGAACCTGATGATCACGTGGATCGATCCGCAAGGCGGAACCCACGTCGAGGGCAGCCCGGATCAGGTCCCGGAAGCGGCGCGCGATTTCGTTCGGATCGTGATCTCGGATCGAAGCGAAGGCACGACCGATCCGATCTACGTCTCCGACCTCACGCAGCGAAGTCAGGACGGCGCGTACACGACGCGGAGCCTCTCGCGGCGAGCGTGGGAAGACGAGATCGAGCGCCGGCGCGAGAAGAACGCTGCGGTCGCTCAAGCGCCGGACGGCTCGGACGATCGGCGGCGCCAGCGCGATCCGTCGGAGCGTCGTGCGCCCCCCGGCCCGCGGCCCGATGTGCCGTCGCCCGACGGCACGGCTGCTCCCGACAAGGAGCCGCCGCCCGCGAAGACGCCGCTCTCCCACATCAAGGTCACCGTCTACGGGGCCGAGTGGTGCGGTCCCTGTCACCAGGCGCTCGCGCACCTCAAGAAGCGCGGCATCGCTGCGACCTTCAAGGACATCGACAAAGACAAGGTCGCGCAGGCCGAGATGCAGCTGAAGCTCGAGAAGATCGGCAAGGGCGGCGGGCGCATCCCGGTCATCGACGTCGAGGGGAAGATCCTCGCCGGCTATTCGCAGCGCGCGCTCGACGAGGCCCTCACGCAGGCCGCCGGCGGCACCGCGCTCTAGACAAACCAACCGCGCAAGCCAGGTGAATTTTGCTCTTTGATTCGCTCGGCAGACCGAGCGAATTGTCGCGATGGTTGAAGGGGGGCGCGGTCGCGTCTATACCGAGCGCCCCCTGGGTTTCGGCCCAACAAGGAGCGATAGAGGACATGATCGACGTCCCGATGCCCCAACTCGGCGAGAGCGTCGCCGAGGGCACCGTCACCAAGTGGCTCGTGCGCGAGGGTGATTTCGTGGACCGGGAGCAGGTGCTGCTCGAGGTGGCGACCGACAAGGCCGACACCGAGGTCCGGGCGCCGTCGGGCGGCCGGGTCGTCTCGCTGATCGCGAAAGAGGGGCAGACCCTCGCGACGGGCACCGTTCTCGCGAAGATCGACGAGACGGCGAGCAAGGGAGCCGGCGCACCCGCAGCAGCGTCGCCTCCGGCGAAGCCGGCAGCAGCCCAGCCCGCTGCTGCCCCCCAATACGCGACGCCTCAGCCGGCTGGGCCGCCTCCGCCGCCGAGCGGAAACTCGGGCCAAGGTCTCGCATCGCCGTCGACGCGGCGCATGGCGCTCGAGCACGGTGTCGACGTCAGTCGCGTGCAGGGCACCGGCGAGCAAGGCCGCGTGACGCATGAAGACGTCCGGCGCGCCGCGGGTGGAACGGCCCTCGCCGCACCCGCGCAGGCGCCGCAGGCTGCACCGCCTACAGCGACGCCGACCGCGGTCGAGCTATCGCAGCTCCTTCAAGCGGGCGCCGGCTTCGTGCCGCCGATCCCGGGCGTCGGGTACGGCTCCTACAAGGTCCCGCCCTTCAATCCGAAGCCGGGCGATCAGATCATCCCGTTCAACCGTCGGCGACAGATCACCGCCGACCACATGGTCTACTCGAAGCAGGTCTCGCCGCACGTCGCGACCGTCGCCGAGGTGGACCTCTACGCCACGGCGAAGCTGCGCGATCAGCACAAGGACCGCTTCAAGAAAGAGGGCGTTCCCCTCACCTTCCTCGCGTTCATCTGCGCGGCGACCGTGCGCGCGCTTCGCGAGAACCCGACGCTCAACGCCCGCGTCCTCGAGAAGAGCTACGCCGTCATTCGTGACATCAACCTGGGCGTCGCCGTCGACACGCCCGGCGGCCTCGTCGTGCCGAGCATCAAGCACGCCGACCAGCTCTCGCTCCGCGGCATCGCCTCGGCGATCGACGAGCTCGCGCAGCGCGCCAAGGCCGGCAAGGTGACCGCCGACGATCTCGCGGGCACCACGTTCAGCGTCTCGAACCCGGGTCTCAAGGGCAACCTCTTCGGCGCCGCGATCATCTCGCAGCCGAACGTCGGCATCCTTCGCATGGGCGAGATCAAGAAGCGCCCCGTCGTCGTCACCAACGGCGATGAGGACACGATCGCGATCCATCCGGTGATGTACGTCGCCCTCTCGTACGACCACCGCATCATCGACGGCGTCGCAGCCAACAGCTTCCTCTGGCGCGTCGCCGACCTCTTGAGCCGCGCCGACTTCGAGGTCGGCTGATGGCCGCCGCGCAAGGTCGGGCGCCGCTCGCCGAGGTCGATCCGGAGATCGCCTCGCTCATCGCAAAAGAAGAGCGGCGCGAAGCCGACAAGCTCCGCCTCATCGCGAGCGAGAACTACGCGTCGCGCGCAGTCCTCGAGGCTAGCGGCTCGTGCCTGACGAACAAGTACTCCGAGGGGTACGCGCGAAAGCGCTACTACGAGGGGCAGCAGATCATCGACGAGGTCGAAGAGCTCGCGAAGTCGCGGCTCCAGGCGCTCTTCGGCAAGGTGCTCGACGATCCAAAGGCGCTCCACGTAAACGTGCAGCCGTACTCGGGGAGCCCTGCGAACCTCGCCGTCTACCTGGCCTTCCTCAAGGCGGGCGAGACGGTGATGGGCCTCAACCTCGCCGCGGGCGGCCACCTCACGCACGGCCACACCGTCAGCATCACCGGCAAGTACTTCCACAGCGTGCCGTACGGCGTTCGTAAGGACGATCACCGAATCGACCTCGATGAGGCTCGCAAGCTCGCCCGCGAGCACCGGCCGAAGCTCATCTGGTGCGGCACGACCGCGTACCCGCGCACCCTCGATTTCAAGGCGTTCCGTGAGATCGCGGATGAGGTCGGAGCGATCCTCGCTTGCGACATCGCCCACATCTCGGGTCTCGTCGTGGCGGGCGTTCATCCGAGCCCGATCGGCATCGCCGACGTCGTCACGTCGACGACCCACAAGACGTTCCGCGGACCGCGCGGCGGCATGATCCTCTGCAAGGCGGCGCACGCCTCGGTGATCGATCGCGCCGTGTTCCCCGGCCTCCAGGGCGGGCCTCACGATCAGACGACCGCGGCCATCGCCGTCGCCGCAAAAGAGGCGAGCCAACCTGCGTTCGTCGAGTACGCCAAGCGGATCGTCGACAACGCCAAAGCGCTCGGCGAGGCGCTCGTCGAGCGCGGCTTCTCGCTCATCACCGGCGGTACAGACAACCACCTCTTGCTCGTCGACATGACGCCGAAGAACCTCGGTGGAAAGCCGTACGCGCAAGCGCTCGATCGCGCGGGGATCGTCTGCAACTACAACGCGATCCCGTTCGATCCTCGCAAGCCGATGGATCCGAGCGGCATCCGCATCGGCACGCCGTCGATCTCTTCGCGCGGCATGGGCAAGGCCGAGATGGTGCGCCTCGCCGGCTTCATGGATGACGTGGCGAAGAGCCAAGAGCCCGAGAAGCTCGACCGCATCGCGGCGGAAGTTCGCGAGATGTGCGGCGCCTTCCCTGCGCCCGGGCTTACGGTCTAGCCTGGGCAGCATGGCCTACGGCGGACCTCAGGGCTCTGGTTTTGGACCGGCCGCTAACGCGTCCGGCTATGGCGCTCCTCAAGGTGGTGGTTATCACGGCCCGCAAGGTGGTCCGCATGGGGGTGGTCCGCATGGGGGCGGTTCGCACGGTAACCCCTACCAGCAGCCGGGCTATCAGGCGCCGAAGAAGAAGGGAATGAGCGGGTGCCTGCTCGCCTTCTTGATCACCGGCGGGCTCTTCCTCTTGATGGGGATCGGCGGCGGCATCTGGTTTTACATCTCGTTCAAGGACTTCGTCGACGCATCGGGCGACATGATGGGCATCGTCGTCAAGGCGCGGAACGCGCCCGGCACGGATGAGGTCCGCGAGCTCGGCTGCCAAGACGCCGTCGCGCTCGACATGAAGGAGCTGACCAAGGTCGCGCAGCGCTTCGAGGACGCGATGGCGAAGCGCGAGAACCGCGAGCCGAAGGAGCTCGATCTCGACGACGAGGCTGCCTACTACGTGCAGTGCTCGAACCCGAAGAAGAAGCTGACCTGCGAAGACGTCGCCAAGACCTTCATCGACGCCGTCTCGCCCAAGGGACGCATCGTCGTCGGCGTTCAGACCGGGAGCGGATCGAAGGAGTGCACCGAGACCTTCGACCAGACAGGCAAGAAGCTCGGCGCCGGCCAGGCGCCGAACCTCGACGTGCAGTAGCGCGGCGGTCGCTCAGACCCTCGACGCGCTCTTGAGGATGTCCACGGCGACCGGCCGGAAGCCGTCGATCATCAGCTGTACGCCGATGACCAGGACGATGAGGCCCATGATCTTGGTCACCAGGACGAGACCGCTCTTGCCGATTCGGCCGAGCAGCATCGGGGAGAGCGCGAGCACGACGAACGTCACGACGAGCACCATCACCAGCGCGGCGAAGAACGCCGTGGTGTGGAGCGCGCTCGTCGACTGACCCATGAGGAGCATCGTCGTCGTGATCGCGCCCGGGCCGCTGATCAGCGGAACGCCGAGCGGGACGACCGCCGGGTCGTCACTCGATGCTCTGGCGTGCTTCTCTTCGTGGGAGCCGCTGAGCATCGGCAGCCCGAGCAGGATGAAGACGATGCCGCCCGCGATGCGGAACGCGTCGAGCGTGATGCCGAACAGCTTGAACAAGAAGGCACCCGAGACGGCGAACACGACGAGCACGCCGAGCGCGACGAGACACGCTCGGACCGCGAGCTTGCGCGCGGCGCTCCCCGACGTTCCGCGCGTGATCGACGTGAACACGGGCGCCACCGCCAGCGGATCGATCACCGTCAGCAGCGAAGAGAAGCAGAGAATGCCGAAGGAAATGGCCGTCGTCATGACGCCTCCTCTCCGGTGTCGCCCACCGGAATAGGTCCCCCCGATTTGCCGCTCGAAAGAACGAAGGTCGTCTTGATGCGCGCGATGACCCCGGACCGACCGAGACGGAACAAGAGCCGCTCGAGCTCGGGGATGTCGCGCATCGCGACCTTCAGCAGGAAGTCTTCGTCACCCGCGATGTGATGGCACTCGACAACCTCCGGCATCTCTTGGATCTGCCCGAGCAGCTTGTCGTGCACACCGGGGTCATGGCTCGTCAACGTCACGAGGATGAACGCGAGGACGGGCCGGCCGACCTTTGCCGGATCGACGACCGCTGCGTAGCGCTCGATCACACCCGCCTGCTCGAGCTTCCGCATCCGCTGCAGCATGGGCGTCGGCGTGAGCCCCACGGCCTCGGCAAGAGCGGCGTTCGTCATCCGCCCGTTCGCCTGAAGAAGGCGCAGGATCTTGCGGTCGATGGCATCCAAGGCTGCAGCGGAATCAGCCATGCGCCAGATGTAGCACCGCCGATAGTGCTGTCAATCGATCAGCAGTCAGCATTTTATGCTGTCACCCGGTCGAGCACGACGAACGGGCGCATCGAACGCGACCGAGGGTCGGGCTCGATGCGCCGCGATGAGGGCTCGCGCGCGCTACTGCTTCTTGCGGTAGACCTGCGCGCCGACCGGGCCGGTGCCGGTGCGCGCTTTGACGACGAGCTTCGCGGCGGCCGGGATCGGCCACGCCCACTTGTAGCAATTGTTCCTGGCACCGATCGCGGCCATCGCGCCGGTGTCCGAGTCGACGGCGAGCGGCGCCGAGAGGAGCTGCGCGAGCGCGGGCGGAACGCCCGCGGCCGCTGCATCACCGACGATTTGCACGTCGACCTCGGTGACGTTCGGCAGGCCGTTCGCGAGCACCGTGTAACACATGCCGGGCTGCATGAAGAACGTCGGGCCGTCGACGGTTCCGCCCTCGGTTCCGATGGTTCCACACACCACGCCCCCCTCGAGCTCCATCTTCGGAGCTTCGGTCTTGGCGCGTTCCTGCAAGATGCTGCTGAAGGCTACGGACTGAACCGGATCGCACGCGGCGACAGGCGGCGGCGTCGCCACCGTATTCGACGGCGGCGGCGTCGGCGGCGCGCTCGCGCTCGGCTGCGGGTTCTCCGGAAACTCGGGCTCTTTGTCGCCACACCCCAGCGCCAGGACGGCTGCACCGAGGAGGCCGGCGACCGAGCATGTCGACACAACCGTGCTCCTGAAGCTCATCATCGCGGTAGCATACGTCGCGACAAGGCGCCGGTGGGCGCAAGAATCGTGTCTGGTTTCGGGTGCTACTAGCCGCCCCACCCGCGGCATGCGAATACGCTCAGCCCACGTCGCGTCGAATGCGACAGGGCCGTTCGGCTCAGGAGGTATCTGTGAATCGCTCGCTCGTGCTCGTCTCGCTCATGTCTCTCGGGGTCTTGGCCGGCTGTGAAAAGCGCCAGAGCGACCAAGCCAACTACGGGTATGGGCAGCAGCCTGGGTACGGTCAGCAGCCCGGCTACGGCCAGCAGCCTGGGTACGGCCAACAGCCCGGCTACCCGCAGCAGCCCGGCCAGCCCGGCCAGCCGCAGCAGCCCGGCCAGCAGCCCGGTCAGTTCCCCGGCCAGTTCCCCGGGGGGCAGCCCACCGGCCAGGGCGGAACCGATCCCAACGCCGGCCAGCAGCAGCCCAACATCTTCGGCGTTCCGATTCCTCCGATCCCGGGCATCCCGACGGGCACGGGCGGCACCGGCGGAACCGGCGGCACCACCGGCGGCGGAACGACCGGCGGCGGAACGACCGGCGGCGGCGCGGCCCAGCAGATCGATCCGAACCTCGCGTCCGTCGCGACCATCCCTCTGCTCCAGCTCCAAACGACCCACGCCCCCGGCATGCAGAAAGAGGGCGGCGTCCTCGCGGGTAACTTCCAGGCTGGGCAGAGCCTCGAGCAAGCGTTCCAGCTGATGCCGGGCAAGTGCTACACGGTCATCGGCACCGGCGCGGGCGTGACCGAGCTCGACATCGTGATCGTCGTCGTCGCTCCCATTCCCGGCCAGCCCCCCGCGCTCGCGCAGGACAACATGACCGGCGCCACAGCGGTCGTCGGCGCGAACGGCAACTGCTTCCGCTGGCAGGCGCCCGTCGGCGTGAACGCCAAGTACGTCATGACGGCCAAGGCCGGCAGCGGCGTCGCGGCGGGCCAGCTCTACGTGAAGTGAACCGAGATCACAAAAGGTCAAACCCCCTCGCCCATGAATGGGCTGAGGGGGTTTGCTTTTGGTGAGGTGAAGCTCAGCCGACCGCTTCCTTGATCGCCTTGATCGGGCGCGCGCGAACCGACTTGCTCGCCGGCTTCGCCGGGAACGTCATCGGCTGCTTGGTGAACGGGTTGATGCCCTGGCGAGCCTTGGTCGCAGGCTTCGCGACGACGCGGAACTTGGCGAAGCCCGGGAGCGTGAAGAGCTTGCTCTTCTTGAGCTCCTTGTGGCCCACCGAGATCAGCGACTCGAGGACCGCCTTGACCTGCTTGCGGGTCACGTCGTCGCCGATCGACTCGGAGATCGCCGTGATGAGACCGTTCTTGCTGAGCGCCTTCTTGGAGCCGCCACCGGCCGATTTCTTGGTTGCCATGATTCAAACCTCCATCTTGGCGGGACACCCGGCCCCACCGGATCGAGAGCGGCCGAACGCCGTACTCTCGTTTCAAGACGCGTAAAGTACACGTCCTTTTCCGCGGGGGAAGCCGCAAAATGCATGAAATGTAGTGATTTCAGAACGCGTACGGCTTGCCGTCGTAGTTCAAGAAGCTGCCCGTCTGGTCGGGGCGAACCGTGTCGATCACGCGGATGATGTTCCGCGCCGAGTCCGCGACCGGGGTCGGGGCGCCACGCCCGCCCATGTCGGTCTGCACCCAGCCGGGGTTGATCACGATGCACGTGAAGCCGCGGCCGCGAAGGTCGGCGCTCATGGACTTGTTCGCCATGTTCATCGCGGCCTTGCTCATGCGGTAGGCGTAGGCGCCGCCGCTCGTGTTGTCGGCGATCGATCCCATGCCGCTCGTGATTCCCGCAATCTTGCGCGTCTTCGCGCGCTCGAGCTGCGGAAGCAGTGCGCGGGCTACGCGGATCGATCCGAGCGCGTTGATGTCGAACGTGCGAAGCGCGTCCTCGGTGTCGACGTCTTCGAGCGAGAGCATCTTGCCCATGACGCCCGCGTTGTTGAGGACGACGTCGACGGCGACGTCGCCGATCGCGCGGGCGGCGGCGCGAACGCTCTCGTCGCTCACGACGTCGCACGCGACGGTGCGCACGCGGCCGTCAGAAGCGGCGGCGATCGCTGCGAGCGCGGGCGCGTCGGAGGGGTCGCGAGCGAGGGCATCGACGCTGTCACCTCGCGCGGCGAGCTGCCGCACCAGCTCGAGCCCGATGCCGCGGTTCGCTCCGGTTACGACCCAGCGCACGACTACCCCAGTCGGGCGAGGAGCTCGCGCGCCTCGGACAGCGTCGGATCCTCGGCGAGCGACTTGTCGAGCATGAGCTTGGCGCGCCTCTGATCGCCCTGCCGAACCGCCAGGCTGCCGAGCTGGAAGTACGCGACGGCGCGATCCTGCGTGGTGACGCCCGAGCTGCCGTCGACCTTCATGAGGGTGACGGCGCGGAACGCTCGCTGTGCGATGTCGTGATCGTCGAGGTCGACCGCCAGCTGCCCCAGCTCGAGCGCGATGCCACCGTTCTGCGGCTGGTTGTCGAAGGCCTTGGTGAGCGCGGCGAGCGCTTCGCTCAGGTTGCCGTCGCGCGCCTCGACCCGATAGAGCGTGTAGTACGACTGGCCGAGCTCTTTCGAGCGCTTGCCGCGGTGGGCCGCGATCATCTGCGCGAGCCGCCCGCGCGCGTCGTCGATGCGACCGGCGGCGCCGAGCGCGTCGGCGAGCAAGAGAAGCACGTCGGGATCGTCGGAGCGGACCGCGGCCGCCTCTTCGAGCACCGCGATCGAGCGCTCGGCCATCGCGGGGCCGAGCGATGCGTCGCCCGTCCCGTAGAGGAGGAGACGCGCCGCCTCGAGGAGGAGATCGTACCGGGTGCTCTCGTCGGCCGCCGCGCGGGCATCCTCGACCACCATGTCGGCGAGCTCTCCGATCGCGCCCGAGTCCTCGTAGATCGATCGGAGCAGAGCTCGCAGCTTCAAGTCCGACGGATCTTCTGCGCACGCCCGCTCGAGCCCGGCCCGCGCGAGCTCGGGACGGCCGATCTTGCGCGCCACGTCCGCGAGGCGCGTGACGACGTCGGCAAGCTCTGCTCCCGACACGATGCCCGCGATGTGCTGGTAGATCTGCACCGCGGAATCGAAGCGCTGCCCGCGCTCCTCGATCCGGGCGAGCGTGCCGAGCGCGAGCGGGTTGCGGGGATCGCGCTGCAGCACCTCATCGACGACCATGCGAGCCGACGCAGGATCGCCCCCTTGCGCCGAGACCTCGGCCAGGCGAAGACGAATCGCGAGCTCGGAGCGCCGCGACGCCGACGGATCGCGCGAGACTCGTACGAGCGCCGCCTCGAGGTGCGCGCGGAGCTCGGCGTGGTAGCCGCCGCCGCTCTTGTCGAATGCCTTCTCGAGATCGTCGAGCGCGAGATCGCTGTCGCCCACGGCCTCGCGCAGGACGGCGCGCGAGAAGTAGAGCCACGCGTCGTCGTCGGCCGGATCGTGGTCGATCGCCTGGTCGACGGCGGCGATCGCGCGGGCGTGCTGCCCGGTGTTCGCGCAGGTGTCCATGAACGAGAAGAGGACGTCGCGATCGATCGGGTCGACGGCGAGCGCGTCGGCGAAAGCGTCGGCGGCCTCTTTGAGCGAGCCCTCGTCGCGGAGCGCCTCGCCCGCTTTCACGAGCAGGCCCTTCTTGATCTCGGGGTCGGCGACGCCGCGCGCCTCGATCGCCGAGAGCCGCGCCAGGCCCACGCGATCGTCGCGCTCGGCGTAGATCGCGCCGAGACGCTGGCGGAGCTGGGCGCTGTTCGGGTTCTGTCGAAGCCCGGAGACGAGAGCGCGCTCGACGCCCTCTTGATCGCTCATCGCCTGCTTCAGATCCGCGAGGCGGAGGGCGGTGCGCGTCGCCTCGTCGCCGGTCTCGATCTCGAGGAGACGATCGAGAAGATCGCTCTCGACGAGCGAGTCCTCGCGGCGCTCGGCGATCCGCATCACGGCACGGAGGGCCTGCAGGTTCTTGTCGTCCCAATCGAGGACACCGTGGTAGCCCTCGAGCGCCGCGTCCTCGTCGCCCGCCTGCTCGCGGAGCCAGGCGACGCGCAGGCCGATGTCGACCACGCGGTCCTTGTCGCTCGCGTCCTTCGCGACGTCGAGCTGGCGCTCGAGCAAGATGACGAGCTCGCCGGAACGGCCGGTGGCCTCGTAGAGGCGGCCGAGGAGCGACGCCGCCTCGGAATGCGTCGGGTCCTCTTCCATCGCTTCGGCCAAGACGTCCGCGGCACGCGACGGATCGGTCGACTCGAGCATTTGCGCGAGCGAGAACCTGAGGCCCGCGCGCTCGTGGAGGTCGTCGACCAGTGGAATGGTTTGATCGATGAGCTTGGCGAGCGCGGGGGTGTCGCCCTCTTTGCGGTAGAGCTCTGCCAACGGGGCCCAGAGCTCGCGATCGGCAGGCTCGCGCTCGCGCAGCTCTTCGTAGAGAGCGATCGCACGCCGCGCGTCCCCCAAGAGGTTGCGCGCGACTTCGGCCACCCGCAGCAAGAGCGCGCGCTGCTCGTCCGGCTCGCTCACGCGCGCGGCGCGCTCCCAGAGGTCCGCGGCCTCGCGCGGGTCGTCCGCGGCGGAGCGCCGCTCGGCGAGCGCGTTGATCGCCCAGACCACGTCCTCGGAGTCGGCGACCTTCGCCTCTGGCACGATGCGCCGCAAGAGGCGCACGGAGAGGTCCGGATCCTCGAGCTCGAGCGATGCCTCGTAGGCGTCGCGCAGGTGCGAAGACGGATCGCTCGAGCGATCGGCCATCGTCTCGAGCGCGAACACGACCGCGCGCGTCCGGCCTCGCTCGCGGGAGATGTCCTCGAGGAGGCGAGGCAGCCGCGTGCTCGTCGTCGCGCGCTCGATGGCGTCGCGCATCGCGGCCTCGAAGCGATCGCCGTCGGCGTCGTCGCGCGATGCGCGCTCGAGGAGCGCGGCGGCCGCCTCTTCGCGGCCTTCGGCGAGCTGGAGCGTGACGAGGCGGTAGAGCGGCTGGGCAATCGCGCCGAAGCCGGCGTCTTCCTCGGTCGCGAGATCGATGAGGCCTTCGAGCGCTTTGACGTGGCGATCGACGGGCGCCTTGCCCGTCGCCACGAGGCGCTCGGCGAGGCGCTCGAGGGCGACCAGCACGGCGGCGCGGCGCCCCGGATCGGGCTCGGGTAGATCGGCGGTGGCGGCGAGCGCCTCGTCGTACGCGGTCGCGGCGGCGAGGTCGTCGCCGAGCTCGCGCTCGGCGAGCTCGGCGATGAAGAGCCAGAGGTCGAGGCGCTCGCGCGGGGTCTCGCCGCCGGCGGCCTTCTCGTTGAGCGCGGCGAGGAGCGAGGGGACGCCGCCGGTGGACTTGGCGACCGCGGCGGCGCGCCCGAGGACCCCGGGCGCGAGCGGTGCGCGCTTGACGGTGCGGAGCACCACTTCGAGCGCGGCTTCTGGCTTGTCGAGGCGGGTGCGATAGATCTCGGAGAGCTCGAGCTCCATCGCGGTGCGCTCCGCTTCGACAAGATCGGAGTCCTCGAGACGCGACTCGAAGGCGCGGGCGACCAGGTCGAGCATGTTCCTGTGCGTGAGGGCCGCGACGAGCGAGCCGTGCTCGCTCGGGTCCTGACGCACCGCTTCGAACGCCGACTCGACGAACTCGGCTCGCCGATCGTTCTCTTTCTGCTTCTCGGCCAGGTACGCGAGCTCCACGAGCACCTGCGCCTTGGTCACGGGCTTGTCCCGGGGCGACTGCGACGCTGCGGTCCGCTGCGATCGGAGCACGAGGAGGAGGGCGCGGTAGGTGCGCTGCGCGCGAAGGTACTGCCCCTCGTTCGCCGCCACCTCGCCCAGGAGCTGCAGCACCGCCGCGTTGGCCGGATCGATCTTCGACGCGGCCTCGAGCTCGACGAGGCCCTGCGCCTTGTCGTGCGTGGCCAGCCAGAGCTTGCCGAGCTCGAAGTGGACGAGCGCGCGCTCCTTGGGCTTGCGCGAGCCGAACTCGCCGAGGATGCGTTCGAGAACCCCCTTCGCTTCTTCCAGCCGGCCCGCCAGCCGCATCGCTTCGCTGAGCGCGAAGAGCGTCGGGAGCTCGTCCGGCTTCAGGTCAATCGCGCGCTCGAGGAGGGGGATGGCGTCGGCCGGGCTCTCGAGCTCGCGCGCATAGATCGTCGCCGCTTCGCGGAGCCGGTCGAGCTTCTTTGCCGGATCCGTCGCGAGCTCGGCCTCCGAAGCGTAGAGGCGCGCGAGCTCGCCCCACGCGCCGCCGGTGCGATAGAGCTCGGCGAGGACGTCCCTCACCTTCTCGCTCGCTCGCCCTTCGGCGACGGCGCGCTCCAGCCCCTCACGCGCTCGCTCGGTCTGCCCGGCTCGACCGTACGCGGTCGCAATCCGGAGCGAGAGATCGTCGTCGTCGCCACGTACGGACGCGAGGCGCTCGAGGACCGCGGCCTCGTCTTGGTGCTTTCCGGCGCGCTCGAGGAGGCTCGCCAGCCGATCGAGGGCGGTCGCGCTCGGCGCCAGGTCCACGACCCGCTTGGCGCTGCGAGCGGCGCGCGCCGCGTCGTTGAGCTCGGTCTCGGCGATGCGCGACGCGAGAGCGAAGTGATCGGCCGCGAGCGACGAATCGCGCTCGGCGTAGATCTCGCCTTGCTGCTCGTTGAGCGTGGCGTGGTCGGCGTGCTGGCCGGTCGCCGCGAGCAAGCGCGAGAGCCGCTCGACCGTCGGACCATGCGCGGCGACGTCTTCGAGCGTCCGACGCAGCGCGGAGATGGCGTCGGCGGGCGACCCGATCTCCGAGAGGAGGTCGGCCTGCGCGAGGCGGAGCTCGGCGCGCTCGGCAGGATCGCCCGAGGCCTCGGCCATGCGGCCGTAGGTCTCGGCGAGCTTGTCGCGCTGCTCGAGGGTCCGGTAGACGCTGACGAGTTTGTCAGCAATTTCCGTATTCGACCGATCTCGCGCGTAGAGCCGCTCGAGGATCTGCGAAGCCTCATCGGGCTCGGCGATCTCGGCCGCCGACGACAGGAGCTCCCACGTCGTCGAGTCCGGCAGCGGGAGATCCGCGGCGGCGAGGAGGTTCGCCTTGACCGCGGAGGTCTCGCCGGCGCCGCGACGGATCTCGTTCACCAGCTCGAGCGCCCAGAGTACATGGTCTGCGGCTTCGCCGTTGCCACCGGAGAGCGCGGTCGACGCATGACGAAGCAGCTCTTCGCCGAGCGGAAGCGCGAGGGAGACGTCGGCGACGTCGCGCATCGCGACCGCTGCGGCTTCGCGCAACGTCTCGAGCTCGCCGCCGCGCACTTCGGACAGCGTCGCGAGAACGTCGACGAGAGGACGGCCCGGCGTGGCCCGGCGCGCGTTGACGAGACGCTCGAGGATCTCTTCATCGCGTGGCGCGATCCGAAGGGCTGCCGAGAGCAGCCCTTCGGTGAGGCCGCGCGAGTCCTGCGGCGGAGCAGTCGGAACGGTGCCGCCGCCTGCCGCCCAGGTGGCGCCGAGGACCAAGAGGTCGCGTGCGATCTTCGGATCGATGTCCTCGCGGACCGCGAGCGCAGGAAGGAGGCTGGGGGCGGCGAGGTCCCAGCGCCCCGTACCCTTTGCGCGGGCGAGCAGGCCTTCGGCGACGCGCGGGTGCTCGGGTCGAATGGCGAACGCCTGCACCGTCTTCTCGAGCGCGCGCACGTCGCCGCCGGAGTGCGACTCTTCGAGCTGCGCCGCTGCGAGGAGGACCTCGCACTTGTGGGGAGGGTCGTCCGATGCGGCCAGGCGAGCCGGGACGAGGGCCAGCCAGCGATCCTCGAGCCCACCCGCTTCGAAGCTCTTCGCGAGCGCCTCGACGCCGCGCCCGAACTGCGAGCGATGCGCGGCGTCGGTCGGAGAAAGGATGCCGAGGAGGCGCTCGAGCGCCGCCTGCGCGTCTCGGCTCGTCGGCGCGAGCGCGAGCGCGTGGAGCAGCGCCTCGAGCGAAGCGTCGATGCGTCCGCGTTTGCGCTCGGCGTCGCCGAGCTTCGCGTAGAGATCGGCTCGCCGCTGCGGCTTCTCGGCGCGCTCGACCTCGGCCGCGTAGAGCTCGGCGAGGTCGTCGATTCGCTTTTCGGTCTCGAAGATCTCGGCCAGCTCGTCGACGATCTCGTCGCTGGTGCCGTACTGCGAGAGGACGCGGCGATAGGCCTCGATGGCGGCGGGAGCGTCACCGGCGAACCGCGCCAAGACCCGCGCGATCTCGGTATGATCGCTCTGCCGATCCTCGACGCTCTCGAGGTGCTTGCTCCGGGCCTCGAGGGCCTCTACCAGGGCGCGCGTATCGCCGATGGCTCGCAGGTTGTCGACGAGCTTGGAGAGCACTGCGACGTCGGCCGAGTCGTCGGCGAGCCAGGAACGCAGCGCGCGAACGGCTCGCTGCCGATCTCCGATCACCTCTTCGGCGATCCGCGCGGCTTCGACGAGGCACGCGCGGCGCGCCTTGGCGTCGGTCTCGAGCGAGGCGAGCCGCTCGAGCACCTGACAGCGCTCGGCCTCGCGTCCGCTCGCCTTGAGCGTCGTGTCGAGCTGGCGCGCCGCTTCGCGGGCGCCGTCCTTGTCCTGATCGGAGCGAGAGAGGATGGCCAGATCGATGCCGATCGCCTTGCCCTCGTCGTCGAGCACGGTGCGAGCGAGCTCGGACGCGCGACGGAGCAGACGCAACGAGCGCTCGGGACCTGTCTCGGCCTCACCGATCATCGCCAGCGCATCGACGAGCTTTGCGACCTCGGCCCGATCTTTTCCGGCGACCTTCTCGGCGCGCCCGAGCGCCTTGGTCTCCTCTTTTGTCTCGGTCGCGAGGGCGACGAGCGCGATCTCCGCCTGAAGCGCCGCGGCGGCATCCCCGAGGTGGCCGCGCAGCTTCGACAGCGAGACGAGGAGGCTCTTGCGCTCCTGAAGAGAGAGATCCGGCTCGAGCAGCACCTCGATCATCGTCGCCGAACGAGGCTCGTCGGCGCGATCCCGATAGAGAGCACCGAGGAGCTGAGCGAACCGCGTGCGAAGCGCGGCGTGCGCACCCTTGGACGGAGCGCTGAATCGCTGCCACGCCGCGAGATCGCCGTCGCCGTCGTAGCGCGTCCGCTCGAGCCACCCGGAAACGAGGCCTTCGGCCTCTTCATCGCCCGATTGGACGAGCGGCTCGATCACGGCGAGCGCCGCCCCGAGATCGCCCACCTTCTCGTCCCAGAGGCCGGCAGCACGGAGCCTCGTGGTGCGCGCTTCGTCGGCGGACAGACGCGGGACGCGCGACTCGAGCAGACCCACGAGGCTGGTCCACTTGCCGTGCTTCTCGTAGAGGCGCTCGAGCTGTCCTTCGAGCCGCTCGGAGGGCCTCAGGGCGAGGAGCGCCTCGAGGTACTTCATCGAACGGTCGGAGTCGCCCGCGAGATCGCGGGCGATCTCGGCGGCGTCTTCGAGGACCATCGCGCGCTCCGACGCGTCGGTCTGCGCCGCGATCACGTGGTCGTAGAGATCGAAGAGCTCTTCCCAGCGCTCGGCCGCGTTGTAGACGAGCTTGAGACGCTCGAAGGCCCAGGCTGCGCTCGGGACGACGTCGACGACGAGACGAAGCATGAGCGTCACGGCTTCTTGGTCGTCGAACCATTCCTCTTGGAACGCGACGCCGCGTTCGCCGAGGCGGAGCGCGACGTCCTCTTCGAGGCGGCGCGCATCGGCGAGCGCGGCCCGGTACGCCTCGGCGACCGGCGATGGGGTCTTGATTGCGCGCGCGAGATCCTCTGCCTGATCCCAGAAGGCGTCGCGGTCCGGCACCTCTTTTGCGGCGCGCGATGCGACGAGCAGCGCCTTCTCGGGATCGCCTTCGAGACAGTCGAGCCACGCCTGGTAGAGATCGCCGTGCCGTTCCGCGAGCGAGGCCGCGCCGGCGCTCCCGAGGATCGACTCGTAGACGCGAGCGCGCTCGGCCGGATCCTCGGTCGCTGCCGCGAGCCTCTCGAGCGCACGCGCCGCTCCTTCGGCGAGCTCCGCCTGGCCGAGCAGGCCGAGCGCAACGGCGCGGACGCGCGGCTCGGAAGGCGCTTCTTCGAGGAGCTCGACGACGAGGTCGAGCGCCGCCTGAGGGTCACCCAGGCTCGTCGCCGAGAGCTCGGCGAGGCGTATCGAAGACTCGAGGCGGCGGGTCGGATCGGTCTCGACCTCACGCCACGCGCGCAGGCACCGGGCAGCGGCCTGATGGTCGCCCGCGTCGAGCGCCAGCTCGTAGCGAGCGCCGAGCGCCCGCCCCTCCGAAGGATCGATCTCGAGGACGCGGTCGAGCGCCTGGGCTGCTGCTTCTTGCTGGCGCGCGACGCTGCGCTCGAAGCTCGCGAGCGCGAGGAGCGCGTCGACCTTGGCCGCGTCACCGTCCGCACGCGAGACGCGCCGCTCGAGGATCCAGCGCCGCGTAGGCAAGAGCTCCTCGACGTCGGCTTTGGACTCGAGGAAAGCCGCGAGGGTCTGCTCTGCCTCGCCGTCGTCCGGCGAGCGCTCGACCTCGGCCTGTAAGGCCGCCGCGGCAGCCGAAGGGCGACCCGACGCATCGAGGATCGCCGCGCGCAGCTGCGCGAACCCGAAGGACTCACCCAGCCGCTCGGAGACCGAGCGAATCATGCCCAGGATCTCGTCGGCGTGCGATGCCGCGAGGGGCATCACGGCGGTGACCAACGTGACGGCCTCGCGCTCGTCGTCGCTCGTCGCGACGAGGCGGGCGGTCGCGTCGAGCAGGCCGCGATCGTCGCCACGCGACCGATGCACGT